>NZ_VFPT01000001.1:3315000-3615000 GCF_006716865.1 Roseinatronobacter monicus | reverse complement strand
CTTTTGGTTGTTTACCGGATCGACAACCCCGAAGCCGCCGTTTTCCGCGTGAACAAAATTGACGAGCTGGTCATCGGGCTGGTGCAATCGCTGGTGCGTTCGGAATTGGGCAAGGTGGAACTGGACGCGGTGCAATCAGATCGCGGGTCGCTGAACCTGGCGCTTCTGGAAGCGCTGGAAGATGCGGGCAAGACCTATGGCATTCGGATTTCACGCTCGGAAATCACTGATGTACGCCTAAATGACACAACGCAAAAGGCCATGGCCGAAGTGCTGGCGGCAGAGCGCGAGCGCCGCGCGGCCATTACCCGCGCCGAAGGTGTACGCCGTGCAACCGAATTGAACGCCGATGCCGAACTGTACGAGGCACAGCGCCGCGCCGATGGTATTCTCGCCATTGCGCAAGCGAATGCGGAATCGAACCGTGTAATCGCCGGGTCACTAGAGGGCGAGAATGCCCGCGATGCACTGACCTTCCAGACCGCGCGGATGCAGGTTGAAGCGCTGGAAGGTCTGGCCAAATCCAGCAATGCGAAACTCATCATGCTGCCGGGCGGGCCGTCCAATTCCTTCCGCGAGGCGGCTGCCATCATGAAAGAGTTTTAAGCGATGGACCTGTTTGCCCTGCCAGACTGGATCATCTGGGGCCTGATTGCAGCTGTGCTGCTGGCAGTTGAAATGATGACCGCCGTCTATGTCGCGCTGGGGTTCGCCATTGGCGCGGCGGCGGTAGCGCTGGTCACGTATTTCGTGTCGGGGCTGCATATCTTTGTGCAAGGGCTGATCTGGGCTTCGGTCGGACTTGGGGTGTGGCTGGGCTTGTCGCGCTGGAACAAAAGCAGGCACGCCACCCGCCGCGACATCAATGACTTCGACTCGCTCGATTCATTGCCGCCCTCGGACCGCGCCCGCCGCGACACGCCAAAGTCGAAAGACCACGAGTAACGCGGCGGCACCGGGCACAAGGCTTCAAAACCCGCACCGTGCCGCCAGTACCCTTATTCGGTATACAACCCCTCATAGATCGGGATCAGTGTTTCGGTATCGAACAGGGACGAGACAGATGTCCCTTTCCACGTGTTCAGTATCCCTTGGGCAAACATCGGCGCAGTCGGCACGATGCGGATATTCGGCGCGGCCAGCACTGCCTCTGTCGGGGCGATTGAATCGGTGATCACCAGCGACTTCATCACCGAATTTGTAATCCGCTCGACCGCCGGACCAGACAGCACACCGTGGGTGATGTAGCTGTGCACTTCGGTGGCACCCGCCTCAATCAGCACTTCAGCGGCCTTGCACAGCGTGCCCGCCGTATCGCAAATGTCATCCACGATGATACAGCTTTTGCCCTTCACATCACCGATGACAGTCATTTCAGCAATTTCACCCGGCTTTTCGCGCCGCTTGTCCACAATCGCCAGCGCGCAACCGATCCGCTTGGCCAGTTCACGCGCGCGGGCCACGCCGCCAACATCGGGCGACACGACAGTGACATCCTGCAACCGCTCGCGGAAATGGTGCTTAACATCCAGCGCAAACACCGGCGCGGCGTAAAGGTTGTCCACCGGAATGTCGAAAAACCCCTGAATCTGGGCGGCGTGCAGGTCCAGCGTCAGGATACGTTCGATCCCGGCCTGCGCGATCATATTGGCCACCAGCTTGGCAGAAATCGGCGTGCGTGCCTTGGTCCGTCGATCCTGACGCGCATATCCGAAATAGGGGATTACAGCAGTAATTCGTGCCGCCGACGAGCGTTTCAGCGCATCCGCGATAATCAGCAACTCCATCAGGTGGTCATTGGCTGGCTTCGAAGTTGACTGGATAATGAACATATCCTCGCCGCGCACATTCTCATAGACTTCGACAAAGACCTCGCCGTCATTGAACCGCTCTACCCGCGCATCGACAAGTGAAACGGACATGCCCCGGTGCAGAGACATCCTGCGCGCGATGGCTTTTGCTAGGGGGACATTCGCATTTCCGGAAATCAGCTTGGGTTCCGAGCGGTCGATCATCGGGCCATCCTTTGGGAATCGTAAAAGTTGACACCGCTTATCACCCCGTTACGGTCTTGCAAACTGCCACACGGCGCAAAGGACAGACAATGACACATATTGATTACTATCTCAGCCCGGTTTCCCCTTGGACGCATATGGCAGGCACACGCCCCGCACAAATCGCGCAGGCGGCAGGGGCCACGCTGCGCTATAAACCACTTGACCCGGTCGCATTGTTCCAGCGCACAGGCGGGCAGGTTCTGGCGGACCGGCATGACAGCCGCAAGGCCTATCGCCTGCAAGAACTGGACCGCTGGTCAAAGCGCCTCGATATGCCGATCAAGCTGCGCCCCGCCTTCTGGCCCGCAAACCCTGCGCCTGCCTCTTACGCCATTATCGCAGCACAGGAAGAAGGGGGCGGCGATATGGCCGCACTTGTGACCGGGCTCACGCGCGCCTGCTGGGAAGAAGATCGCAATATCGCCGAAGATGATGTCATCCGCGATTGTCTGACGGCTGCGGGGTTCAACCCCGGTCTGGCGTTTAGCGGTATGCTTCAAGGGGCCGAAATCTATCCGCGCAATCTGGAAGATGCCGTCGCCGCTGGCGTGTTCGGCGTGCCCTTTTTCGTGATGGGCGAGGCGCTGTTCTGGGGGCAGGACCGGTTGGATTTTCTGGCAGAAGCAGCAGGTGTTTCACTGTAACTGCGCCCCGCTTCGACGGTGCGCCATACGAGCGCAGACAGCCGCATAATGACAAGCCCCCGCACGTTTGGTGCGGGGGCTTGTCATTCGATCGGGTTGTCTAAGCCTTAGGCTGCTTCGGCTTCTGCCGCTGCTGCCGCGTGGCGACGTTCGCTTTCTTCGCGCGACAGCGCGACAGACGTGCGCACGCCTTTGCCAACGAATTCCATCAGGCCAGCGACCACACGTTCATTCGGGTCAATTCCGGCACAGCTTAGCACTTCCCGCCCATCACGAGAGCGCGCCCACCGGGCAATCTGCTCTGGGCCATTGCCGTATTTCTTGTCATCAGCAATCGCATCATCCAGCGCGGCCAGTACCACCGCCGCAAACAGTTTGCGAGCGCGTGCGCCTTGCTCATGTGTAAAGGCTGTTCCATCCGCCGCATCAAACATTCCAAGTTCCTTTATTCTTGCTCTTGCATTCACCGCTCAGGGCTGCATATCCTTTTGCACCTTGATTCGCTACACCGAATTCGCATAGCACCTATGCGCCTAACGCATGGCTCTCAATAAACGCAAGAATAACGCTTCCTTGCGCGCCTCTTGCCCCTGCGATATAGGAAAGATCGAAAAAACATCAAGGTTTTGACAAGGTCTCAGCATGCCCAAGATTAATGGTAACGAAATCCGCCCCGGCAACGTCTTGGAACATGACGGGGGGCTATGGGCCGCTGTTAAAGTGGGCCATGTCAAACCCGGCAAGGGTGGCGCATTTGCACAGGTCGAAATGAAGAACCTGCGCGATGGCCGCAAGCTGAACGAACGTTTCCGCTCTGACGACAAGGTGGAAAAGGTCCGGCTGGAGCAAAAAGACCAGCAATTTCTGTATGAAACCGATGGTCGGCTTGTCGTGATGGACATGGAAACCTTTGAGCAGGTTGAGTTGGACGCCGAGATTTTGGGCGAACGCCGCCCGTTCTTGCAAGACGGCATGACAGTAACGGTCGAATATTACGGCGAAGAAGCGCTGAACGTCGCCTTGCCCCAGAAAGTGATCTGCAAGATCGTCGAGACAGAGCCAGTGGTCAAAGGCCAGACTGCGGCCAACAGCTTCAAACCTGCGGTACTCGACAATGGGGTGCGCGTTCTGGTTCCACCCTTTGTCGGGCAGGATGAAGACATCGTCGTCAACACCGAGACGTTTGAATACTCCGAACGCGCCTGACCTCACGTAATTGTTGTTACTGCAAGGCGGCGTCATGGCATATCCCCAGTCTCAACCGACCGATGGAGACCTTGATGCGCCTTGCCTGTGCTGTCTTGTCCATGATCTTCCTCGCCCTGCCCGCGTTGTCACGCGAGGGGGTGGTTGATCTAAGCTGGACAGCAACACTCGAGGATGGCGCAGAAGCCCTGCTGCTTGTCCGCGACGAAGACGGAGAGGCGATTATTGCCCTGCGCACACCTGTTGAAGGGGGCAGCACCACCCTTCAGATAGACTTGCCACCCCTTCCACGCACCGCCAAGACGCTGCAATCGGGCCTGATATCCGACGGGGCGGTGATCTTGCAAAGTGCGGTTAAGCAGATTGCGGATCGCACCGCATCCGACCTGTCGCTTGCCTTGCATGAAATCCTTGCGATCGGGTTCAGCGATTATTGGGAATGCGGTGACGGGCAGGTCGCACAGGTCAGACAACTGGCCGATGGTTTGCATTTGCAGCACCCTGCGGCAACAGGCGTACTGGTCGCACAGAACGACAGCGCACAGACATTCACAGCCGAAGACGGCACCGAATTGCGGTTTTCAGGCAATCAGGCTGAACTGACCCTGCCGGGACAAGAGCCGGAACTCTGCCGCCCCGCGCTGTTCCGTCCGGTCCTGCCACTGGATGCTGTCGCCGCAAGCAACGACTGGCGGATCGAGCTGGGACTGGACACGGCCCTGATTGACCTGCCGGGGCTGGAAGATGAAACCCTGTCCAGTGCGGGCCTGAGCATTTCAGCGCCGCGCAACGGGATGATCGACATTCGCGCCACATCACCGTCGCTGCGCCTGACCGAGGGGCGGTGCACCCTCACGGATAACGGGCTGATCTATCCGATAGCGGCTGAACTGACCCAGTACGCGACGGAAACTGTATCGCAGGGCTGCGCGGGCTCTCCGATGGATTTGCTGTCGGGGCGCGCTTGGCATGTGCTCAGCCTGCACGGCATCAAGCTGGTCGAGAATGCGCAAGCGGCCAGCGATCTGACCCTTCAGATCGGCAATGGCCAGATTTCCGGTCGCGGCACCTGCAACCGTTATGTTGGCCGCGCGGAAATCGAAAACGGGCAGCTTGCTTTTCGGGAACTGGGCACCACCCGACTGGCCTGCCCTGCAAATCTGCGCAACATGGAATTGCGGTTTCTGGACGCGCTTGAAGCGGCCAGCGGGTTCGATATCAGCCGCAGCGGTATGCTGATCTTGCGCGCAGGCCATATGCCGGTTCTGACAGCGATCCGCCGCTGACGCGGTGCTAGAATGACGGATGCTCGCCGGTTTCCTTGACCGCTTCCATCACCACATGGGTCGAGGTAGAGGTGATATGCGGCAAGGCAGAGATATGTTCGGCCAGAACCCTGCGATATGATGCGATATCCCGGCTGCGCACTTTCAGCAGATAATCGAACGCGCCTGCGATCAGGTGACATTCCTCGATTTCCGGCACTTTGCGCGCCGCCTCGTTAAAGGCGCGCAGCGCCATTTCGCGGGTGTCTGACAGCTTGATTTCAACAAAGGCGATATGCGCCGCGTCAATCTGCTGCGGGTCAATCATGGCCCGGTAGCCGGTGATGACCTGATGTTCCTCCAGCCGCCGCAAGCGCGCTTGGGTGGGGGATTTGGTCAGCCCGATATGGCCCGCAAGCTCGGTCACACTCATGCGGCCATGCACCGCCAAATGCCTGAGAATGGCATGATCGAAGCTGTCCAGCTTTATTTGGTTCATTTGCCTGTAATATCCGCTTTATGAAGACTTATGTCCTGACATAAGCAACAATTAAGTCTGAAAGCAACAGAAATCTATGCGATCATCGGGGTATCGTCCTGTGAAAGTTTTTGACATGTTGCATGAAGCAAAATCCACGCTGCCCGCCGGTATCACACACCACCTGTTGCGCGATGAGGCGCAGGAAATTGCACATGCGACACGCATCGCCGCTCTGGATGACACTGCGCGCGAAAGCATCACCCAAGCGGCGACCAAACTGGTTCAAGACATCCGTTCCAGCGATTCTCCGGGGTTGATGGAGGTGTTTCTGGCCGAATATGGCCTGTCCACTGAAGAAGGCATAGCGCTGATGTGTCTGGCAGAGGCATTGTTGCGCGTGCCCGATGCCGCGACGATAGACGATTTGATCGAAGACAAGATCGCGCCCTCGGACTGGGGGCGGCATTTGGGCAAGTCGTCGTCCAGTCTGGTCAATGCCTCGACTTGGGCGCTGATGCTGACAGGTCGCGTGCTGGACGAGCGCAGCAAGTCTGCGGCACAAGTTCTGCGCGGCGCTGTCAAGCGGATGGGCGAGCCGGTCATTCGCACCGCTGTCGGGCGCGCGATGAAGGAAATGGGCCGTCAATTCGTTCTGGGCGAGACAATCGACAAGGCCATGACACGCGCCAAGCAATTGGAAAGCCGGGGCTACTCTTATTCCTATGACATGCTGGGCGAAGCGGCGCGCACGATGGCCGATGCCAAGCGCTATCAGACCGCCTATGCCGCCGCGATCCGTGCCATCGGCGCGCGCGCCAGTGGCAATGACATCCGCACCAATCCGGGCATTTCGGTCAAGCTGTCGGCGCTGCATCCGCGTTACGAGTTGGCGCAATCCGACCGTGTCATGGCCGAACTGGTGCCGCGTGTGCGCGAATTGGCGCGGGTAGCCGCTGCCTTGGGGCTGGGCTTCAACATTGACGCAGAGGAGGCCGACCGCCTTGCCCTGTCACTCGACGTGATTGGTGCCGTCCTGGCCGACCCCGCACTGGAAGGGTGGGATGGCTTCGGCGTCGTGGTACAAGCGTATGGCCCGCGCGCGGGCGACACAATCGACTGGCTGCACGCACAGGCCGAACGGCTGGACCGCAAGCTGATGGTGCGACTGGTCAAAGGCGCTTATTGGGACACGGAAATCAAGCGCGCGCAGGTTTTTGGGCTAGAGGGGTTTCCCGTCCTGACCCAGAAACAGGCCACCGATGTCAATTACATCGCCTGTGCGCGGAAGTTGCTGGGGATGCACGCGCGGATTTATCCGCAATTCGCCACCCACAACGCCCACACAGTCGCCGCCGTTATGCATATGGCCGATGAGATGGGCGTCAGCGCACTGGATTACGAGTTTCAGCGCCTGCATGGCATGGGCGAAAAGCTGCATGATTTGGTGCTGACCCAGCAAGGCACGCGCTGCCGTATTTATGCGCCAGTGGGCGCGCACAAGGATTTGCTGGCCTATCTGGTGCGGCGCTTGCTGGAGAACGGGGCAAATTCATCTTTCGTCAACCAGATCGTGGATGAAGATGTGTCGCCCTCTGTGGTTGCGGCCTGCCCGTTTGCAGAGCTTGAGAAACTGCCCGTCGGGGTGAACCCGAAAATTGCCACCGGGCCAGAATTGTTCGGCGCCGCGCGGCGCAATGCGCGCGGATGGGATGTGACCGACCAGCGCGACCTTGACGCGATTGAAGCGGCGCGCGCGCCCTTCCGCACCACGTGCTTCGAGGCCAGCCCCCTGATCGCGGTCACGGTAACAGGCGCTACCCCTTACAAAGCGCACAACCCGGCTGACCCCGCCGATCTGGTCGGCACAGTAACCGTTTGCGCCGCTGAAGATGTCGAAGCGGCCCTTGCCGCCGCGAAGCCGTGGACTGCCGATGTTGCCTTGCGTGCGCAGGTTCTGAACCGTGCCGCAGACCTATATGAGCAGCATTTCGGCCAGTTCTTCGCCATTCTGGCGCGTGAAGCGGGCAAAAGCCAACTCGACGCCGTGGGCGAGTTGCGCGAGGCGGTGGATTTCCTGCGCTATTACGCGCTTCAGGCCCAAGGGCTGACCGCGCCCGCGCGCGGTGTCTTTGCCTGCATAAGCCCTTGGAATTTCCCTTTGGCCATTTTCACGGGCCAGATTGCCGGGGCTTTGGCCGCGGGCAACGGGGTGCTTGCCAAACCTGCGGAGCAAACGCCCCTTGTCGCATATCTGGCGGCACAGCTTTTGCATGAAGCTGGTGTGCCGCGCGATGTGTTGCAACTGCTGCCCGGCGATGGCGCAACCGTGGGCGCGGCTCTGACATCAGATGCGCAGGTAAACGGTGTCGCCTTTACCGGATCGACCGAAACGGCACTTGTGATCCGCCGCGCGATGGCAAACCACCTTGCCCCCGGCGCGCCGCTGATCGCGGAAACGGGCGGGTTGAATGCCATGATCGTCGACAGTACAGCCCTGCCGGAACAAGCGGTACGCGATGTGCTTGCTTCCAGCTTTCAATCGGCAGGCCAGCGCTGTTCAGCGCTGCGGTGCCTCTATGTGCAGGAAGATATCGCAGAAGAGTTTCGCGCCATGCTGTTCGGCGCAATGGATGAATTGCGCCTTGGCGATCCGTGGGCGCTGTCTACCGATGTTGGCCCTGTCATCGACCCTGATGCACGCGAGCAGATTTCGGCCTATGTCGAAACAGCGCGCACGCAAGGGCGCGTGCTGCATGAACTGGCGGCACCTGACGCTGGGTTCTTTGTCCCGCCCGTCGTCGTGTCCGTCTCTGGCATCAAGGCGCTGGAGCGCGAGGTCTTTGGCCCTGTGCTGCATCTGGCGACCTTCAAGGCGGCTGATCTGGACCATGTGATCGCGGATGTGAATGCCACCGGCTATGGCCTGACCTTTGGCCTGCATACCCGCATCGACAGCCGTGTGCAGCATGTGGTCGAGCGGATTACAGCGGGCAACACCTATGTCAACCGCAACCAAATCGGCGCGATTGTCGGCAGCCAGCCATTTGGGGGCGAAGGGCTGTCCGGCACAGGGCCAAAGGCAGGCGGGCCGCATTACCTGACACGATTCACCCAACAAAGGGCGCAGCGCGCGACAGACCGCGCCGGCGTTGCTGCTACGCCAGATGTGCGCAAGGCGCTTGCCACGGCACACCGCCCGTCCCTGCCGCCAGTGCAGGAATTGCCCGGCCCAACGGGAGAGTCGAACCGCCTGCGCTTTGCCGCACGCGCGCCGATCCTGTGTCTGGGGCCGGGGAAAGACACCGCGAAGGCGCAGGCGAAAGCGGTGCAGGCGCTTGGCGGTGTGGCGGTCACGCTCGACGGTATCCCCGACGGGTTGGACAGGATAAGCGGGTTTTCAGGGGTGCTGTTCTGGGGGCATGAAGATCAGGCGCGCGCGATAGAGAAAGCGCTGGCGCAACGCAAAGGGCCAATCCTGCCGCTGATCGCAGATATGCCAGATGCGGGGCATGTGTTTCTGGAACGCCATCTGTGCATTGATACCACGGCATCGGGCGGAAATGCGCAACTGCTCGCGGAAATTGGCGGGGCAAAGTAAGCGGTGCGCCGGGCCTGTCCCGGCACATCGCCTTATTCGGCGGCCTGATCCGGCACAGCGTCAATCTCGGCGGCGCGCTTTTCCACCTGTTCGACAATATGCTCGACCATCTGCTCGTTGCTGAGTTTGTGGCTTTGCTTGCCCGCCAGATAGACCATGCCCGACCCAGCACCACCGCCAGTGAAGCCGACATCTGTCATCAGCGCCTCGCCCGGCCCGTTGACCACACAGCCAATGATCGACAGGCTCATCGGGGTCTTGATATGGGCCAGCCGCTCTTCCAGCATTGTGACGGTCTTGATCACATCAAAACCCTGACGCGCGCAGGACGGGCAGGAAATGATATTCACCCCCCGATGGCGCAGCCCGAGTGATTTCAGGATTTCATAGCCGATTTTCACTTCCTCGACCGGATCGGCGGACAGCGACACGCGGATCGTGTCGCCAATCCCCATCCACAGCAGGTTGCCCAAGCCGATGGCGGATTTCACAGTCCCCGAAGTCATGCCCCCTGCTTCGGTAATGCCCAAATGGATAGGGGCGTCGGTCGCCTCGGCCAGACCCATATAGGCGGCAGAGGCAAGGAACACGTCAGACGCTTTCACGCTGATCTTGAACTCGTGGAAATCATTGTCTTGCAGGATGCGGATATGGTCCAACCCGCTCTCGATCATCGCATCAGGGCAGGGTTCGCCGTATTTCTCCAGCAGGTGCCGCTCCAGCGACCCGGCGTTCACCCCAATACGAATGGAACACCCATGATCGCGCGCGGCCTTGATCACCTCGCGCACGCGGGTCGCATCGCCAATATTGCCGGGATTGATGCGCAGACAGGCAGCGCCCGCCTCGGCGGATTCGATGGCGCGTTTGTAGTGAAAGTGAATATCGGCCACGATGGGCACAGGGCTTTCGCGGCAAATCTCGCGCAGGGCGCGGCTGGCATCGGTATCGGGCACCGAAACACGCACGATATCCGCGCCCGCCTCGACACAGTCCAGAATTTGCTTGATCGTTGCGGACGCATCGCCCGAGTCGGTGTTGGTCATGGTTTGCACCGTGATCGGCGCATCCCCCCCGACAGGCACTGACCCGACCATGATCTGGCGTGACTTGCGCCGCGCAATATTACGCCAAGGGCGGATGTGATTATGATCCATCAGCGAATGATCCCTTATGTCTGTTGTGTGGAATGTAGGCCAATCCAGACACTGCGGCAATGGGCGGCGGGCCTGCGCGTCAAATCCCTTGCCTGAATACACGGGGCCCATAAGAAACGCGCCATGCTGATTTCAGTCATGACGCGCGCTATGTGCAGGGGTGTTGTGTGTGTGGAAAAACTGGCCAGCGCCCTTAATTCTCGACCTCGGCAACATTCACGAATTCGCGCAGCGCCTGATCGTCGCTCAGATCGGCAAGCGTGAAGCGTTCCGTAACAGATTCTGGCGACAGGGCTATCTGGTCCACAACCTGCGCACCCGGCGCAGTTGGGCCAAAGGGCTGACCATCGACGATCATATAGACCGAGCCTGAATTGCCTGCGCGCAAGGTGGCCGGGCTTTCGGATTGGGGCACCTTGAACCGCTCGCCTGCGTCCAGAACTTTCTCGAACAAGACAGTCCCATCTGCGGCGCGCACCCTGATCCAGCTTGGCCTCACAGCCAGAACTTCAACTTCTGGCGGGCCGTCACGGGTGACACGCACATCCTCACTGGAAAGGCGCCCGCTTTCTGCTTCTGCCAAGGCCAAATCAATGGCGGACCGGAAGCCGGTATCCTCGGACTCTATGTCGATCTCGCGCGGGTTGATCGCGGCAATCGGCCCGTCCCGCGAAACCACCACCGGTGTTTCCAGCGCTTCGGGGCGATAATTGCGCACGACGCCTTGTGCATTGGCCGTGCTGACATTCTCCGGCGCGCTGATGCGCAAAGCCGGTTCTTCGGAGTTTGCCATTCTGGGCGCGGCACCTGACGAAATCGGGTCAAGGTCTGACAGCACTGTGGGCGATTGATCCGCAGGCGCAAGATTGACGCGCTGCACTTCGCGCAAGACGGTCCAGCCGCCAAAACCAAGCCCCACGATCAGCAGAATCATGACAGTGATTGATCCAAGCGCAACCGGATCAAGCCGCTGCCAGAAGGGGTCCGGCTCTGACGCCATTTTTGTTCTGGACAGCAAACCTTGTGAAAAATCACGATTTGCTGCCTGCGAACTGATCCGCGGCGTGCTTGAGGTGCTGCGCTGCAAATCGGGCGAAATTGCAAACCCCGTTTCGGCACAGAATTTTGCATAGGACCAGTCAGGGTCCATCCCAAGGTAGCGCGCATATGACCGAACATAGCCCGCAACGAAGCTCGCCGCCTCGAACGCAGACAGGTCGCCTGATTCGATGGCCGCGATATATGTCGCGCGTATGTGCAGCTCGCGCTGCACGTCCAACAAAGATTTACCCAGCGTCGCGCGTTCACCGCGCATCAAATCGCCCAGACGAACTTCAAAATCGTCGAAACCGATTGCTGCTGAATTAGACGTGTCCACGTCTTCTGATGTTGGTTTAGTTCCAAACCATTTCATTACCCGCCCCTTGACCGCCTAAGGTTTCACCTGCACTCACCATACAGCGGCGCGCAGCTTTTGAATCCGCGTCACCACTGCATCAAGCATATAGATTTTCACGGCGATTTGAAGCTTTATTGAAAGTCAGGCGGAAATTTCGGCGCGATTTAGCGCACAATGCGCCCAAAGCCCATCCATAGCGCGCACAAGGTCGTCAATCATCCCCGGATTGTGCACTGGCGAGGGGGTGAAACGCAGCCGCTCGGTCCCGCGTGGGACAGTGGGAAAGTTGATTGGCTGTACATAAATCCCATGCCGTTCAAGCAGCATATCCGAAATCGCCTTGCAATGAACCGGGTCGCCGACATGCACCGGAACGATGTGGCTGCCGTGGTCAATGATCGGCAAACCAAGCCCGCGCAGGCGCATTTTCAGAATGCGCGCATGGTCTTGCTGCTTGTCGCGCAGGTGCTGGGCGGTTTTCAGCATCTCGACAGATGCCGCTGCACCAGCCGCGACCGCAGGCGGCAGCGATGTCGTGAAGATGAACCCCGGCGCATAAGAGCGGATCGCGTCGCACATCTTGGCAGAGGCCGCGATATAGCCGCCCATCACGCCGTAAGCCTTGGCCAATGTTCCGTTGATGATGTCGATCCGGTGCATCAGCCCGTCACGCTCTGCCACGCCAGCGCCGCGCGGGCCATACATGCCCACGGCATGCACTTCGTCGATATAGGTCAGCGCGCCAAATTCATCGGCCGCATCGCAGATGTCCTTGATCGGCCCGAAATCGCCATCCATCGAATAGATGGATTCGAACGCGATCAACTTCGGCGCGGCAGGGTCATCCGCGGCCATCAGCTCGCGCAGATGCGCGACATCGTTATGCCGGAAAATCCGTTTGGCCCCGCCATTGCGACGCACACCTTCGATCATAGATGCGTGGTTCAGCGCGTCGGAATAGATGATCAGCCCCGGAAACAGCTTCGGCAGGGTCGAGAGCGTGGCATCATTGGCGATATAGGCAGAGGTGAACAGAAGCGCCGCTTCCTTGCCATGCAAATCCGCGACCGAGGCTTCCAGCCGCTTGTGATACACAGTTGTGCCGGAAATATTGCGCGTTCCGCCAGAGCCGGCGCCGGTCGCTTCCAACGCTTCGTGCATCGCGGCCAGCACGACAGGCTGTTGCCCCATGCCCAGATAATCATTGCCACACCAGACCACGATATCCTGCTTCGTTCCATCAGGGCGCGTCCATACGGCCTTGGGGAAATAGTCTTTGCGACGCTCGATATCAATGAAGGTGCGGTAGCGGCCTTCTTCGTGCAATCGGTTCAAGGCCGTGTCGAGCGCAGCAGTATAAGTCAAAACCCTCTCCCTCGCAGATCAGCTGGGTACATATTCGTTTCTATCGATCCATCGACGAATTGCAAAGCTTTTCGGCCCCACACGCAACAACTACTTTCGCCTTTCCCGACGGACCATGACATAAATCAAACTGGCCTGGCAGACAAAGCCCAAGCTCCGTGGCCCTTCGTCGCATCTTTATTGGGCAGTTTGTTAACGCGGCGTCACTTCAAGCGCGATCACGCAATCCTGTGCGGTTTGGCGCGCAGCATCGCAAGCCTCTAGCGCCGAGGCGCGCGCGGAATCGATATCTTGCATGCCCGACATGGCAATGGCCGAATCAACGGGAACACCCTCGCGCACGAATCCCTCGTCCGGTGCGATGGCCAATGCGGCATAGCCCTGCCCCTCGGGAACGAACAACGCCAGCGCGTCACGATTCTGCCCGACAAGGCGCAGGGTCATCATCTCTTCGTCCGACAGGAACGCATGTGTCATGACGCTTATTTCCACCCCATCGAGCTGATAAAGCTCTGCCGCAGCCTGTTGTGCGAACGCGTGGCCGACGGTTGCAAGCGTCAGTCCTGCTGCCAATCCGATACTCTTAAGTCGCATACATCTCACTCCCATAAGGCATTTGCCGTTCAGCACCCGCAGTACGTAAAAGCGACAGGGCTGGACAGCCCCAAGCGCTCTGATACGCTCTGCACCAAATCCCTATAACCGGAGCGATATCATGACCGCAACCATCACCCCAGTGCTGGACCAGATAGATCGGGATCTGCCGCAGGCGCTGGAGCGTCTTTCTGCCCTGCTGCGCATCCCTTCCATTTCGACAGACCCCGCGCATACAGGCGATGTGGACAAGGCCGCGGACTGGCTGGTGGCGGAACTGAACGCGTTGGGCTTTTCTGCCCGCAAGGATGCGACCAGCGGCCACCCGATGGTGGTTGCACAGGGCGGCGCAGCAGAAGGGCCGCATCTGCTGTTCTATGGTCACTATGACGTGCAACCCGTGGACCCACTGGATTTGTGGGAATCAGACCCGTTTGATCCGCAGATTCAGGACACACCTAAGGGCCGCGTGATCCGCGCGCGCGGCGCATCCGATGACAAGGGCCAGCTCATGACCTTTGTCGAGGCGTGCCGCGCATGGTTGGCCGTGCATGGCAGCCTGCCAGTGAAACTGACCTTCTGTCTGGAGGGCGAAGAGGAAAGCGGCTCGCCGTCCTTGGTGCCCTATCTCGAAGCCAATCGTGACGCGTTGCGCGCTGATCTGGCCCTGATCTGCGATACGGGCCTGTTTGACGCGCAGACCCCCGGCATCACCACAATGCTGCGCGGGCTGCTGGGCGAGGAAATCACCATCCACGGCCCTGCGCGCGACCTGCATTCAGGCAGCTTCGGTGGTGCGGCGATGAACCCCGCGCGCGTTCTAACCCGCATTCTGGCCGATCTGCATGACGATCAGGGCGGCGTAACAGTGCCGGGTTTCTACGACGATGTGCCCGAAATCCCGGACGAGCTGCGCGCGCAATGGGATGGGTTGGGCTTTGATGCCGACGATTTCCTTGGCCGTGTCGGCCTAAGCGTGCCTGCGGGCGAAAAGGGCCGCACCGCGCTGGAAATGATCTGGGCGCGCCCGACCTGCGAAATCAACGGCATGATTTCGGGCTATACAGGTGCCGGGTTCAAGACAGTGTTGCCCGCACAGGCATCGGCCAAGGTCAGCTTCCGGCTGGTCGGGCAACAAGACCCCCACAAACTGCGCAAAGCGTTCCGCGAATTTGTGCGGGCGCGTGTGCCCGCCGATTGCCGCGTTGAATTTCACGACCACGGTGCCTCGCCCGCGTCCGTGATGGAAACCTCGCATCCGGCATTCGAGGCGGCGCGCGCGGCCTTGACGGATGAGTGGCCCAAACCTGCGGCCTTTGTCGGCGCGGGCGGGTCGATCCCGATTGCGGGATATTTCAAATCCATCCTTGGCATGGATTCCATGCTGATCGGCTTTGCCAAGGATGATGACCAGATCCACTCGCCAAATGAAAAATATGATCTGGACAGCTTTCATCGCGGCATCCGGTCCTGGGCGCGGATATTGGACGCTGTGTCAAAGGCCTGAACAGCATGGCATTGGAATTGCCCGTCTTCGCACAAGACCCGCTGGATGCGGGTTTTGTGCAAGACCCTTATCCCGCCTATGACCGAATGCGCGCGCTGGGGCCGCTGATATACTGGCAGGATTACAACCTGCCTTGTGCTGTCAGCTTTGCCGCCGCGAACGCCATTCTGCGCGACCGTCGGTTCGGGCGTATGCCGCTGGACCCGCCAGAAATACCCGCGCATCTGGCCCCCTTCTATGCAGTCGAGGCGCATTCCATGCTCGAGTTGGAGCCGCCGCGCCACACGCGGTTGCGCAGCCTTGTTCTGCGCGCTTTCACTTCGCGTCGGATCGCGGCACTTGGCCCCGAGATAGAAGCGCTGTCGCATGAATTGATCAACACGTTGCCCGATGGCCCGTTTGATCTGCTGACCCAGTTCGCCCAGCCCTTGCCCGTCACGATTATCGCGCGCTTGCTGGGCGTGCCGGAAACACTGGCCCCCGACCTGCTGCGCTGGTCCAATGCGATGGTCGGCATGTATCAGGCAGGCCGCAGCCGTGCGGATGAGGACCGCGCCATTGCGGCCACCACGGAATTTGTCGATTTCATGCGCAGCTATATTGCGGCACGCCGCCAAACCCCGCGCGATGATCTGATAACCCATCTGATCGCGGTCGAGCAAGAGGGCGACCGCCTGACCACGGATGAGATGATCTCGACCTGCATTCTGCTGCTGAATGCGGGGCATGAGGCGACAGTCCACAGCATCGGCAACGCCACCAAGACCCTGTTGCAGACCGGTCATTACGGGCAGACCCCCATTTCAGATGCGCTGATAGAGGAAACTTTGCGCTTCGATCCGCCGCTGCATCTGTTCACCCGCTGGGCCTATGAAGATATCGAGGTGGTGGGTCGCACCCTTCCCAAAGGCACGCAAATTGCCTGCCTGCTGGGGGCTGCCAACCGCTGCCCGAAGCATTGGGACGCGCCCGCCAAATTCGATCCCAACCGCAGCGCAAAGGCGAATCTGGCCTTTGGCGCGGGGCTGCATTTCTGCCTTGGCGCGCCGCTCGCACGGCTGGAACTGGTGCATGCCCTGCGCGCGCTTGTGTCGCGCCTGCCCGGTTTGAAACTGGTGCAGCCCCCGATTTATGCCGATATTTACCATTTTCACGGCCTGAAATCTCTGATCGTTGCCGCCAAATAACCCCTTCCCCTTGCACCTGCGCGGGATATGTTTCACATCTGGCACCGAGAGGCCCGACAGGGCGTAAGGACATAAATTCAGGCGGGACGTGACAGCATGACGGCATCGGAAAAGCCAACCGAAGAAATTTCGGTCCGCGATGTGTTCGGGGTAGACTCGGACATGAAGGTAAAGGCATTCGCCGAAGCGACCGACCGCGTGCCGGCCCTTGACCCAACCTACAAGTTTGACCCCGACACCACCCTCGCGATTCTGGCAGGCTTTGCCTATAATCGGCGGGTGATGATTCAGGGATATCACGGCACAGGCAAATCCACCCATATCGAACAGGTGGCCGCGCGGTTGAACTGGCCTGCGGTGCGGGTGAACCTCGACAGCCATATCTCGCGGATTGACATGATCGGCAAGGATGCGATCAAGCTGCGCGACGGCGCGCAAGTGACCGAGTTTCAGGAAGGCATCCTGCCTTGGGCGCTGCGCAACCCTGTGGCAATTGTGTTTGACGAATATGATGCGGGCCGCCCGGACGTGATGTTCGTCATCCAGCGCGTGCTGGAACATGATGGCAAGCTGACCCTGCTGGACCAGAACGAAATCATCACCCCGCACCCGTCTTTCCGGCTGTTCGCAACGGCCAACACGGTGGGCCTTGGCGATACAACGGGTCTGTATCACGGCGTGCAACAGATCAATCAGGCGCAGATGGACCGCTGGTCGCTGGTGGCTACCCTGAATTACCTGAGCCATGACGCGGAAACCGCCATCGTGCTGTCCAAAAGCCCCGCCTATAACACGGCCAAAGGGCGGCAAGAGATCAGCCAGATGGTCACCGTCGCGGATATGACGCGCACAGCCTTTATGAATGGCGATCTGTCCACCGTCATGTCACCCCGGACTGTCATCAATTGGGCCGAGAATGCGCGCATTTTCCGCTCGGTCGGCTATGCGTTCCGGCTGTCTTTCCTGAACAAATGCGACGAGCTGGAACGCCAGACAGTGGCCGAATTCTACCAGCGCTGCTTTGATGAGGAATTGCCGGAATCCGCCGTCAGCATGTCGCTGGGCTAACCTGCTTTTGCAAATCCGACAGGTCTGATCCGGCATCGCTGGGTCAGGCAACCTGCACGCTTGCGAAGACCAGAATCGCAGTAAGTGCATAGCCAATCAGCATGACCAACCCGTCACGCATCAGTATCCCTGCCGCAAAAACGCCGATTGCAACCGCAGCGATTGAGATGACAAAGGGCAAAAACTCCATCAGGGGCGTGGTCACGGCGATGGCCAGACAGGTCAGCAGGGCCACATAATTCCACGGCAGTTTGGCCAACCAAGCCATGCGCGGCTTCATCATCCGGTCCAGCCAGCCCACCCAACTTCGACACTTGCGGGTTAAATTTTGCTGTTTGAGGGGATGTGGCGATAGATAATTCAATGGGTTAGCCACGTACGCCGACTGATTTTGTGTAGTACATTTTTTAGCCAATTATTCGTTTACAGGCTGGGTTAAATTATCTAATTTTGCTCACATGTATCTTCGCGTGACCGAAAGTGGCGGACGCCGCTACCTGCAAATCGTTGAGGCTTATCGAAACGAGGCTGGACAGCCGCGGACACGCATCATTGCCAAGCTGGGCCGCGCAGACAAATTGAAAGACGGTACCCTGGATACCCTCATTCGAGGCCTCACACGTGTGGCTGGACGTGTGGCTGGCCGCGAAGAGCCGCCAAAGCTGAATGTTACATTTGATGCCGCGCTATCCTATGGGAATGTCTTTGCACTGCATGAGCTATGGAAAGATTTGGGCTTTGATCGTGCCCTGAACCGAGCACTACGCTCTGGCAAGCGCAGTATTGATGTCGAAGCCCTCGTGCGGGCGATGGTGTTCAATCGTCTCTGCGACCCGACAAGCAAGCTGGGCTGCCTGCGCTGGCTGGAGACCGTGGCGATGCCAGCGATGCCAGAGACTGTCACCCATCAGCATTTGCTTCGCGCCATGGACGCGCTGATGAACAACGCTGAGGCTGTTGAGGACGCCTTGGCCCGTCAAATCCGCCCCCTTGTCGATCATGACCTGACGATGGTTTTCTACGATCTGACCACTGTGCGCATTCATGGTGAGGGGAAGCTGGAAGATGACCTGCGCGCCTTTGGCATGAACAAGGAGAAAGGCGCTGTTGCGCGCCAGTTTGTTCTGGGCGTAGTGCAGACTGCTGAAGGCCTGCCGCTCATGCACACAGTGCATCCAGGCAATGTGTCCGAGACCAAGACCCTACAGGGCATGCTCACGACAGTACTGGAACGTTTCCCCATCCAGCGCATCATTCTGGTGGCGGATCGGGGGCTGCTCAGCTTGGACAATATCCAACATCTGACAGAGATGGCTGATCAAGGCGGGCGCAAACTCGAATTCATTCTGGCCGTGCCAGCACGGCGTTACAGCGATTTGGTCAAAACCTTCCAGGACTTCGATTTTAACGACGGTGACGGGCTGTGTGAGGCCAGCTTTGAAGGCCATCGCCTGATTGTCGCGCATGATGCCAAGCGCGCTCTCGAGCAAGGTGAAAGCCGACAGGCGCGGATTGATGAGTTGGAGGCCATGGGCAACGCCATGGTCGCAAAGCTTGATAGACAAGATGAAGGAAAGCTTGCAAAGGGCCGGAAGGCATCCGACCGTGGCGCCTACAGCCGCTTTGGCCGCGCCATTTCCGACGCAGAACTCGCCCGCTTCGTCAAAGTGGACATGGAAGCCGAGCGCTTCAGTTGGACAGTGGATGAGGACGCTATCGCCCAGGCCGCCCTGTTTGACGGCAAACTGGTCCTGCTGACCAATGTTCCTGAGATAACGCCGGAAGAAACTGTTCGGAAATACAAGGAATTAAGCGATATTGATATCGACCAGACATTTCGACTCTCAAGTGATAAGTTTAAGTTGTTCTGCGCTTTGCCGGGGCGGCAGGCGCCTCAGGTGGGGCGGGCTCGCGCGGATCGCTTTAAGATCCTCGATCATTGTCGCGTCAGCAGTCACCAGCTTCACCGGTTTGCGGTCATGTTTAACCAGGCGGCTGCTTAGGCGGCCGTTGGCGACCCAATAATACAGGGTCGCTTGAGGCATGCCGATGGCTTCGGCTAATTCTCGGATTGTCCACTCGTCGGGTTCGCGCACAATCATCGCTGAGGCGCTGGGTTTTTTGCGCTGTGGTTTGGCGATGCCCGCCGCAACCAGGCGGTGGCGGACCATTTCGGGGGTATAGGTGTTACGACGCTTGGGGGGGGCAAAGCCTTCTTCGTTGAGAATATTGGCAATGCAGCGGCTACTGTGGCCAGCTTCGTAGAGTTCCTTCATGCGCGCAATCAGTGCCGGATAGCTGCTGAGCGCGGTGATCCGCGCGACAGGACGGATCACCTTGTGCATCGTTTGATTGCCGCCATGCCAATGACACGTGACCTCCACATGCTCGGTGTCATCAACCATCTTGATGATAACCCTTTCGAGCAGCAGCCGTACAATTTCCTGTCGTTCTCTTTGTGTGGTTGTTGCCGCCTGCCAAAGCGCGGGGAGATCTTGGGTAAGGGTACGGATCGCCTCCAGTTCAGTGCGGCTCGGTGCTTGCAGACGTTCGCGCTGGAAGCGGTCATAATCAACCATGAGGCGCGCTTGGCTCGCCAGCGCCTCTTCCCAACTCTTCTCGAGACTACGCGCAACCAGTCGGTTCTCTGGCTCGACGCTGGCATAACTCCGCCGGGCGCGATCAACCTCGAATTGGGCGCGCTCAAGACGCTGCTGCCATTGACGATCGAGAGATTTGCGTTCCGCTTCAAGGTCGCTGGCGACCGCAAGACTGATCTCGAGCGCGGCTGGTTCCAGCGATCGCAGGATAGCGCGCGACACAGCCTCATCAACCGGGGCCGCTTTAAGCGACTGACAGATTGGTTCTGCGTAGGCCATGTGCATGCCATTGCAGATGTAGCGCGCGACTTGACCATTGTTGTTATAGGTTGGCTGCATCCTCAAGCCGCACGCGCCACAAATCACCATGCCCGATAGCAAAGCGCTTCCAGCCCGGACCGGCCCCTGCGCGCTCGGCAGGTTGGCCCTAATCTGCGCTTGGATGCTCTCGAATTGCTCCAAGCTGATATAGGCCGGCAACCGGTCTGGCAGAAACACCTCGACATTGTCCGGCGCCTTCACGCAGCGCCCGGTTCCAGGACGCCCCGGCTTCTGGCGCCGCCTGTCGACGGGCCGCGCACCCCAGGCATACACACCGGCATAAATAGGATTGTTGAACAGGTTATGCAGCGTGGCTCGGCTTGGGCGGCGCCACTCAAGATCACCCTTGGTCGGGCCATCTTTCCTGCGTATCGGCATCTGTATATTGTGCTCGTTCAGATACCGCAGCACACCTCCAACCGACCGCAGCCGCTCAAACAAATCAAAGATAAGACGGATGACGCCCTGGGCCTGTTCATCAGGTTCGAAGATGACCTCCCCCGACGGGCGCGCTACATAACCCGCTGGCAAACTCTTTGCGAGTTCGCCGCGCCGGGCCTTCGCACGTCGCCCCTCCAGCATTCTTGCCTTGATAATATGCAGTTCGGCCTCGCTCATTGTCCCCTTTAAGCCTAACAGGAGCCTATCGTTGAAATTCGATGGGTCGTAAACGCCATCGGCATCCGCAATCAATGTATCGAATAGGGAGCAAATCTCCAACAACTGGTG
Organism: Roseinatronobacter monicus; assembly: GCF_006716865.1. NCBI lineage: Bacteria > Pseudomonadati > Pseudomonadota > Alphaproteobacteria > Rhodobacterales > Paracoccaceae > Roseinatronobacter > Roseinatronobacter monicus. The sequence continues at coordinate 3,593,822 of NZ_VFPT01000001.1, read as the reverse complement.
CCAGTCCCGGCACGAGCGCGCAAGCCGTGACATCTCGACCCCAAGGACCAATCCGACACGACCCAGTCCGACTTCTGCTACCAGCCGCTGAAAGCCAAGCCGTCCCTCGATCGAGGCGCCCGAGCGTCCCAGATCATCGTCGACCACGACGATCGCTTCCCGCGGCCAGCCAAGTGCGAAAGCCCGGTCAACCAGAGCGTATTGCAGCCGTGTCGATTCCTGATTGCGCTCAACCTGCTGCAGCGTTGATTGGCGAATATAAACGATCGCTTGGCGATCGCGATGCTGTCCGCAGACTTTCTCGGGTAAACTCTGGGCGCGCGGGACCATGATCGATTCTGACGTCATCATCGCTCTCCTTGGTCTCGATCGCGCTGCGGATCTGGCGCAGCGCCATCCGCCCCAACAGTGCGATGGCCTCCTGCCGTCGATCCAACGGCAGCATCTGAAATTCTGGAACTGACGGTACTTCGCTCATCGCGTGATCCCATCCAGCGTGCGAGCGCGCGAAGCGCTTCAAATCCGATTCTGGGGGGATCATCATGCTCTGTCAAGTTATAAGAGGCAGGCTCTATGGTATATCGAGCGTGGCTTTCGCGTCCTGAAATCCGACATCGAGATCGCGCCTGTCCACCATAGGCTGCCAGATCGCATCCGCGCTCATGCGTTGATCTGCTTCCTCGCTCTTACGCTTCACCGCGTCATGCGTATGCGCTTGAAAGCCAAGGGGCACAGCGCGAGCCCACAAGCTTCATTGGATCTCTTGTCACGAATCCATCGCCACCAGTTCCAAGTCGCTGAAACAGCGCTCGAAGGAACAACAAAATCATCGCCTGAACAGTTGGAGTTATTTGAAGCGCTAGACCTTCCAAAACCTGCCTAATCTGCTTCATGTAGTACATTTTCGGGCAATCCGTCCGAATAATATCAATGACTTAGCGGTTTTGCTGTCGAACTTGAGAGCCCACAGGTTTGCGCAGAACCCTGACAGATTTCGCCATTTTGTCTTTTGATATGCCGCGTTTGCCAATGGTCTGCGGCACCCACAGCGTATTGCGTCCCATCAACATCTGCACAACGATCAATCCGACGATCAGCCCCGTGATTGTGGGCACACCGGGAATGCCTGAAATCGGGGTGGCGGTAATCATCGCCGGAACCAGCAGGATCGGGGCCAGTGAACGATCTCCAAACCCTTCAAGGATCTGGTTGATGGTCACGTGCTCCGCATCTCCGGCATCTTCGAGCGTATCGAGAATTTCGCTCAGGCTTGGGTCATCATTGCTTTTGGACATGGGCACCTCTGAACACCTAACGCCGGAAATGCGCAATTGGTCCGTTGGGCTGCGAAAAAACCTGCGTCGCGCTGCACGCGTAGCTGACACGTTTTCGGCATAAGGCACTTTTATTGCAACGAAATCGGTCCTGCTGCGTTGTGTGCGAATATCAGACAGGAGTGACTAAAATGACCATTCTTCGCAGAACCCTGCCAGTGCTGGGTATACTAGTCCTGCGATTCACTCGATTTGCGGATAAAGCCGGATAAGCTTTGTGCGCGCGTCTTGAGTTGTGAACTGCCAGTTGGTTTTGGCGCGTTGGGAGTTGCGATTTGTTGTCCATGCATCGACTTCGGCCTTCAGCATAGTTTTGTCCGGGATGCGCCGGGCCAGACATTGGCGAGCGAGGACGCTGAGTTCACATTCAGCGATGTTGAGCCAAGACCCATGTTTTGGCGTGTAGTGCCATTCGAACCGTTGTGCGATGCGGCGCGCTTGGGCAGGCGGGAAAGCCTCGTACAGCGATGCAGGGTTGTGGGTGTTCAGATTATCCTGCACGAGATCGATCTTTTCGGCATAGGGAAAGTGGAGATCAGCCAGATCGCGCAGGATATGGGCATAATCGATGGCAGTGCGTCGATCGCGTATCTCGACGTGGCGCCAGCCCTCCAGAGGAGCGAATAACATGAACAGGCTGGCGACACCTGCGCGTTCATATTCGTAGTCATGGCGCGCCTCGCGCCCTGGCTGCATGGGAATGGGTGTGCGGGTCTCACGGGTCAATTGTTTGCTGGTCTCGTCCAGACAAACCAGCGGACGGTTTTGATCGTGTGGACGGGTGTAGACGTCCAGCACATTCTCCATGGCCGCCACGAAACCAGCGTTGGCTTTGGGTGGGATTACCCAGTACCGGTTCCGGTGCGGTTTGAGCGCGTTTTTTTAAGCGTGCGTTGGATTGTGGTATCACTGGCCTGCTCAACAATGCCCAGTTCGACAACCCGCTTTTCCAACAACCTGAGTGTCCAGTGCGTATATCCTTCGGGTGGTTCGGAACAGGCAAGCGCGATCAGCTTGGCCTCGGCTTGCCCATCGAAGATCCGAGGTTGTGAAAGCGACGCTGGAACTTTGCGCGCTAAAGTCGCCTCAAGCCCTTCCTCCACAAGTTGGCGCCGGGTGCGGAAAACAGTCGAGAGACTGGTCTCTAATGCCTCGGCAATGCGCGCATCTTCCCATCCCGGGCCATCAGAGGACACATCCGCCTTCAGCAAAATCCGCGCCTTCAGCAGTCTGTAGGCGGCTTGCCGACCCGTTCTGATCATCCCTTCAAGGTGTTCACGCTCCTCTGTCGTCAGTCGAACTACATACTTCGGCTTGCACCCTCTTGTCATCATCTCACCCCCAGAAAGCTGCTACGCTCCACAGAGATTCAGAAAAAATCAAAGCTGTCAAATACCCCGAAGCGAGGCACTAGTGCTCGCTGCTTGCAACACAGTTGAAGGCGCGGGTCAGGACATGACCAGCGCGGGTGTTGCCATTCAGCAAGAGTCGCGCGCGGCGCGTCAGTAACGCTCTTGGCACGACCGGAAAGCAATCGATGAAACCAAGACTATGATCTTTCCTCTATCAAAGGGGCGCGCAGGACGCGCCCCTTTGATTTTCGTTCAGCTTTGCAGGTTTAGCCGCGTGCCGCCATTGTGGCGCGGGTCCACCAATCCAGCTCGTCCAGCATCGAATCCGCCGAACCCCCGATAGAGCCTTCAATCGACTCGATCGGCTTTGGATCACCGCCCAGCGGGTGAACGCTGAAGAAATCGCTGCCACCAATATGCACAGCGGACCGGGTCGAGGCCATCTGCAACTCGATCCCGATGCTGCGCAGGTGTTCAGCGGCGCGTGTCCCACCGACCGAGCCATAGCTGACAATCCCGAACGCCTTTTTGTTCCATTCGACATAGGCCTGATCGAGCGCGTTTTTCAGCGCGCCCGTGATCGAGCGGTTGTATTCGGGGGTCACGAAAATATAGCCGTCATACTTTGCAATTTCTGCCTGCCAAGCAAGTGCCGCGCTGCTTTCCGAAGGCGCCCATGCGTTTGACGCAACCTCGTTGAACAAGGGCAGATCAAAGGATTTCAGATCGACCAGTTCAACATCCCAATCAGCGCGGGCTTTCGCGCGGTTCAGAATCCAGTCAGCAGGGGTGTTGCCAAAACGCGAGTCGCGCGTTGTCCCCAGAATAATGGCGATACGTGGTTTCACAGACATGATGCAGGCTTCCATATTGGGGCGGGTGTTATCAAGAGATATTTTCACAAAAAGTCTCGCCCCCGGCTGAGCTGTTGGCTGCGAGGGTGTCATCGATTGGCCGATCCTGCGGATCGGGATCATTGCAGGAGAACCACGGCGAGGGGCGTTCAGCGCGAAGACATCCATCTATCGCAGCGGTGAACGCCCCGGGGATAGGAGCCGCGGCGCCCCTGTAGTTTGAAGAAGCTGTGTGTTTGGCCTTGTTTTGCGCGCATCAGCATCACCGAAATATCCCGCACCGGAATGTGCTTCCATCCGTAGTCAGCGCTGTGGCCGCTACATTATACCCAGTCCAAGAACGGTTCCCGCGTGCCTATCTCCTAGGCGCACTCAGATGGTTATCTGGTGACTAGCCCACAGTCGGCATCATCGGGAACCGCGTCCCGGCTTGGGGACCTCGGTGAGCCATCGCCGTCAGGCGCGGCCTATCTCTCCTTTTGCTTCAGAACTCTGATGTGAATGGGGGTGCGGTTTTTCACAGCCTATGCTGTGGTGGCCGCCACAGCATCAGAGCGGGTGTAGCGAAATTCAGCGTTGTCTCGCCACATGCGGTGCAGAACCACCCCGATCCGACGCGCCAGCGCAACTGTCGCGCGCTTCTTTCCGCGCCGTTTGGCGACATTCCAAGCCCAGGCACTCAGCCAATTGGGGCGCCCGCTATGCAACATCACCGTTGCCGCTTGATAAAGCGCCGTGCGCAGCCCCGCATCGCCCGCCCGTGAGATCTCGCCAATGATATCGCGTTCACCGGATTGCTCGCGGCGTGGCGTCAGGCCAACCCAGGGACCAACGTCTCTGGAAGATCGAAATCGTTCAGGGTCATCAATCGCTGCCTTGACCGTCAGAGCCACGCGGTAACCAACGCCTGGCATGGTCATCAACTGACGGCAGACGCGATCCGATTTGGCATGATCACGCAGCAACTTCTCCATCCCTGCCAGCTCCTGACGCAGGGCACGGCGCGCACTCAGGATCGGGGTCGCGGCAGCTTCCAGCATAGGATTGCCCTCGGCCAGCTCCAGCACCCGCTGTTCAAACCGCCCCTTGGCCACCTGTCCCATCTTCAGTCCGAAGTTGCGCAGCACTCCACGGATCGACAGCTCAAGCGAGAGGGTCGCTTGCTGGATTGCCTTGCGCGAAGACAGCAGCGCGCGCATTTCCTGTGCCGACAGGGATTTGCAATGAACCGATCGGAACCACCCCATCTGCAAGAGCCGCGCAATCCCTTCGGCGTCGCGCCGGTCTGTTTTGATCGGCATCGCCTTCAGCGCACCCTTCACCTGCCGAGTTTCCATCAAAACGGTGGCAAAGCCAGCCTCGGTCAAATGCTGATACAGCCATTGCGACAATGGCCCAGCTTCAAGCCCTACCCCAACGACGCGCCCGGGCAGGCCACGCAAGACCCTCACCAGATCTTCGGGTTCGCTCGGCGCGGCCGTTTCTTTCACCACCTTGCCCTGCGCGGACACCACGCAAATCGCGGTGCTTGCAAGAGAGACGTCTAAACCGATATACAAATCCATGTCGTTGCCCTTTCGTATTGGATATCTTGGGGCGCGCTTCACAGCACGACCCCGTTGACACGCAGCCCAGCGTGCCAAGGGCAACGACACATCAATCAACCTCGGATTTCAATTCACAACGGTCGTGATTCGCGCCGAGCCCCAATACGGTATCTCCTATGCGTTAATCTGCCACACATCTGCGCTTTGCCCGGTGGGATGAAAACACCCCAATACCGCACAGGCTATGTGCGCGCGGCGGCACAATCAGCGGCGCGCTGCAAAATTCACTGTTCTTGATCTTGCCGCTGGGCCTTGCGAAATTCGCGCCGCGCGGACATGGTTTGCGCCAGATCACGGCACACAGGCAACCCGAACCGAGACACCACAAGGAACACAGACATGACCGACACTGATGACGCCGCCCGCCACCGCGAGAAAATGAAGAAAATCAAAGCAGCGCGGGACAAGATGATGGCGACCAAGACCGATGAGAAAGGTCTGATCGTGGTGCATACGGGCGCGGGCAAAGGCAAGTCATCATCGGGCTTTGGCATGATTATGCGCTGCATCGCCCATGAAATGCCCTGCGCCGTGGTTCAGTTCATCAAGGGCAACTGGGTCACAGGAGAGCGTGAATTTCTACGCCGGAATTTTACAGAGCAGTGCAAATTCGTCGTCTCGGGCGAGGGGTTTACTTGGGACACACAAGACCGCGACCGCGACATCGCGGCGGCCCGCGCGGGCTGGGAACAGGCCAAGGCGCTGATCCGCGACCCTGAAATCCGCATGGTGCTGCTGGATGAAATCAACATCGCCCTGCGCTACGACTATTTGCCGATTTCCGAGGTGGTTGATTTTCTGCGTGATGAAAAACCGCACATGACCCATGTGGTGCTGACCGGACGCAATGCCAAACCAGAGTTGATTGAACTGGCCGATCTGGTCACGGAAATGACGCTGGTCAAGCACCCGTTCCGCGACGGGATCAAGGCGCAAAAAGGCGTCGAGTTCTGAACCTGCGCCCCTTCGGGTTGCGCAACATCCGCAAGCGGCGATCTGCTCCACGCTTGGGCGGTGCGGCGTAGTGTCATGGCTTGCTGTCCGGTCGACGTTTCGGTATTCATTAATAAAATACACATAAACGTTAGTATGTGTGAATGTTAATGTAAGAAAGGCTTACCAAAGGCCATGTCGATCCGTCTGTTCAAAACCCTGATTGCTGTTGCCGACCACAAGACATTCGGGGAAGCGGCGGATGCTGTCTTCATCACCCATGCCGCTGTCAGCCAGCAGATGCGCGCCCTTGAAGAAGACCTTGGGCTGGTCCTGTTCGACCGCAGCCGCCGCACACCGACATTGTCGCCCACCGGGCGCAGCGTCGTTGCGCAGGCGCGCAAGATTGTGCACGACTACGACAATCTTGTTCCTTCCGTACTGGGCGATGACGGGTTTCAGGGCGAGTTGGCGCTTGGTGCAGTGCCCACCACCCTGACCGGACTGACCCCTATGGCGATGTCGATTTTGCGCAGCAAGCACGCGGGCCTTCGCCTGCGCATTCATCCCGCGCTGACAGGGGCCTTGCTCAGCGGGATCGACCGCGGGCAACTGGATGTGGCGCTGGTCAGCAAGCCGATCATCCTGCCGATCGGAATGCGGTTTCTCAACATCGCCGAAGAGCGGTTGCATCTGGTCACATCTGCCGAAATTCCCGAAACAGACCCGATCCAGATTTTGCAAAAGCACCCGTTCATCCGGTTCAACCGCGACGCCGTGGTCGGCACATTGATCGAGACATGGCTTCAAAACAACGCTGTCCGCGTGTCTGAAACGATGGAGCTGGAGAACCTCGAAGCGATTTCCAGCATGGTTCATGCCAATCTAGGCGTGTCGATTGTTCCTGCGCCCTGTGTGGCCAATCCCGGTGCCCTGCCCCTGCGCTGGCTGCCCTTGGGCGCGGATGCACCCCTGCGCATCGTTGGGCTGGCCTTTCACAAGGAAAACCCGAAAATTCGCGTGATCGAAGAGATTCACAAGGCATTCGTCAGCGCCGTTGAAACCGCCCGCCCGCTGTCTGACCTGACCGCGCCATGAGTTGGCACGACATTGCCTTTATTGTTGCCGGGGCACTGGCGGGCGGGTTCATCAACGGGCTGGCGGGCACCGGAACCGCCCTGTTCGCGCTGGGGTTTTTGATGGTCGCGCTGGACCCTGTCAGCGCGGTGGGTGTGGTCACGCTGATGTCTGTGGTTACTGGTATGCAAGGGCTTTGGGAAGTGCGCCACGCCTTGCGCCAGAATGTGGCGCGGCTGATGCGGTTCATCCTGCCGGGGCTGGTGGGCGTGCCGGTCGGGGTTACGCTGCTGACGGTTATCAATGCCGATATGCTCAAGCTGCTGATCGCCACCTTGCTGATCGTCTATGGCGGTTTTTTCAGCCTGCGAAAAAACCTTCCAAAATTCGAGCGCCGCACTCCGGTGCTGGACAGCATGATGGGCTTCTCGGGTGGCTTCCTTGGCGGCATGGCGGGGCTGTCGGGTGCGCTGTTGGTGATCTGGTGTTCCATGCGCCCTTGGCCGAAGGCAGAAACCCGCGCGGTGCTGCAACCGTTCAATGTCAGCATTCTGGGTGCGACCACGGCCATGCTGTGGTGGCGCGGGGTCTATACCCCGACCACGATGACCGCATTTCTGATCGCGTTGCCCGCGTCGTTTCTGGCGGTGCAGGCGGGGTTATGGGTGTTCCGGCGCACCAGCGACACCGCTTTCCGGCGGCTGCTGATCGGGCTGTCGCTGGTGCTGGGTCTGGGCACTTTGGCGAATGTGCTGTGGTAGGGCTGTGACCGCGCTTCAGGCACTTTCGGCCACATGCACCCGCACACGGTGCACGGAGTTATTGGCAAACCCGCCAAGGTTTTGCGCCGCACTCAAGGGCTGGCGATTGCCTTCGGCATCGGTGGCGCGGCAGGCCAGTTCATGCAGGCCCGGTGTGGCCGTCCAATCAATCTGCCAACCCGTCCACGCGTAGCGGCCCGCGCGGCCCGTCAGCGCGGCATCGTGCCAGTCGCCGCTCAGCAACACCTCGACCCGCTCAATCGGCACGCCGCCCCCGGACCATGCCCGCCCCGACAACGTGACACGCCCCGCTGGCACCCAGCGGTCGCGCGTGAACCAATCCGGCACACCGGGCGGCTTCATCAGCGATCTGACATGAATGCGGGTGACAGGCTGGCCCGGATCGCCCTCACAGGCGCGAAAGCGATAGGTTTCGACCTGTTGAAAGCCTTGATAGCGATGCTCCAACGCCTCGATCTTCGTCAGCCACTTGACCGAGGCCATGCCATACCACCCCGGCACGATCAGGCGCAGCGGTGCGCCATGCTGCGGCAACAGCGGCGCGCCATTCATGCCCCAGACCAGCATGACATCCAGTTCCGCCACGTCCTGCGGGGTCAGGCTGCGGCCAAAGGCATGGGCAACCCCTTTGTCATAGCCGAAATCCGCACCGATAAAGGCAAAATCCTGCACGCTGTCGTGCGGTTTTGCGCGGGCGATCAAGGGGGCAAGCGGCGTGCCTGTCCATTCCGATGTACCAACAGCCTCGTACATCCAGGGCATCGACAAGGGGCGCGGGTCCATGCCTGCGCGGCCATTGCCCGCACATTCCAGCGTCACCGGCTGCGTGACCTGCGGCTGGGCCATAATCTCGTCCATGCTCAGGGTGAAAGGCGCGTCAAACGCGCCCGCAAATTCCAGCACATGATCGGGTGCAGACAGCATTGGCACATCAAAATGGGTCAGCAGGTAATGCGTGCCTGCGGGCGTAATATCGCAGTCCAGCGTTTCCAGAAGTGCACCGGAATTGCGGTTTGCAAGGCCCACTTCCTCGCGGGTGAATTCTCGCACGCCATTGCGCGTGGCACCCGGTGTAAAGGGGCTGTCTGTCATGTCAGATCACCTCATCCGATCGGTCATCGCTTTCGCCATAGCGCTTGAGGATCGCAGGTTTCGTGCCCTCATAAACGCGCGCGATATTTTCACTGATCTTGGCATTTTCACGCTCGAACAGGCAATCGCCATTCATGTCGGACGCCACAATAAACGGCCCCATCTTGTTGCAACGGATGACCCACATGGCTTGTGCAAGGCCAAGTTCCTCGTTCCAGTGAACGGCCTCGACCTTTTCCACGCCACGCCCCAGAAGTGCGCCAGTGCCATAGCCCACGGTGGACAGATACACCGCGCCATTGGGCACGAAATATTCCTTATAGTCCTTCGAGGTCATGCCACCTTTGCCGATAATCAGCTTAGCCCCTGTCTTGGCCATCCATTCCGGCAGCCATTTGGCAAAGCGGAACGACGCGGTAGCCGTGACTGCGCCCATATCGAATGACCCGTCTGCATTGATTCGCGCGGCGGGCGAGCAGTGGAAATTCGCCGCACTCTCGGACGGCAGTTCCATCGGGATATTGGCCTGCTGTTCCAATGCACGCATATAGACGCCTTCGCGCGCTGTATACATCAGCCCGTCCAGATAGACGATATCGCCCAGTTTAAGGTCGGCAATCGCCTCAGCCGTCGGGGTGGTGGACAGGCGTATCTCGCGCACGCTCATTCTGCGGCCTCCTGTGCGGGTTCCCAATCGACAGTTTCGCGGCGCTGATAGGGGGTGAACCACTCGGGGTCGGTGCGGTATTCGACCCGCCCATCGGGCCATAGCCGCGCCACGGCGCGCCGCGACGACAGGCAAAACGCGTGCACAGACATGGGCATACCGCCCGTGTGGCAGTACCCCACTTCGATATTGCAATCGATCACCATGTTCTTGCCGACAAACCCCATCGCGCCCATGCCGATGGAATTGCCCAATTCCTTGAACTCGTCTTCCATTTCAGCGATGCGCGGGTCGGAATTGCGGCTGCCCACAGTGCGCAGCACGGATGCCCGTTTGCCAAGGGTCATGCAGGTGTCTTTTGACCCGCCCAAGCCGATACCGATGATCGCAGGCTGGCAGGCCAGCCCGCGCTTGCCGAATGCCATCAGACTGTCGAGGTAGAAGCGCTTGATCCCCTGCACCCCGTCGGATGGAAACAACATCCGGTAATCGGTGCCGAACAACCCGCCCTTGTGAACCGTAATCAGGTCGATCCAGTCGCCATGGGGTTCAAACCCGTATTCGATTTCAGGCGCGCCGATGCCGACATTGTTGTTGTGGTCGGTGCGCCATAGCGGGTGCACGCGGTTGGGGCGCAGCGGCACGCCGTTGGTGGCGCTGGCAGTGGCGCGGCGCAAAGCACCCTCAAGTGCCACCATGCCGCCCTGAACCTGCGCGTCATTGCCCATTTTCACGAACCAGCGCGGCACGCCCGTATCGCCACACATTGCGCGGCGGTCCTCTTTCGCGGCCTCGTAATTGTCGAGCATCGCTTTGAGCACAAAGGATGACAGGTCGCCATCTTCGGTTTTTGCCGCTTCTTGCAGCCCATCGAGATAGTCTTGCGGAATCTCGATGGCCGCCTTGTCCATAAGTCGCTCGGCGGTGGTCTGGATCAGGTCGAGGGGGATCATCTGCGCCTCCGTCATTGTGCGGCAACCAGCGTTTCGGGGGAACCGTCCGGCAAGACCGTCTCGCCCGGTCGCACGATGGTGAATTGCACCGGCTCTCGGGTCACTTCGACAGGGCCGGTTTTGGCTTGGGCGACCGTGAAATAGCTGTCTTCCATCGCGCCGGGGTCTGGGTAATCTTCTCGGTAATGCGCACCGCGCGAATTGTCGCGCGCAAGGGCGGCTTTGGCGATCACTTCAGAGATGTCGCAGAGCGAGCGAAGGTTCAGCCAGTCATGCCATGTCAGGTTGAACGCTAGATTGTCCGGCGCGACCCCCACATCCATCAGCGCGTCAGACACTTGCGCGATGCCGCTTAGCCCACGCTGCAACCCCGCCTCATGGCGCATGACGCCGACCTCGTCCCACATCACTTCTTGCAACTGCTGCCGCAATGGCAGCACCAGTTCCGGCGCGCGGGTCAGCGGGTGGCAGGCGCGGGCCAGCTCTGCCTCTAACACGCCCTCATCGGGGGCGCGCAGCGTGCCCATCTGGCGAATATCCATCCCCATGACATCGCCCGCAATGCCGCCATAAACAGTGGAATTCGCCACACCATTGCCGCCCAGCCGGTTAGAGCCATGCGCGCCCCCGGCATCTTCGCCAGCAACATAAAGCCCCTCCATCGCGGTGCGTGTGTCCACATCGACCACCACGCCGCCCATGAAGTAATGCGCGGTTGGCACCACCTCGACCTTGCCGCCCGCCAGATCAAAGCCGCAATCGGCGCAACGCTCGACCATGCCCTTGAACTTTTTGGCCACGAAGTCGGGGCCAAGATGGGCCATGGAAATGAACACCCCTTCCTGTTCGGGATTGTTGTTCTTGCGCATTTCCGAATAGATGCCGCGGCTGACCACATCGCGCGTGGCGCGTTCGCCCTTGGCGTCATAGTCGAACATGAAGCGTTGGCCCGAATGGTTGACCAACTGCCCGCCCGCCCCGCGCAACCCCTCTTCCAGCACAGTGCCGGTCATGCGGGTATGGTCGCCCGCCAGCAGGCCCGTTGGGTGAAACTGCACCATTTCCATATCGCGCAGGGGCAGGCCCGCACGCAGTGCCATCGCCAGCCCGTCCATCGTCTTGTCGCCGCTGGGGGTGTGGTATTTGTACATGGTGGGACCGCCGCCCGTGGCCATCAGCACGGTTTTCGCGCGGACAAACCGAAAGCGGCCTGTGCGCATGTCGATCATCAGCACACCCGCCAAGGCGCTGCCGTCCTTGGTGGGGATCAGGCCGATGGCGCGGTGTTCCTGCAATTTCTCGACCGGACGGGCCAAGACCTGTTCCATCAGCCGGTTGATGATCTCGATGCCGGTCAGATCGCCCTTATGCACAGTGCGATCCGCTGTCTGGCCTGCAAACGCTTTCTGGTGCAGCGTGCCATCGGCGTTGCGGTCGAAGAAGCAGCCAATCTCATTCTCCAACTCGCGGATGCGGACCACGGCCTGTTCGCATAACCGCCACGCCATATCCTGATTGGGCAGCCATTTGCCGCCCTGCACAGTATCCATGAAATGCCGCTCGACACTGTCGCCGCCGCCCACCGCCACATTATAGCCGCCCTGCACCATGCGCGTGCAGCCGCATTTGCCGATCAGCCCCTTGACGGCGATGGTCACTTTCGTGCCTTCAGGTGCGGTTTGCAGGGCGTGCAATGCCGCGAACAACCCCGCCCCGCCTGTGCCAAGGATAAGAATGTCGGTGTCGTGCCGGTCGATATCTTTTACGGTGAACATGTCAGATTGCCTGCATCAGGAAAATAATGGAAATGAAGAACGCGCCAGCGGTGGCGGCGGCGGCCCATCTCTTTTGCGAGGGCGACCACGGCAGCCACTCCAGCGCCATCAGTCGCAGGCCGCCGAACATGTGAACGGCCAGCAGGAAAACCAGCCCCGTTTCCGCCAGTTTGACAAGGAACAGGTCGGACAGCGTTAGAAAGGCGTCAAGCTGTGCAGCGTTGTTCAGCGCCAGCGACAACACCCAGAAATGAAACGGCAAAAACAGCGCCAGCCCGATGCCAGATAGGCGGTGCAGGATATAGGCCAGCCAAAGCGGATGGGCGCGCGCCACTGCTTTCATGACATCCCCCCTGCCGTGACAGCCCAGACCGCATTCGCGCCAAGCCCCAAAAGCCCAAGGCCGATGATCCAAGCTGTGACGGTCAGTGTGCGCCCCCGCAGCCCTGCCCATTCGGACAAGACCACCCGCAACCCAAGGGCCGCGTGAAGCGCCACAGCCACCACGAACATGCCGTAGAACAGGAACCAGAACACCGAGCCTTGCGTCCGGCCCAGAATTTCCGCTGCCGTCAGACCGCCCTGAATGGCGTAGATCATGACGCCCAGATGCACCAACACGAACGGGGCCATGACCAGCGCGCTCAGCCGTTGCGCCATATACAGATGAAAGGGTGTCATTTGGCTCTCCCCCTGAAAAAGCGCTGTGTCGTCGCGCGTTTCAATCCGGCAATGGCGGACAACGGGTCCAGTCCGTTGGGGCAATAGGCGGTGCAAGACCCCATAGAGTGGCACGAATGGCACCCGCCCTTGCCAGACACGGCGTCAAGGATCGCGTCTTTGTCCGCGTCTTGGCCGTCATTATACAGTGTCCATGCGCGCTGTAGTGCAGCCGGACCAAGGTAATCAGAATCCCCCGCCACCGTGTCGCAGGCCGAATAGCAAATCGAGCAGTTTATGCACTCGATCCCCAGACTGGCCTCTTTGCGCTGTGCCTGTTCAGGGTCGATTTCCGCAATCGCATCATCGCGGCTTAGGGTGGGGTGGTGGCGCCCCTCGGCGGCAACCCATTTGTCAAAGAACGGGTCCATATCGGCGGCCAGATCCTTGATGACAGGCAGATTGCGCAAGGGGCCAACCTCGATCTTGCCGCCTTTCAGCACTTTGTTGACATGGGTGCGGCAGGTCCAGCGGGGCACGCCATTCACCATCATGGCGCAAGACCCACACATGCCGACACGACAGGCGAACCGATAGGTCAGGGTCGGGTCGACATTCTGCTGAATCCACGAAACCACGTCCAGCACGGTCTGACTCTCGAAGGCGGGCACCTCGAATTCCTGCGGATACTGGGGCGTTTCTGGCCCGCCGCGCTGCACGGTTACGGTTATGCTCTCTCGGTCTGACACGTTTACTTTCCATCCTGCGGGCAGTTTGTGAGATTTTAGATGTATTCATCTGCTAACTAAAAGGAAAAAATATTTAGGCTTTGTGTAAGTAAAAATTAACAAAAGCCGCAATATTGCCTAAAGCACTGCTTTTCCCCTACAAATCCCACGCATCCTTGTTCAGCTTACCCAAGCACATTCGGTTAATTTTATCAATGTCGAAAAAATAACTTGAATTTTTTTCACGCTAACTGAATGATGGCCGCAGGAGGACCATTCTTGCGAGATCATCAGACAAATCAGGGGGCGCATGCCCTAGTGCATGCCCTGCAAGGCGCAGGCGTGCGTTGCATTTTTTCCTTATCCGGCAATCAGATCATGCCTGTTTATGATGCGCTTCTGGACAGCGGCATCCGGCTGGTTCATGTCCGGCACGAAGCCGCCGCCGTTTATATGGCCGAAGCCTATGCGCAATTGACGGGCGAAATCGGCGTCGCGCTTGTGACGGCGGGGGCGGGATTTGGCAACGCTTTGGGCGCGCTGATTTCTGCACGCGCCTCTGAAACACCGGTGCTGCTGCTCAGCGGGGATTCCCCGCGTAATCAAGATGGTATGGGCGCGTTTCAGGAAATGGATCAGGTTGCAATGGCGCAGCCCGTCACCAAGCTTGCACGGCGCGCCAGCACTGCCGACCGGTTGCCCTCGGAGCTTGCGACAGCCATTGCCACGGCGCTGTCTGGCAGGCCCGGACCTGTGCATCTGGCCTTGCCCGCCGATGTGCTGACCGCCCCATTGACCGCGCCTGCGCACAGTGCCCTTGCCCTGACCTATGGCGAGCAGGCATTGACCAATGCGGATGCTGAAAGGCTTGTGACATTCCTGAATGGCGCGGCGCACCCGGTTGTGCTGACCGGCCCTGCACTTGCGCGCACGCGGACAGGTGACGCGCTGGCGCAGCTTCAATCGACGCTGAATGTACCTGTTATTTGCATGGAAAGCCCCCGCGGCTTGCGCGACCCCTCGCTGGGTGCGTTGATTGACCTGACGCGCACAGCGGATCGTATCTTGCTGCTGGGCAAATCGGCTGATTTCACAACAGGGTTTCTGGGCAAGGACATGGGCACGCCAGACGCGCGCTTCGCAGTGGTTGACCCCGAAGCCCCCGAGATTGAGCGCGCACGCGCACGCATTGGCGGACAGCTTGATATTGCCTGTCAGGGCGACGCGCTGCCTGCCTTGCGAAAACTGATCGCGCAGGCCGCCGACGTGCCTGACCGCGCCGATTGGCTTGCACATTCGGCGCAGGCATTGGCCCTGCGGGCTGAGGTGCCATCGGCGACGGCCTCTGGTCCCGATACGCTGCACGCCGCGCAGGTGGGCGCGGCTGTCGCGGCGCAACTGGCAAAATCGCCGGGCGCGGTGCTGGTGGTCGACGGGGGCGAGTTCGGACAATGGATGCAGGCCATTCATCATGACGGCCCGCGCGTGATAAACGGCGTGTCAGGCGCAATCGGTGCCGCACCCGCCTATGCGATTGCAGCCAGCATTGCTTGCCCCGATGTGCCTGTCATCGCCGCAATGGGCGATGGCACAGCCGGGTTTCTGCTGGCTGAATACGAAACCGCAGCGCGCGAGGAGGCGCGCTTTGTGGCGGTGATCGGCAATGACCATGTCTGGAATGCCGAGCACCAGATCCAGATCCGCGAATTTGGCCCGGACCGCACCTATGGCTGCGCGCTCTCGCCAATGGCGCGCTATGATCTGGCCGCGCAGGCCCTTGGCGGCTTCGGGGTTTTTGTGAACACGAACAGCACAGCGGCCTTGGCCGAAGCGCTGGACCATGCACAGAAATCCAGAAAACCCGCCTGTGTGAATGTGCGGATCTGCCCGGCACCGGCCCCGGTCGTGCAGGGCAACACCCCGCCCGCAGGGTCCGCGCACTAACCCTGCACAACTCTGCAACGAAAGGAGGTCGCTTCGCCTGTTACCAGCCAGCCCTGACACCGGGCAGCAACCGTGACTTCCGGCGCAAGCCGAAGTCATTCTTAACTTGGGAGGAGTTAACATGAAGACCACTTTGATCGCACTCGGCATGGGCGTATCGGCCGCTGCCTTGGCCGCACCTGTTGCCGCTGAATACCCCACACGCACGATCCAGATGATTATTCCATTCGGCCCCGGCGGCGCGACTGACCTGTCGGCACGCGCCCTGTCCACACCGCTGTCGCAGATTGTGCCGCAATCCATTGTGCTGACTAATCGCGCGGGCGCAGGCGGGGCAACCGGTTCGGTTGCTGTGCGCGATGCCGAGGGCGATGGCTACACGTTGCTTCTTGCGCGCGTCGGGTCGCACACGGTGAACCCGGCCATGAACCCGAACCTGCCTTATACGCTGGATGAATTCCGCTTCGTGGGTATCTATGAGATCAACCCCGTTGCTTGTGTCGTCAACAGCAATTCGGATTTTCACAGCATTGATGACCTGATCGACGCGGTCAATGACCGCCCCGGCGAAATCCTTTTCAGTTCGTCCGGGGTTGGGTCACTGCCCCATTTCGGCGCGCTGATGGTGCTGGATGCGTTCGATGTGTCCGATCTGGATGAGAATGTCATTCACATTCCGACCGAAGGCGATGGTCAGGCGCTGACCGCCGTTTTGCAGGGCACCTCCGACTTTTATTGCGGCAGCACCTCGCCCGCGGCACCGTTCATCAACAGTGGGCAAATGCGCCCGCTCATGGTGACATCGGCCGAGCGTCTGGATGGGTTTGACGCCCCCACAGTCGAGGAGATCGGCAAGCCGGAACTGGCCGCACTTGTTGGCTGGACTGGCCTTGCCGGGCCTGCAAGCCTGACCGATGAGGCGACCGAGAAATGGGGTGAATGGCTGGCCGAAGCCACCCAAGACGAGGATTTCCAGCGCTTCATGACGTCTGGCGGGTCCATCGTGCAAGTGATGTCGCCGGATGAAACGGTGGAATTCGTCAACAGCGCCTATGAAAGCTTCCGTCGACTGGTTGTCGAGCTTGATCTGGAAATCGACTGATGCTTGCGGCCTGCTGGCCCTGACCAACGCCCCTCACAAACGCCTGCCGCTTGTGAGGGGCATTCGCAGTCCATGCTGCACGTCTGGCGGGACGCCACGGCTCCGCCAGCGTTGAAACGGAGATCACATGCTCTCGCGACGCGATGAATTCCTGACCGGACTCTGTGTCATGGCACTTGGCGCATTGGTGCTTTGGTGGATCATTCCGACCTATATCACCACGCCACGGCGCGTGCCGATTTTGGCGCTGTCGCCTGCGTTCTGGCCAAGGATCATTGCCTGGACGATTTTGGGCTGCGGTCTGATTTTGGTGCTGCGCGCGGCCTTGGCCCCCGCCCCACCTGATGCTGTGGCCGATGATCTGTCCGTATCGCGCCCCGAGGGGCTGCGTTTGCTGGCGCTTGGCGCCATTTTGATTGGCATCTTTTTCGCGCTGCCGGTTGTCGGCATGGTCTGGGTCTGCATGATTGCCTATGCGCTGATGGTGTTGCTGAGCCGGGGCAAAAATCTGGGCTGGGGCATGATTATCGCAATCTTGCTGCCGCTGCTTTTGTATCTGTTTTTCACCAAGGTCGCCGGGGTTGCCATACCTCAGGGCCAGATTGTGAGGCTGCCGTGACATTTCTCGAAGCACTCAGCGCGGGCTTTATCATGGTCGCGCAATGGGAAAGCATCTTCTTTCTGGCGATAGGTGTGACCATCGGGGTCGTGGCAGGGGCCATCCCCGGCATGTCGGCGACAATGGCCGTGGCCCTGACCTTGCCCTTCACCTTTGCGCTGCAACCGATCTTTGGCATTTTGCTGTTGCTGGGGGTCTATAAGGGCGGCATCTTCGGCGGGTCCATTCCGGCCATCCTGATCAAGACGCCAGGCACGCCCGCGTCGTCGGCGACCGCGCTGGATGGCTACCCAATGGCCGAACAGGGCCGCGCGGGCGAAGCGTTGAGCATGTCGCTTTATGCGTCCTGCATTGCTGATTTGATCTCGAACCTTGCGCTGATTGTCTTTGCCGCTTGGCTGGCTTCTTTCGCACTGAATTTCGGCCCGCCCGAGATGTTCACGCTGATTGTATTCTCACTGACGATCATCGCCGGTGTGTCTGGCGACAGTCTGGTCAAGGGGATTGTCGCGGCCTCGCTCGGTCTGCTTCTGGCGACGGTCGGCCTTGATCTGATCGCAGGGTCCGAGCGGCTGACCTTCGGGTCGGTCGATATGCGCGGGGGGCTGAATTTCATCGCCGTGCTGATCGGGCTGTTCGCCCTGCCTGAAATCATCGCCTATATGCGCAAATCCGCATCTGCCGATCACCGCGTGCGCGGCATGGGTTACTCAAAACTGAAAATGGTGGATTTCCGGCGCTCGTTGAAATCTATCTTTCGCGGCAGCGCCATTGGTGTGTTTCTGGGCGCCATTCCCGGCATCGGGGCTGCGCCCTCTGCGTTCCTGTCCTATTCCGAGGCGCGCCGCGCATCGCCCAACCGTGACAATTTCGGCAAGGGCGAGGTCGAAGGCGTCGCCGCAGCAGAGGCGGGCAATAACGGGGTGGCGGGTGCCACGCTGATTCCGCTGTTGTCGCTGGGCATTCCGGGTGACGTGATAACGGCCATCATCATCGGCGCGTTCATGGTGCATAACCTGACGCCGGGGCCGCTTTTGTTCGTGAACAATGCCGATCTTGTCTATGCGCTGTTCATCGGGTTGATCGCCAGCTCGTTTCTGCTGCTTATCATCGGCTCTGTTGCGATCCGGGCGTTTCGCTATATTGCGGATGTCCCCTCGAACCTGTTGTTTCCGGGTGTGCTGGTGCTGTGCATCTACGGGGTTTATGCGGTCAACAACTCGATCTTTGACGTGGCGGTCATGCTTGTGATGGGGGTGGTGGGCTATATCATGCTGATCCTGCGCTTTCCGGCGGCACCCTTCCTGATCGGGTTCATTCTGGGGCCAATGCTGGAGAACAACTTTCGGCAGGCGCTTCTGATGTCACGCGGCGATCTGAGCATATTCGCGCGCGGGCCAATCACGATTTTGTTCTTGTGCATGACCGTCATCTCGGTTGTTCTGATCATCCGGTCCACTGTCAAAGCGGCGCGCCTGAAGCGCGAGCTTGGGGCTTACGGAGAGAAATCGGCCCCGCAAGGCCCCAAAACCTGAACGCGCACGTATGAATTTTCTGACGACGATTACCCCTGCGGATGCAGCGCTTGTTGCAGCAGTCTTTGTCCTTGGGGGGATGGTCAAGGGCGCGTTGGGGTTTGGCCTGCCACTGACGACAATGGCGATCCTGCCCTTCTTTGTGCCGGTCGACGCGGCGCTGGCAGTGAATGTGGTGGTCTTGTTCCTGACCAATATCGCGCAATTCCTGCAAATGGGGCAGATGCGCGAGACGGCCACGCGCTTTGCGCCAGTGCTGTGGGGGATCGTGATCGGGGTGCCGCTGGGCACAGCGATGGTGTCAGCCTTTTCGGATGATGTCTTGTTGCTGGCACTCGGAGCGGTTGTGGTGACCTTCTCGGTGCTGTCACTCAGCGCGGTCAATCTTGGGATCAGAGCGTCGCAGGAACGCCCTGCGGGCTGGATCGCGGGCATTCTGGGCGGGATCGTGGGGGCGCTGACAACTGTGGGCGGCCCTTTATTCGTGATGTATCTGGTCGGGTTACGGGTCGAGCGGCGCGAATTTCTGTCAGCGCTCAGCCTGTTTTTCATTTTGTCGGCGGTTTTGGTGTCGGGGGCGTTTCTGCTGGTTGGCCTTTTTACACCTGAGCGGCTGTTTTTGGCCGCCGTCGCACTACCTGCGGCAATCGGGGGCATGTGGCTGGGCAATCGCATGGTGGCCTATGTGCCGGCGCACCGGTTCCGGGTATTGGTGCTGGTGGTGCTGGGCTGTCTTGGGGTAAACCTGCTGTGGCGCGGGTTCAGTGGCGGGTAAAGGGCCGATCAGATGGATGTGAAGTCCCTGTATACGTTTATCGCGGTGGTCGATCACGGCAGCTTTGCGCAAGCCGCAGAGGCGTTGGACCTGTCAGCCTCGGCGATAAGTGTGCAGATGCGCGGGCTTGAGGCAGATGTGGATATGCGCCTGTTCGACCGCAGCCGCCGCCCGCCCGTGCTGACGCATGAGGGCCGCGATTTCATCGAGCGCGCCCGCGAAGTCATTGCCATATGGGAAGACCTGTCCCACAGCCTGCGCCGCGACAGCAACGCCGGCAAGCTGCGTATCGGCGCTGTGCATACGGCAGTGTCGACCCTATTGCCCGCAGCATTGCGGCGCTTGCGCGAAAGCCATCCCAATCTGGAAATGCGCCTGACAACGGGGCTTGCGCATGAACTGGACGCGACATTGCGCGCGGGCCTGATTGATGTGGCGCTGACCACAGGCACAACCGAAGTGGCCACCGGTTTCGTATTCCACACGATCAGCGCCCAACGTCTGGTCGTTCTGGCCCATGCCGGGGCCAAGGGCGCGGATTTTCGGGAATTGTTGCAGCATAATCCTTATGTCCGCTTTTCGCGTCAGGCGCGGGTCGGCGAGATGGTGGAGCGCGCGCTGGAACATAACGGCATTCAGGTTCAGACCGTCATGGAAGTGGACACGCAAGACGGGGTTCTGGCCTTGGTGGCGGCGGGTTTGGGGGTTTCGGTCGTGCCCGAGCATCCAAAGCTGCAAAACCCGCAATTCCGCGTCATGCCTTTGGGTGACCCGCCGCCGTTGCGACTGCTGGGCCTGATGTTCGACCCGACATCACCGCGCCGCAGGTTTTGCGACCTGCTTTGTGAGGAATTGCGCCGCGAAGCAGTGGATATGGGCATGTCTGTGCCAGCAGCACCTGAGAGTTAAGCGCCGCGCTTGCGTGGCGCTGCCGTTCCCTGCGCATGTCTGGGGGAATGCAGCAACCGACATCAGGTATCAGTCTGGCATTCGCAGCGCCCCATGCCCCGCCAGATCATCGGCGGCCAGTTCTGCGTTGCCGGGGCCGTAATGGCGCAGGATCACAAGTGTCTCTGTGCTGCTGTCATTGACCACCCGCAATGCACTGGCGGCTTGCGCTGATACGAACACCTCATCCTCGCTCAGATCGCCGAAGCGGATTGCTGTTGCGGCGGCGACGGGCAGACCGCCCATGCGCCCGCGCCCCGCAATGACGATGGCACCGTGCGCGTCGTCTTCGCGCAATGTGACCTCTGCCCCCGCTGCGACGCGCAATTCTTTGGCGCTGAAATAGGGCGAGCGGTAGGTGATCCAGCTTTCTACCCATCCCGCAGCGTCGCCCGCAGCGACCGAGCGCGCGGTGCGAATTTTGGGCGAAAAGCGCTTGGCGGCAAAGTTCGGGTCAACATTGTCGTCCCATTCCAGCAGCGACATGAGGAAATCCAGATCGCCATGATGCTGCGCAGGCACGTCTTTCCACAGCAGGTCTTGCGGCACTTCGCGGTTGTTGGACCAGCTTTCCCACATCGAGAACACATCCGACGCGGCTTGCGGCTCATATGTGCACACAGATGGGGGCGCGTGTAGAATACCCGCAGGGACATCCCAGCCCGTACCCAAGCGCAGCCGGTAAGCGACGGCCAGATCCGTGATGCGGTTATCGCCACCCGCGCCGAAGCGGCGCAGGGCATCGCGCACCTGATCGCGCGTCACATCCGGGCGCAGGCCGAAATAGGCGATGGGTTGATCGCCCAGATGGTTGTTGACCTCGGGCGGGTAGAAATAGGCTTCGGGTTTGCTGCGCTTGCCCACAAGGGCTGCCTTTTCCTCGGTCTGGTGCAGATGAAAGGGCAAGGGTTGCTGGTTGTCGAAGAACTTGGAATACATCGGCCAACCGCCATGCACGTCCCATAGTCGCTGCCCCAGCAGGTCAGCCCCATGATGGGCCACAAACGCATCAAAGGGCAGCAGCACGCCATTTTCGCCCACAACCAGCGACAGCCCTTCATGCGCCGTGGTGTCGGGGCCGTTTTCAGCGCGCACCGCCGATGCAAACCAGCGTTCATCAATCCCGCCGCGCCCAGCGCCGAACGCGAAATAGTCATCAGGATGCAGGCGAATGCGCCGCCCCGGCGTGCAGAACACGCGCGGCACCCATGCGGGCGCCAGCCGGACAATTCCGCCGTTACGTTCAAGGGCCACGTCCATTGCGCCCGTATCTTCGCGCACGGTGTCATAAATCTCTGTCATCTGTCCTGTCCCCTCACTTTATCACGCGCCGCCCGCCCCCCGGATGCCGCACCAGACAAACGCGTCCACACCGGGATATTTCGCCCAAGGGTGGCCCCGCCCCCTCCATCCCCGTAAAGCAGAGGATGGGCGCGATGTCACCGCGCAACCCGTCACGCAGTGCAGGCGAAAAGGGGCCAAAACGTTGGTGGAATCGGCAACTCTCTGCCTTGTGTTGACTGCGTGAGCAGATCAAGGCTTCCGTGGCGCAGAAAAACATCTATCTAGTGCGTATGAGTATCACACGCCGTTCCCTTCTTTTGTCCTTGCCTGCGCTGGCGCTGGCTGCACCTGCTTTCGGGCAGGCAATCCCACTGTCCGAGATATCGCGTTATTTTAACGGTTTCTCGAACGCGCAGGGCGATTTCACCCAGATCAACCCGGATGGCAGCATTGCCACTGGCCGCATTTTCATCCGCCGCCCCGGTCGCGTGCGGTTTGAATATGACCCGCCAGAGCAGTCGCTGGTCATGGCAGGCGGCGGACAGGTCGCAATTTTCGATGGCCGGTCCAATCAAGGGCCAAACCAGTACCCGCTTCGGCAGACACCGCTGAACCTGATACTGGAACAGAATGTCGATTTTGAAAACCGGAACATGGTCGTAGGCCACTCGCATGACGGCGACACAACCAGTGTCGTTGCGCAAGACCCGGAGAATCCGCAATACGGCTCTATCCGGTTGGTGTTCTCGGCCAATCCGACCGAGTTGCGCCAATGGGTTATCCGCGACGATACGGGCGCTGAAACCACGGTAATCTTGGGCAATATGCAGTTTGGCGGCACCTTGTCCGCGCGGCTGTTCAATATTTCCGCCGAGGCTGACGCCCGCCGCCGCTGATCAGGGGGCCAAAGTGTCAGGGTGGGCCGCCTGTACTGCGTCCAGCGCGAGCATCGCCTTCTCAACCGCGCGTATTCGGGGCAGTGGCGCCATGTCCACCCCCCAGCGCCGCGCGTTATAGACCTGCGGCAGCAGACAAATATCCGCCAGCGACACCGTGTTTCCATGACAGAACCGG
Organism: Roseinatronobacter monicus; assembly: GCF_006716865.1. Lineage (NCBI taxonomy): Bacteria > Pseudomonadati > Pseudomonadota > Alphaproteobacteria > Rhodobacterales > Paracoccaceae > Roseinatronobacter > Roseinatronobacter monicus. Next base: position 3,570,727 of record NZ_VFPT01000001.1, on the reverse strand, counting down.
CCAGTCTGCGGATGGTCCAGCATCTTTTCAACTGCGGCCAATCCGGGGCCGATATGGTCGCGCATCCAGCCTTCCAGCGCATGGGTGCCACCTGAGGCGGCAACGGCCTCTTGGGCGACGCGCAGATTGCAGACCGGTTGTATCTCCATCGCAACGGCCATCGCCAAGGCCCGAACCCGCGCACGGGCCAGCGCGGGGTCAGGCAGCCATCCGGCGGCATATACCTCATCCAGATATTCCAGTATCGCCAGCGATTGCGTCAGTTGGTGGCTGTCAATTTCCAGTGTGGGAACAATGCCTTGCGGGTTGCGGGCTAGATTTTCAACTGCGGCCTGCTCGTTGGTGCCCAGATCAACCTGCACGCGCTCATATGCCAGCCCCAGCAGGTTCAGCCCGATCCGCACGCGGTATGATGAGGATGACCGCCAATAGTCATATAGCCGGATCATGCCCGCCTCCCTTTCTGCCCGATCTGTCCACGCTAACCTTGACATGGTTGCAAATGCAACCAATAAGAGGGGAAAGCGATCATTAATCCACCAAAGGGGGCTGCCATGACACGCCATGATCTGCCGCAGGGGATGGTCCGCGCGCCATCGCATACCGGCCCAAACGAAGGGTATATGCCCGGTTTCGGCAATGACTTTGAGACGGAGGCCCTGCCTGACGCCTTGCCCCAAGGTATGAACAGCCCGCAGAAATGCAATTATGGCCTGTATGGCGAGCAACTCTCTGGCACGGCTTTTACCGCGCCCAGCCACCAGAACGAGCGCACATGGTGCTACCGCATCCGCCCCTCGGTCAAGCATTCGGGGCGCTATGCGAAGCTTGAACTGCCCTATTGGAAATCCGCGCCCTGCATTGACCCCGATGTCATCAGCCTTGGCCAGTATCGCTGGAACCCTGTGCCGCATGGCGACCAAGCGCTGACATGGCTGACCGGTATGCGCACCATGACCACGGCGGGTGATGTGAACACACAGGTGGGCATGGCGACCCATATCTATCTGGTCACCACATCGATGGTGGATGAATACTTCTACTCTGCCGACAGCGAAGTGCTGATCGTCCCGCAAGAGGGGCGTTTGCGCTTTTGCACCGAACTGGGTGTGATTGATCTGGAGCCGATGGAAATCGCCATCATCCCGCGCGGGCTGGTCTACCGGGTCGAGGTTCTGGATGGCCCCTGCCGCGGGTTTGTCTGCGAGAATTACGGCCAGAAATTCGAATTGCCGGGCCGTGGGCCGATTGGCGCGAATTGCATGGCGAACCGGCGTGATTTCAAAACACCTGTGGCCGCGTTTGAAGACCGCGAAACACCGTCCACCCTGACGATCAAATGGTGCGGCCAGTTTCATCACTGCGAGATCGGGCATTCACCGCTGGATGTGGTCGCATGGCACGGCAATTACGCGCCGGTAAAATACGACCTGCGCACTTATTGCCCGGTGGGGGCGATCCTGTTCGACCACCCGGACCCGTCAATCTTTACAGTTCTGACAGCCCCATCCGGCGTGCCGGGCACGGCGAATATCGACTTTGTGCTGTTCCGCGAACGCTGGATGGTGGCCGAAAACACCTTCCGCCCGCCGTGGTATCACAAGAACATCATGTCCGAGTTGATGGGCAATATTTACGGCCAGTATGACGCCAAGCCGCAAGGCTTTGTTCCCGGCGGCATGTCGCTGCACAATATGATGCTGCCACACGGGCCGGACAAAACCGCCTTCGAGGGCGCGTCAAATGCCGATCTGAAGGCTGAAAAACTGGACAATACCATGTCGTTCATGTTCGAGACGCGCTTCCCGCAGCATTTGACACCATTTGCCGCGAATGAGGCACCGCTTCAGGATGATTACATCGACTGCTGGGACAGCCTTGAGAAGAAATTTGACGGCACACCGGGGGTCAAGTGACCCCCTGCACGCCTCTCGCATACGCGGTTGGCCCGCGTGACGGTGCTGCCACGTCAGGCCGCTGCCTGCATCTGTGCATCAATCTTGCCAAGATTGCCCAGAACCGCCTGGCGCTGGTCTTTCAGCAGCTTTATTTCGGCAGCCTTGAAGGCATCTTTCGCAATCTCAACCTCGCGCAACGTGTCGTCATAGGTTTCAAGCAGGCGCTTTTCGCCGTCGCGCAGGCCGGGCAACAGGCTTTCTTCATCCGCCGTAATCATGAACCGTGCGTTCAGCACGATCTTGTGCACGACACTCATATAAGATCCGTCGGCATCTGGCCGCTCTCCGCGCTCCAGCAAAAGGCCAGCAATGTCATGCGCATGAGTCATATGCGTGCGCTTCAGCTCGGCGCACAATGTGCCAACCTGATCGCGTTTGGCAATTTCTGCGGCGTCGTCATAGCCTTTCACGGCATCAATAACAGTCGTGTAAAGGGTCGAGAATGTTTCAATCGGGGTGGGCATGATGTGCTCCTCGCGGGTGTGGTGGGTATGTTGAACAACCGCGCAAGGCCGGTCCCGGTTCCCTTGCGCACCGCGATGACGCAGCGAGGGGCTGCACCTTCGACCCTGAAAGGAGCATGGAATGCCTTTGATCCGCGCTTGGCTTGACAGTGCAAACCGGCCTGACGGGGGCTTTCCCCTGAACAACCTGCCCTTGGGCGTTTTCACGGCAAATGGCGCGCCCCGATGCGGTGTGGCGATTGGCGATCAGATCCTAGACGCAACCGGGCTTGAACAAGCCGGGTTGCTTGAGTTGAATGCCACCCTCGTGCTCGATCACCCCGGCTGGAACAAGCTGATGGGCCTTGGCCCAAAGGCATGGGCCGCACTGCGCGCACAGCTGACCGCGCTGCTGCGCGAAGGCGCGCCAGCGCAGGACCGCGTCGCCCCCTTCCTGCACCCGATCGACGGGGCGCAGATGCACATGCCCTTCACGGTTGCCGAATTTACCGATTTCTACGCAAGTCGCCACCATGCCACCAATGTCGGCACCATGTTTCGCGGGGCCGAAAACGCGCTCCCCCCGAACTGGCTGCATATTCCGATTGGCTATAATGGCCGCGCCTCTTCTGTGGTCGTGTCTGGCACGCCGGTCCGCCGCCCTTGGGGGCAAGTGAAAGGGCCGGATGACGCGCAGCCCCGCTTCGCCCCCTCTGCCCGCTTCGATCTGGAGCTGGAACTGGGCGCGATTGTCGGCCAACCCTCGGACGGGCCGGTCACGGTGGCCGATGCGGACCAGATGATCTTTGGCTATGTGCTGCTCAACGACTGGTCAGCGCGCGACATTCAGGCGTGGGAGTATCAGCCCCTTGGCCCGTTTCAGTCCAAGGCGACCGCCACCAGTGTCAGCCCGTGGATTGTCATGAGCGCAGCACTCGCCCCCTTTCGCACCCCCACGCGCGAAGTGCCGCTCTTGCCCCATCTGCAAGAGCGCGGCCCGATGCTTTATGACATCGCCCTGCATGTCGATCTGACGCCACAAGACGGCCAGCCCGTGACCATTGCACGCACCAATTACCGCGAGATGTATTATTCCAGCGCCCAACAACTCGCCCATCACACCACCAGCGGCTGCCCGATGCGCGTGGGCGACCTGCTCGGCTCTGGCACCATTTCCGGCCCTACCAAAGACAGCCGTGGCAGCCTGCTGGAACTTAGCTGGGGCGGCAAGGAACCGCTCCAGACCGGCGGCATCACCCGCAGTTTTCTGGAAGATGGCGACACGATCACCCTACATGGTGGCGCACAAGGCGATGGCTACCGCATCGGCTTTGGCACATGCGCAGGCACCCTCCTGCCCGCCCTGCCAGACCCCTACGCACGCTGACATTTTCTTGCTCCAAATACTCCCGCCGGAGGCATCCGCCCTCTCAACCCGGCGCAACAGACGAAGGAAAGATCCATGGCCAAAGCTTTTGCCTCTCAAGGCGATATGACCGAGAAGAAGACCAGCTTCACCGAAATCGGGCGCGGGCTGTATGCCTTCACCGCCGAAGGTGATCCAAATTCCGGCGTTATCATCGGCGATGACAGCGTCATGGTGATTGAGGCGCAGGCCACACCGCGCCTTGCGCAAAAGGTGATTGACTGCATTCGCACCGTCACCGACAAGCCGATCAGCCATCTGGCGCTGACCCATTATCACGCGGTGCGTGTGCTGGGCGCGTCCGCCTATGACGCCCCGCAAATCCTGATGTCTGACGCTGCGCGCGCGATGGTCGTGGAACGCGGGCAAGAAGACTGGGACAGCGAATTCCAGCGCTTTCCTCGCCTGTTTCAGGGGCATGAGAGCATTCCGGGCCTGACATGGCCCACCACCACCTTTCGAAACCGGATGAGCGTCTATCTGGGCAATCGCCGCGTGGACCTGATGCATCTGGGCCGCGCACATACGGCGGGCGATATCTCCATCCATGTGCCGGATGAAAATGTCATGTTTACAGGCGATATCGTCGAGTATCATTCCGCCTGCTATTGCGGCGACGGGCATTTCAACGACTGGGGTAATACGCTTGACGCGATCAAGGGTTATGGCGTGGATGCCATTGCACCGGGGCGCGGTGACGCACTGATGGGCCGCGACATGGTCGATACAGCCATCGAGAACACGCGCGATTTTGTCGCCTCGACCTATGCGCCTGCTGCGAAAGTGGCCGCGCGGGGCGGCAGTCTGAAAGACGCATGGAACGCTGTGCGCGCCGAATGTGACCCGAAATTCGCGGATTATGCGATTTACGAGCATTGCCTGCCCTTCAATGTCGCGCGCGCCTATGACGAAGCGCGCGGCATCGACACCCCCCGCATCTGGACCGCCGCGCGCGATCTGGAGATGTGGCAAGCACTTCAGGACTGATGCACCCGCGCGGGGCTTGACCTGAGTCATTGTCCCGCCTGCGCTGTCCATGTTCACTTGAGCCATATTTGACAGAGAGGGATCATGACCAAGGTTTTCGACACCCCGCTTTACCCCTATGCGCGCCACCCCGATCAGGACGCCGCCACACCGCCGCGCCACAAGGTCGTCATTCTGGGCGCGGGGCCTGTCGGGCTGGCGGCGGCAATTGATCTGGCGCAACGCGGCGTGGCGGTTGTGGTGCTGGATGAGAATGACCGCGTCAGTTCCGGCTCTCGCGCGATCTGCTTTGCCAAGCGCACGCTGGAAATTCTGGATCGTCTGGGGTGCGGCGATGTCGCGGTCGAGAAGGGTGTGACATGGAACAAGGGCCGGGTCTTTTTTGACGAGCGCGACATTTTTCAATTCAACCTGCTGCCCGAAGAGGGCCACCACCGCCCCGCCTTTATCAATCTGCAACAATACTATCTGGAACAGTTTCTGGTCGAACGCGTGCAGGCATTGGCGGCAGAAGGAAAGCCCATCGAGATACGCGGCCGCAACCGGGTCGAGGCGATTGGCCGCCATTCCGACCATGTCCGGCTAGAGATTGAAACCCCCGAAGGCCCTTATGAATTGCAAGCCGAGTGGCTGATTGCCTGCGATGGTGCCAATTCCCCCACGCGGCGCATGATGGGGCTGGATTTCGTTGGCCGCGTGTTCGAGGATAATTTCCTGATTGCCGATGTGGTCATGAAAGCCGATTTCCCGACCGAACGCTGGTTCTGGTTCGACCCCCCCTTCAATCGCGGCCAATCCGCCCTGCTGCACCGCCAGCCCGACAATGTCTGGCGGATTGACCTGCAACTGGGCTGGGACATTGACCGAGAGGCCGAAAAACAACCCGACCGCGTGATCACACGCCTGAAAGCGATGCTGGGCGAGGATGTGGAGTTCGAGCTGGAGTGGGTCTCGATCTATACATTCCAGTGCCGCCGTATGGCGAAGTTTCGCCATGGTCGCGTGATCTTTGCAGGCGATGCGGCGCATCAGGTGTCACCCTTTGGGGCGCGCGGGGCCAATTCCGGCCTTCAGGATACCGACAATCTGTGCTGGAAGCTGGCGCTGGTGCTGGAAGGGCGCGCGTCAGAGCGTTTGCTGGACAGCTATGATTGGGAACGCGTCTATGGCGCGGATGAAAACATCATGAATTCCACCCGCGCGACCGAATTCATCACCCCCAAATCCGAGATCAGCCGCGTGTTTCGCAATGCGGTGCTGGATCTGGCCGCGCGCCATGATTTTGCGCGCCCGCTGGTCAATTCAGGGCGCTTGTCAGTTCCGTGCATGTATGATGACGGCCCCCTGAACACGGATGATGACGCAGACCTGCCAATGCGCGCCAGACCCGGCGCACCCCTGCCTGACGCGCCGTTGGGCGATGATTGGTTGCTCGGCTCGCTTGGATCGGGCTTTACCCTGCTGGCCATTGATACACCCTGCTCCGATACGCTGCGCATGGCAGGGCTAGATGTCACAGTGCTGCGGGTTTGCGCGCAGGACAATCCCGATCTGGCCGCGCGCTATCTGGGCGGCCATCCCGGTGCCGTCTATTTGGTGCGCCCCGACCATCATGTCGCCGCGCGCTGGACCCGCTTTAACGCGGCCGCAGTCGAGGGTGCATTGCGGCGCAGCATTGCCACGCCACAAGGGGGTCAAAATGTCTGATCTGAACCTGCACCGCAATCTGCAAGACCCGGATGGGTTCTATGCCAATCTGATGGCCGTGCATGATGGGCTTTCCAAAGCTGAAAGCGATGCCTTGAACGCGCGGCTGATCCTGATTCTTGCCAATCATATCGGTGATGAAGCTGTACTTGCACGCGCGCTAATTGAAGCTGCGGACCTGTCGCACCAGCCGGAGTGACGCGCCGGAAAGGGGGCTTTTCTGACGACCGGAAGCGCCGCCCTGCGTGCATCAGGCCCAAAAAAGGCCGGTGCGCGCCACATTTTCTCCCTGATCGCATGCCAAGCATACCGTCAAAGGGTGCGTGCTGATCCGGCTATTGGCTAAGTGTCAGACATGCGCGGCGCCACGGCTTGAAGGGGTGACATGACATGATGCTGCAACGATTCGCATACTCGGAATTTGCGAACCCGCTCTTTGGTGACAGGGTTGCAATGGCGTGGGCTGATCCGCGCGCGCCCATGTCACGCCTGATCGGGGATGAAGTTCTGGCGATCGAGCAGGAAGGGGCCGCGCGGGCGCGCGAATTTTGCGCCGGTCGTGCCGCTGCACATGCCGCGATGGAACAGCTTGGCCATGCGCCGCGCCCTGTGTTGCTGGGCGATGGGCAGGGGCCTGTCTGGCCGCCGGGGCTAACGGGGTCAATCTCGCATTCCAGCCGCGATTCATTGGCCGTCGTATCGGATGACCCCGAAATTCTGGCACTAGGGCTGAAGATCGGGCCTGCCACGGCGCTCGAATCGTCCAGTTGGCCCGAAATCTGCACGATCCGCGAAATGCACTGGCTTGCAAGCCTTGGGCCATCGCAACGCGGGCATTTTGCCATGCTGATGAAATGCATCAAGGAAGCGGTCTATAAGGCGCAGTTCCAGATCACCGGCACCGCAATCACCTATCACGACACCGAGGTGAACATTGATCTGAACACCAACTTCTTCGAGGGGGCGGTGCTTGCCGACCTGCCGTTCAGGGGTGCCCGAAAATCCTTTGTTGGTCGATTCGCGTTGTTGTCGGATTACTTCGTCGCCGGGGTCGAATGGCGGGACTAGGCGGAATTGATTCGTGGCGCTAACCCGCCTGACTGCCCGTGTTATTCGCAGATCGGCCACACCGCGCAGGATCACGAAACCCACCCCTAGTGGCCTTGCTGGCAGGCCCCGCAATATTTACGCGAGGGTGTTGCCAGATTGAGGCAAAACGCCCCAATGTGCAGAATCTGTTAGTGAAGAATAGCGTATTTCTGCTATGTTCACGCATCGATACATCGAGGCAGTCTTGTTGCAAAACTATATGTTCCGGGCAACCAACGATCCGGGTGCAACTTGGCAGGATGCAAAAAACCTGAAGAGGGCATAATGAAACAAACACTTCTCGCAGCAATGCTGGTCATCTTGGCCGCCCCCCTTGTTCCGGCGCCCGCAAGCGCCGGTCCTTTGGAAACCGCTTGCCTGCGCTCTGACCGCGCACAAGCAACACGGGCAATGTGCCGCTGCATTGATTCCGTTGCACAAAGCACCCTGACACGCGCCGAACAGCGCCGCGCCGCGACATTCTTCCGCAACCCACAGCTTGCGCAGGACGTGCGCATGTCGAAAAGTGACCGCGACAATGCATTCTGGACGCGCTACCGTGCCTTTGGCGACGCCGCCGAGCGCAGCTGCGCGGGACGCTAAGACCAATTTACGGAATTACAGCTACAAAAAGGGCAAGTGCTGGGTGCAGCCTTGCCCTTTTTTCATGCGGGACACGAGCATGTCCGTGCCCTGCTCGATCAGGTCCAGCACATGATCGAACCCGCCATCCAGATACGGGTCGGGCACATCGCTGTCGTGCTGGCCGATCAGGTCCAGAAACAGCGCGACCGGGGTTGCATTGCCGCTGGGGCGCTGTGCCTCGATGGCACGCAGATTGGCGCGGTCCATCGCCAAGATCAGATCATAATCCGTAAAATCAGCCGGTGAAAACTGGCGCGCGCGCAGGTCAGACAGGTCATACCCGCGTGACTGCGCCGCGCGCACGGCACGGTTGTCGGGGGCGCTGCCAATATGCCAATCCCCGGTTCCGGCGCTGTCTATCACGACATTCAGACCGGCCTGCGCAGCCTTGTCGCGGAAAATGCCATGCGCTGTGGGCGAGCGGCAAATATTGCCCAGACAGACGAAAACGACGCGTTCAGCTTGGGTCATGTGTCCCCCATGTTTTAGTCTGGCAGGGCCGCAGATGCGGCCCTGCTTCGGGTTGACTCAGTCGTGCGAATGGCTGTGATCGTGGCTGTGCCCATGAGAAGCGCCATGATCCGGCGCGCGCTCCAGATCCACAGGGATGATGATCTGCATGTCGTCACCCTCTTCAAAGCGCAGCGTGACCTGAAGGTCATCGCCATGATCGAATGTCTGGTTCAGCCCCAGAAACATGAGGTGGTCACCGCCCCGATCCAGCGCATGTTCGCCATGCGCAGGAATGACAAACCCTTCTGTGACCTCTATCATCCGCATGACGCCGGCGTCATCTTCGATATGGGTGTGCAACTCGACCCGCTGCGCCGCGTCTGACTGCGCGCCGATCAAGCGGCACTCTGCATCGCCATGATTGACAAGACGCATAAAGGCCGCGCCGGATTGCGACATCGCGGTCGAGGCGCGGGCATAGGGGTCTTCAACATGGATGCCGTCGCAGGCAACAGCAGGCAGCGCGAAAATTGCAGCACAGGCTGCGAGGAATATGGTGCGTTTCATAGGATATGTCCTTGTCTGATTGAGAGTGTCAACTGCGCGTCAGACACGTGAGGGGGGCGCGCGGGTGTCATGCCACTTCCCAGCGGCCCCAGTCAGACAAAGCGACTCTTGCGCGGGCATATGTGCAAGGTGATTCAGGTTTGCGCCTGCGGTGCTATCGGGTGCAGCCAGAATGGCGGCCAATGATATTACGTAATCAGGGCAGGGCATTGTATGCTCGACGGGCGTGCCGTCGCTGTCCATCACAATGCGCACCAGACCAGACCCGGTGCAGATGACCATTGCCTGCGCCCCATGCGCCTGAGCGCGCGCGCCTGCATGGCCGATGCTGGAGACAGCAACGGCCAGAGCCAGCGCCAAGGCTGCAAATGATCGCAAGATGCCTGTCATACCAAAGCTTCTAGCTGCGGGAATGCTTGCGGCAAAGCGCAAAATCATGGGATGAGGCGTTTGATCGCGGCCACATGCTCCGGGCGCGCCGTGAGTGCATCCGCGCAGAGTGCATGTGCCGCAGGCATCAATTCTTCCACGGGCACGATATGGTCCACCAGCCCCCAGTCGCGCGCCTCTTCCGCTTCAATACGGGCACCAGCCATCAGGATCATCTTGGCGCGCGCAGGCCCCACCAGCGCGGCCAGCCTGCCGGGGTCTGATGGTTGGGGCAGAAAGCCCAGTTTCATCACCGGATAGAAGAATTTTGCCCCCGGCACGCAAACCCGCAGATCACACGCCAGCGCCATGCCGAAAGCACCGCCCGCCAGCGTGCCATTCAGCGCCGCAATGGTCAGGCACTCGGCCTGCGCGATGCCTCCCGACAGGTCTTCCCACAGGTGCGAGGTGGCAAGGCCCGCGCGCGCTTCGTCCAGATCGGCACCGGCACTGAACACGCGCCCTTCGCCAGTCAGGATCAGGGCGCAGGCTTTGGCGTTGACGGCGGCATCAACAGCGTCGCACAGGTCTTGCAGCATTTGGGCTGTCAGGGAATTTGCCTTGTCGGGGCGGTCCAGTGTCAGGGTCCAGACACCAGCATCCTGCGCAACCCGGATCATCCGGCAAGCCCCAGCCGTCGGCGAATAGTCTCATCGCGCAAGGACACCTCGCGCCCGATCCAGTCATCCGCATCCGGCGTGCACATCCAGAGCAGCGCCTGTGCGGGCCAATCAGCGGGAACATGGGCCGCCCAATCCAATTGGCTGACAGCATTCACGCCGCTTGCCTTGATGGTGCGCTGCATGTCGGTGGCAACCGTTCCGGGCGACAGGCTCATGACCCGCACACCGCGCCCGCGCGCTTCAACATCGGCCACGCGGGTCAGCATCCATGCGCCAGCCTTGGAACTGCAATAGGCACCCCAGCCTTCGAGCGGGTTATGCGCCGCACCCGACCCGACTGTGATAATCGTGCCCACGCCCTGCGCCTGCATCACAGGCAAGGCCGCGCGCAGCCCATGCAGGACACCTTTCAGGTTGATATCAATCAGCCGCCCGAATTCGGCAGGGTCAACACTGGACAAGAGCGCGATCGGGTCAATCGCGCCTGCATTGTTGATCAGAATATCCAGCCGCCCGAATTCGGCCTGCATACGCGCAACGGCCCCTTCTACTGCGGCATAATCCGCGACATCGCAGGCGATTGGCACGGCACCCGTCTCAGCGGCGATGGCCTCCAGCGCGTCTGCGCTGCGCGCCGCAATACCAACTTTGGCACCGGCAGCGGTAAAAGCGCGCGCCGCTTCCAGCCCTATGCCCCGGCTGGCACCGGTAATCAGCACGGTTTTACCCGCGATAGAGGTTGCATCAACGCTCATCTGCGTCTCCTGTCAGTAGTCACGCTCAAAAAACAGTCCCACGCCCGCGCGGCCCTCATTGTCTATGCGACCGCGCGCGGTCACGGAAGGGGAAAGGTCGATATTTATCGACACTTCCGCACTGCCCTGCGGGCTAACCTCGACATCGGTATAGATATTCTCGGTCAGATAACTTCCCAACCGGACAGAGGTTTCGCCATCTTCATCGGTGCGCACATCCAGATCATCCAGTCCGGTATTGCGGCGCAACCGCTCCATGATCCCGTCGGTGCGGCCTGACAATGTGGCCAGCGACGAGGCAAGCTGTGCGGCCTGAAACAAAGACAATGTCTCAAACCCGCGTCCGAACAGCAACAGCGAGACGATCTCTTCCTCGGGCAAAGGCAGGGTCGATTCAAACCGGATTTCGGGGGAATCTGCGCGCCCTTCCAACACGATTTGCGCATTCACGCCGTCGCGCTCGGTCGAGGCGATCAGGCGGATGAAGGGCACGAAATCGCCTTGCAGGCTGGCAAAGCCCTCATTCAGGGTGAAGCGGTTGCCCAGCAGGTCCAGCCTGCCGCGGATCAGACCGAATTGTCCGATGGGAATGACATCTGCGGTGGTTCCAGTCAGCCGCAAACTGCCGCCAAGTTCCGCGTCCAGCCCGCGCCCGCGAATGAAAATCCGGCTTGGCGCGTCAATGTTGATGTCAAGCGAGGGGGGGCGGCGTTCGCGGCCATGCGTTTCACCTGCGAATATACCTGCACGGTCGCGCGTCTGGCGCGCACCGGCACTTTCGCCCACATGGCGGATATCGGGCGGAATATAGCCCCGCCCTGCCAGACCAACACGCGGAATGCGCAACTCTGTGCGGTCCAGTTGCAAATTGCCCGACAGCAATGGCCCCTGTGTCAACTCGCCAGTGATCCTGATCTCGCCTGATACATCTGTTTCAAACAGGCGCGGATCAATCAGGCGGAACGCATCCAGCCGCGCGCGCAGATCACCTGTGATCGGGGTTGCAAGGTCGATATCGCCACCAACTGAAATCTGGCCACCATTCGCGGACCGACCCGCCAGATTGACCGAAGTGCGCCCGCCTGTAATCTGCGCCTGCGCCGAAATATCTGCCAGACGGATACCTTGCTGCGGCAGGACAAATGTCACATTGCTGGCCTGCGCCGTGCCGTTGAGTGACGATAATGCAAGCGGGCCATTCAACGTGACATTGAACTCGGCCGGCCCTTGGATCGAGCGCGGCTCTAGCCTTGGGTTGATAAGCGCCAGATCGGTGCTGCCCTGCACTGCAAGGTTGGCCTGCAACTCGGTCGAGATGTCGCCCGCGATCTGCGCAGTCAGGCCCGCTGGGCCAGACACCCCGATATCAAGCGCGTAGCCGGTGCCAGTATCGCGGGCTGTTCCTGACAGCGATACGGCCCCCTCGATCCCCGGAACGACAGCGGCCAGATTGTTCAGCCGCGCATCAAGTTCCAGCGCTGGCCGCCCGTCGGCAATCCGGCCTGTGACATTCGCGTTCAGCTGCGGGCCAGTCAGCGTCAGGGTTTCGAGCAGCACCTCGTCGGGGCGTTGCACGACGCTGGCATTCAACTGGTGTGTGCCTGCCAGCAGGTTGTCCGCCGTCGCGGCACCAAGGCGCAGGTTTGTGGCGGTGGATTCCAGCGTGACGCGGCGCTCGTCCCCGTCTTCGCGCAGGCTTGCATCTGCGACGATGCGCCCGCCAAGGCCGGGTCGGATTGCGCCCAGATTGGGCACGGTGCTGCGCACATCCAGCCGCGAGGCACCCGCCTCATAGCGGCCTTCCGCATCCAGCGTGAAGGCACTGTTGCTGACCCGCAGACTGCTCAGATCAATGGCCGCGCCATCGCGCTGCCCCTCCAGTGCAAGGCGGGTTTCCCCGCGCAACGCACGATTTGCATCTTCCTGTCCGACAGTCAGGTCGCGCGCGACCGCTTCAAGGGTCAACGCCTCTCGCTCACGCGGGCCGCGCAAGGCAAGCTGTGCATCGAGCGCGCCGCCATAAGCATCACCCAAAACCGACAGATCCGAAAAGTCGATCTCGCCGCGCAACTCTATGTCATCGTCTGAAAGCTCGCCGCGCAGATCGGCGCGCAGGGTGCGGGCCGTGGCTTCCAGTTGGCGCAGGATGATGCGCCCGTCGGCACCATGTGCATCGATTGTGATCTGACTTTCGCCGGCCAGCAGCAGGTCCAGCTCGGTCTGATCCAGTGTCAGGTTCTGGCCGGTGATTTGGGCTGCGACAAGAAAGCGGTCGCGTTCGGGCCCAATGGTTGCATCGACCTGCGCCTGCACGCCGCCCGATAGCGGTCGGCCCGCCAATGTCGACAGCCGCGCGACATCCCGAAATTCCGCAAAGGTATTGGCGAAAATCACGCCCTCATCCAGCCGCGCGCGCCCGTTCAAGGCGTAATCGCGGCCCTCAAGCTGAAAGCCAGGCAACAGCAAGGGTCTGTCTTCGCGCCAGATCATCGCCAACGAACCAGAAACAGACGGCCCAAGCGCTTCGTTCAAGCCCGGATCGGTTGCCTCCAGCCCCAAGGCGGTGAAATCGATCAGCGCATCGACCACGTCAATATTCTCGCCAAAACCGTCCGAGGTGATCCGCCCAAGGCCGTTTATGAACAGGCTTTCAACCTTGAAATCCCCATCGTCATAGCCCAGCAGGTCCAGCACCAACTCCCAGTCTTCATTCTCGGATGCGTCGAATGCCAGCCGTAATTCTGCCGACTCGATACTGGTTTCCCCGCCCCCGACAGGCAGCACCACGCGCGAGCCGTCGCGCGACAAGACTTCGCCGCGCAGGTCGATCAGTTCGGGCAAATTCTCGGTGCCCAGTCGCATACGCCCGCGCAATCCCAGCTTGTCAGTGCGGATATCCAGATCATCCAGCGACAGGCTGCCATCGTCAAACCGTCTGGCACGCGTGTTCAGGCGGCTGTTCTCGCCGAAAAACGGGTGGAATTCCTCTTGCAGCAAGGGGCGCAGATCGCCAGCAAGGTCCAGTCTGATGGCCTGCGCGACACCGGGTTGGGCGGTTTGCAACTGGAACTGCCCCTCGACGCGAGGTTCGCCATTGGTCGCCAGTGTAATATCGGCGGCGAAATCCTCAATCGGGCCTTCGCCCAAAACTGTGAGCGCAGCAGAGGGGCTGTCTGGAATGTCCAGCATCGTGACAGCCAACCCGCCCGCGTCTTCCTCGATTGCCAGATCCAGACTGAGTACGCGCGTCTCGTTCGAGAATGCAGCGTCAAGGCGGAACTGCCCTGCGACATCGTCAATCCGGTCGATCTGCAATTGCGCATTGCCTTCGCCATCGGCCAGCGAGGCAGACCCGCGCACGCTTGCGCGCAACTCCTGCCCGAACAGCGCCTCGCCCAAGATAACCTCACCGATCTGCATCTGGTCCAGTTGGACAGAGAGTGGCAGTTCCGGCAACTCGAAATCAGGCAGGGTGAACAGCTCGCCCCCTTCGCTGTCGTCGCCCACAGGCGCGCGCAATATCGTCACACGTTCGGCAGAGATTTCGCCAATCTCTATACGGCGCTGGAATAGGGCCGAGCGGTTCCATTGCAGTGCCGCCCCTTCGACCAGCAGCCAGACACCTTCGTCATCTTCAATGCTCAACTCATCGAATGTTGCACGCGATGACAATGCGCCACTAAAGCCCCCGATGCGCACATCGCGGCCACTTTCGGACAGCCCGTCCTGCAACAGACGGGTCAGATAGCCGACATCACTTTCGCCCGCGCGCGGCAGCAGCGTTTCCGTCACGCTTTCGCCTTCAGCCTCGGGTTCGGTTTCCTGCGCCATTGCGACAGGCGTCACGATCAATGTGGCGCAAAAGAACCATTGAATGAGGGGCCGGATGATTTTCATCAAAACGCCTGCCCAATGCCCAGATACAGCTGGAATCCGCGTCCGGTATCGCCCGCGACAGGATAGCCGACATCAACGCGTATTGGCCCCACCACAGTGTCATAGCGCAGCCCGATCCCTGCGCCCGCGTGCCAGTCGGAGCTGCCGGAAAACGCGCCTTCCGACACATAGCCGGCATCGGCAAATCCAACCACGCCGATTGTATCTGTGGCACGCACGCGCACCTCTGCCGACAGCGCAGCAAAGCCCTGACCGCCAGACCTGACGCCACCGCGGGTCACACCAAGCGACCGGAAGGGCTGACCGCGGACACTTCCACCGCCACCCGAATAAAACAGCAAATCGCGCGGCGTGCCATCCAGATCAGCGCCGAACACAGCACCCGCTTGCGCGCGACCAGCAAGAACTATGCCGTCATCCTGCCCGAAGGCGCGGTATCCGCGCAAATCCGCATAGACCCGAGCGCCACTATCGCTGTCGCGCAGACCAAAAAATGGCATTGCTTCGCCACGCGCATAAAAACCGCGTGTCGGCGCGCGCTCGCTGTCGCGTCGGTCCCACGTTACGTCTAGCGGCAACAGCAACAGTTGGTAATTCCTCTGGGTTTGCAGGTTTGGCCCTACATCTGCGCGTTCCAGCAATGCCGCGATACCGGCCCCAAAGGTCAACTCGTCGCTAAAGCGGTGCACCAACCCGATATCGAGGCGTGCACGCTGTGCTTCAAAGTCGGATTCGCGCTCCGTCTCGACAAAGGCGCCGATATTCAACGTCGTATCAGGGGTGAAGGTGGCTGGGCGCGAAAATTCTACGCCAAGGCGGTAGTCCAGCTTGCCACTGCGCGCCCCAAGCCCGCCAACCATGCCTTCAATGCGAAACCGCTCTGCCCCGCCGAACAGGTTGCGGTGCAACCAGAACGCGCTGAGTTTACCGCCTGCTTCGGTATCAAATTCCACCCCGGCCCCAATCCGGCGCAAGGGTGCCTCGACCACAGAGGCGTCAATATCCAGCGTGCCATCGGGGTTGGCCTCATCCGCCTCTCGCAATGCGACTGAGGCAAAAGTGCCTGTCCGGCGCAACCGCTCTGCCGCGCGCTGCACATCCCGAGGTGAGAAAACTTCGCCCGTGGGCAAGCCTGCAATCTTGACGATCCGCGCCGGACGGGTGCGGCGCTGGCCATCGGGGCGCAACTGGCCAAAACGCAGGCGCGGGCCGGGCGTGATCTGCACAGCGACATCCAGCGCGCCCGGCGGGTGGCGCGCGGTGATCTGCTGGTCTGTCGGTTCAGCTTTCGCGTGGCCAAGCTCGCGCCAGCCATCCACGGCATCTGTGGTGGCATCGCGGATCACTGTGCTGCGCGCGGGCTGCCCTGACGCGAAGTCATCAGACAGTTCCGTGTCGCGCGCCAAGGGGCCAAGCTGCGCCTGACCAAAGACAAAAGCCGGCCCTTCGGTCAGGATCAGGTCAATCCGGCCAATCGTGGCGGGTGGGTTCAAGGGCGAAATATCCGCCGCCTCGCGCCCGTCAATGCGCACGGAAATCTGCGGCGCGTAAAATCCGGCCTCGTAAAATGTGCCGATCAACTGGCCATATTCAGCGCGTGCTATTGCGAACACTTCAAAAGGGTCTTCTACCCCTTCATCTCGCGCAGATTGCAACAAAGAAGATCGCCGCAGCGCGGTTTCCAGTGCGCTATCTTCGCCTTGAAATGTAATTTCAAGCGCATCGAATGCTTGTGCAGGAATGCCAGACAGCAATAGGGCAGTCAGCGCGGCTGATGTTGTATTCGGCGCGCACGGCCACCAATTTTGCTTACATTTCACGTTTTTTTGCACCCAAAATCCACGCTATTATTCCGTTTCGAGTTTTACAGATAGCGTTTCAAGCTACAACACCAAAGGCAAATGAAAAGGTGCTGCCTCATCACGATATATCTATAACAGGCGTTCACTTGTCTGTCAGGGGGGGCAGTGCTATGTCGCAGCGCAGCAAACATCGGTTCAAAGGATATTCGGCAGATGGCACAAGACTACATTGTAAAAGACATTTCGCTGGCCGAATTCGGGCGCAAGGAAATTGCGATTGCGGAAACGGAAATGCCCGGCCTGATGGCGTTGCGTGCGGAATATGGCGAAAGCCAGCCCTTGAGCGGCGCGCGGATTGTCGGATCGTTGCATATGACCATCCAGACCGCAGTACTGATTGAAACGCTGGTAGCACTTGGGGCTGATGTGCGTTGGGCGTCGTGCAACATCTATTCCACGCAAGACCACGCCGCCGCTGCCATTGCCGCAGGTGGAACCCCGGTTTTCGCCATCAAGGGCCAGACGCTGGAAGAGCATTGGGACTATCTGGACCGCTCTTTCATGTTCGCTGACGGCGCGAATATGATCCTTGATGACGGGGGCGATGCCACGCTGTATGTCTTGCTGGGTGCGCGCGCCGAAGCGGGCGAAGATATCATCCCTGTCCCTTCATCCGAGGAAGAAGAGGTCATCAAGGCCCAGATCGCCAAGCGTATGGCCCAAAGCCCCGGCTGGTTCACCAGGACGCGCGACGCGATCAAGGGTGTGTCGGAAGAAACCACGACCGGCGTGCACCGTTTGTATGACCTGCACAAGAAAGGCCTGCTGCCTTTCCCTGCGATCAACGTCAATGACAGCGTGACCAAATCGAAATTCGACAACAAATATGGCTGCAAGGAATCGCTGGTCGATGGCATCCGCCGCGCAACCGACACGATGATGGCAGGCAAGGTCGCCGTGGTTTGCGGTTACGGCGATGTGGGCAAAGGCTCTGCCGCGTCGTTGCAAGGTGCGGGCGCACGCGTGAAAGTGACCGAGATTGACCCGATCTGCGCGCTGCAAGCCGCGATGGACGGGTTTGAGGTGACGACGCTGGAAGATGTGGTGTCCACCGCCGATATTTTCATCACCACCACCGGCAACAAGGACGTCATCCGCATCGAGCACATGCGCGAGATGAAGGACATGGCGATTGTCGGCAATATCGGCCATTTCGACAATGAAATTCAGGTGGCGGCGCTGAAAAACCACAAATGGACCAACATCAAGGATCAGGTGGATATGATCGAGATGCCCTCGGGCAATCGCATGATCCTGCTGAGCCAAGGTCGCCTTTTGAACCTTGGCAATGCCACCGGCCACCCCAGTTTTGTGATGTCGGCCAGCTTCACCAATCAGGTGCTGGCGCAGATCGAATTATGGACCAAGGGTGACGAGTATCGCCCCGGTGTCTTTGTTCTGCCCAAACATCTGGATGAAAAGGTCGCGCGCCTGCATCTGGAGCGGATCGGCGTGAAGCTGACAGAACTGAAGCCGGATCAGGCCGACTATATCGGTGTGACGGTTGAAGGGCCGTTCAAGCCAGAGCATTACCGCTACTAAGCTCTGCTTGTCGCAATTCAAGCGGGAAAGCCCACCGGCTTTCCCGCTTTTCTTATGCGCCATTTTCCTGTAAGGCCCGCGCTATCTGAGACGTGACGCAGTGACCCCGGCGTGATGCATTAGGATTGGGGTCGGCGGCAATGGGGCCGCTATTGGAAACGGAAAGGCCAGAGGGCTGGTGCTTTCTATGAGGATACGCTGAATGTTCAATATCGTAAAAAAATCAATCCAGTGGGGCGAAGAGACGCTGACACTGGAAACGGGCAAGATTGCCCGCCAGGCTGACGGTTCGGTCATCGCCACTTTGGGCGAGACATCGGTCATGGCCAATGTGACCTACGCCAAACAAGCCAAGCCGGGGCAGGATTTCTTTCCGCTGACCGTGCATTATGTTGAAAAATACTACGCTGCGGGTAAAGTGCCCGGTGGTTTTCTGAAACGCGAAGCGCGCCCTTCTGACAAGGAAGTGCTGACCTCGCGTCTGATCGACCGTCCGATCCGCCCGCTGTTCGTAGATGGCTTCAAGAACGAAGTTCTGGTCATCTGCACTGTGCTGAGCCACGATCTGGTGAATGAGCCCGACATGGTTGCGATGATCGCAGCTTCGGCCGCGCTGACCATTTCGGGTGTCCCGTTCATGGGGCCAATTGCGGCATGCCGTGTGGGCTATGCCGATGGCGCGTACATCCTGAACCCCGAATGTCAGGACATGGAAAAGCTGCGCGAGAACCCCGAGCAGCGCCTTGATCTGGTTGTCGCAGGCACAAAAGATGCCGTGATGATGGTTGAATCGGAAGCCTATGAGCTGACCGAGGCTGAAATGCTGGGCGCGGTGAAATTCGCGCATGAAAACATCCAGCCGGTGATCGACCTGATCGTTGATCTGGCCGAAGATGCCGCGAAAGAGCCTTTCGACTTTCAGGCACCCGATTACTCGGACCTGTATACGGCGGTCAAAGCTGCGGGCGAGACACAGATGCGCGCCGCTTTCGCCCTGCGCGACAAGCAAGAGCGTGTTGCCGCAATCGGCGAGGCGCGCGACGCAATCAAGGCCGCACTCAGCGAAGAGCAACTAGCGGATGAGAACCTTGGTTCAGCCCTGAAAAAGCTGGAAAGCTCGATCCTGCGCGGTGCCATCATCAATGGCGAGCCACGTGTTGACGGGCGCGACACCAAGACCGTGCGCCAGATCGTTGCCGAAACCGGCCTTTTGCCGCGTACACACGGCTCGGCGTTGTTCACACGCGGTGAAACGCAAGCGCTGTGCGTCACGACACTGGGCACCGGCGATGATGAGCAGTTCATCGACGCACTGACCGGCACGTCCAAATCTAACTTCATGCTGCATTACAACTTCCCCCCCTATTCG
This sequence comes from Roseinatronobacter monicus, assembly GCF_006716865.1. Classification (NCBI taxonomy): domain Bacteria; kingdom Pseudomonadati; phylum Pseudomonadota; class Alphaproteobacteria; order Rhodobacterales; family Paracoccaceae; genus Roseinatronobacter; species Roseinatronobacter monicus. Next base: position 3,550,975 of record NZ_VFPT01000001.1, on the reverse strand, counting down.
GTGGGCGAAGTTGGGCGTTTCGGCCCTCCCGGTCGTCGTGAAGTCGGGCATGGCAAGCTGGCTTGGCGCGCATTGCAGGCGGTTTTGCCTGCGGCAACCGACTTCCCCTACACCATCCGCATGGTGTCCGAGATCACGGAATCGAACGGGTCATCCTCGATGGCATCGGTCTGTGGCGGGTCACTGTCGATGATGGATGCAGGCGTGCCACTGAAAGCCCCTGTGGCTGGGGTTGCGATGGGCCTGATCCTTGAAGAAGACGGTAAATTCGCTGTTCTGACCGATATTCTGGGTGACGAAGACCACCTTGGCGATATGGATTTCAAGGTTGCCGGTACGTCCGAGGGCATTACCAGCCTGCAAATGGACATCAAGGTTGCAGGCATCACCTTCGAGATCATGGAACAGGCACTGGCACAAGCCAAGGATGCGCGGATGCACATCATGGGTGAAATGTCACAAGCCCTGACAGCGCCCGCTGGTTTCAGCCAGTATGCGCCCAAGATCGAAACCATGCAGGTGCCAACGGATAAAATCCGCGAAGTCATCGGCACTGGCGGCAAGGTCATCCGCGAGATTGTCGAAGTCTCGGGTGCCAAGGTCGATATCAACGATGACGGCACGATCAAGATCGCCTCGAACGATCAGGACGCCATCAAAAAGGCCTATGACATGATCTATTCGATCGTGGCAGAGCCGGAAGTTGGCATGGTCTATACTGGCAAGGTTGTGAAGCTGGTCGATTTCGGCGCGTTCGTGAACTTCTTTGGCAAGCGCGACGGTCTGGTGCATGTCAGCCAGATCGAGAACCGCCGCCTGAACCACCCTTCGGATGTTCTGAAGGAAGGTCAGGAAGTGAAGGTCAAGCTTCTGGGCTTCGACGATCGCGGCAAGGTCCGTTTGACTATGAAACTGGTCAATCAGGAAACTGGCGAAGAAATCGCGGCAGAACAGGCTGAATAAGCCCCGTCACCAAAATTCAGAAAGGCCCCGGAGGCGACTCCGGGGCCTTTTGTCATTCTGCGCTCAGTCCGTTACCAGCATATAGCCCGCGCCCCGCACCGTTTGCAGATGGCGGGGGTTTTTGGGGTCGTGTTCCAGCTTGCGGCGCAGGCGGGTGATCTGCACGTCAACCGCGCGTTCCTGCCCGACCATGCCCCCATGCCCGGCGCGGTCGCGGCTTAGATGGTCGACCAGCGCTTCGCGGCTTATCACCTCGCCAGGGTTTTCACAGAACAGGCGCATGATCGCAGCCTCGGTCTGGGTCAGGCGGACGGGCCTGTCATCCTGTTTCAACTCGCCGCGTTCCAGATCATAGCGCAATGGTCCAATAACCAATATCTGCGGCAAGATTGCAGTCGCATTTTGCTGCGGATTGCGGCGCAGGATGGAGTTGATGCGCAGCAACAACTCGCGCGGCTCGAACGGTTTGGGCAGGTAATCATCTGCGCCCGCCTCTAGTCCGGTGATGCGGTCTTCGGCCTCTCCTCGGGCGGTCAGCAGCAGCACCGGGGCGGTGCCTTGCGAATGGATGTGGCGTGTCAGGCTGATGCCATCTTCGCCGGGCATCATGACATCCAGCACGATCAGATCAAAGCTAAGGCCCAGCATCAGGCGGCGTGCATGGGCGGCGTCACGGGCTGCGGTGACCAGAAAGCCGTTGCGCAGAAGGTATTTGTGCAACAATGCGCGGATGCGGGCGTCGTCATCGACAATCAACAAATGCGGTTGCGTGTCGTTGCTCATGTGCGACGGTCCCGCATGTTCAGATACTGGCGGCGGATTTCATCATCCATCATCGCTTCAAGAACCTGCCGGAACCCTGCGACAGCCTGCGGACCTGCCGCGCGATAGGCCGCGCGCATCCGCTCGCGCTGCGCTTCGGACAAGGCGCGTTCCAGCGTGTTGCCTTTTTCAGTCAGGAACAGATTGCGCTCGCGCCGGTCCGCGCGGCCAATGCGGCTTTCGACAAGGCCATCTTCGATCAATGTGCGCAACACGCGGTTCAGCGATTGCTTGGTCACACCCAGAACATTGAGCAGATTGTTCACAGTCGTGCCATGCGTGCGGTTGATGAAATGCAGCGCGCGATGATGCGCGCGCCCGTATCCATGTTCTTCCAGAATGCGGTCAGGGTCTGCGGTAAAACCGCGATAGGCAAAGAACATCGCCTCGATGCCTTTGCGCAATTGTTCGTCCGTCAGGAACAGCAGGCTTTCGCCACCCATCGCGCTGTTGCTGCCTTCGGCCATCTCGATAATTCCGTACACCCACAAACTTTGGGGCAGTTTATGTCAGCCTTGTTGACATTCCAAGAGCGAATTGATAGCGATTCCCCGATTTGACGTAACATTATGTCCGTAACGGACCTTTTTTGCGCAACATCTGGAAAAACGCCATTGAGGAGGCACTGATGGTCGGCGGATATGATGACAAGGACGGTATGATCTGGATGGACGGGCAACTGGTGCCGTGGCGGGATGCGAATGTGCATATCCTGAGCCATGCAATGCACTATGCCTCTTCCGTTTTCGAGGGCGAGCGCTGCTATAGCGGCAAGATTTTCAAAAGCCGCGAACATTCCGAGCGCCTGTTGGAATCCGGCCGCCTGCTGGATATGCCGATCCCGTATTCGGTCGATCAGATTGAAGCGGCCAAGACCGCTGTGCTTGAGGCCAACAACCTGACCGATGCTTATGTCCGCGCGGTCGCATGGCGTGGTGCAGGGCCGGATATGGGCGTCGCGGCGCGGCGCAATCCGGTGCGCATGGCGGTGGCCGCGTGGGAATGGGGCGCTTATTACGGCGACGCAAAATGGCAGGGCGCAAAGCTGGATATCGCCAAATGGCGCCGCCCTTCGCCCGAAACCATCCCGACATCGGCCAAGGCGGCGGGTCTGTATATGATCTGCACCATGTCCAAACACGCAGCCGAAGAAAAGGGCTGCTCGGACGCGTTGTTCTACGATTATCGCGGCTATGTGGCCGAGGCGACCGGCGCGAATGTGTTTTTCGTAAAAGATGGCGAGGTGCACACACCTTGGCCCGATGCCATCCTCAACGGGATCACACGCCAGACCGTGATTGCCATGCTGCGCGATATGGGGATCGTGGTGCATGAGCGCCATATCATGCCCGAAGAACTGGCCGGTTTCAGCGAATGCTGGCTGACCGGAACCGCCGCCGAGGTGACCCCTGTGGGCCAGATCGGCGAGCATAATTTTCAGGTGGGCCAGATGACGCGCAAGGTTGCGGAAACCTACGAGGCGCTGGTCCGCGCATAAGCTGCGCTGCAACATTGGTATCGGGTGGGCATTTGCCCTGCCCGATACACCTGCAAGAAAGGCCGCCATGCACCCGATCCTTTGGTCCTTTCGCCGCTGCCCTTATGCGATCCGCGCGCGCCTTGCGCTGGCGGCAAGCGGGCAAACGGGTCGCGCTGCGCGAGGTGGTGCTGCGCGACAAACCGGCAGAGTTTCGCGCCGCTTCCCCCAGTGCAACCGTGCCCTGCCTTGTCACATCAGAACAGGTGATTGACGAAAGTCTGGACATCATGCGTTGGGCGCTAGCGCGGCATGACCCGTACGGCTGGTTGGACATGCCCGCAGCGGGCTGGGACTGGATTGCGCGCAATGACGGGCCATTCAAACGCGCGCTGGACCGCTGCAAATACGCCAGCCGCTACCCGCAAGAGGACCGGACCCAACATCTGGCCGATGCCGCAGCCTATCTGGCTGAACTTGATGCGCAGATCGACACCTGGATTTTCGGCCGCCCCACGCTTGCAGATTTCGCGTTGCTGCCCTTCGTTCGCCAGTTTGCCTTTATCGACAAGCCGTGGTTCGATGCCCAACCTTGGCCGGACCTGCAAGACTGGCTTGCGCGGTTTCTTGCATCGGCGGAATTTGGCGCTGTCATGGGGAAGTATCAGCAATGGGTGGCGGGGCAGGATATCTGCCTGTTTCCGCCAGACGATACACCGCGTTAGGGAAGGCGCTGGGGCGGGTCGGACAGGGCCGCGCTGTCCAGTGTCACGCCGCGCAATTCCGCACTGTGCAAAACCGCATCATAAAGCGAGCGATTGCGCGTAAGCAGGCGCTTGAAGCGTGCCTCATCCAGTGACAGCAGGGTGCAATGGCTGATCGCGCTGATCATGGCACGGCGTGGCTGGCGGGTCAGCAGGCCGATATGGCCAAAAAACTCGCCCCGGCCCAGACGCACTTTCTGGCCCTTGCGTTCCATTTCGACCGCACCGGATGCGATGAAATAGACGCAATGCGGCACCTCTCCCTTGCGCAATAAGACGGTGCCGGGTTCGACATGATGGGTGCGCAGCGCCCGCGCCAGCTTGCGGCGCTGATCGTCGCGCATTCCCTCGAACAAGGGGAAACTGCGCAAGAACGCATCTTTTTGCAGCGCAAAATCCAGTGCCGGGCGCGCTTCGACCTTGCTGCGGCGGCCCGACAGCCGGTTGCGCAAAGTCGCATGCAGCTCGCGGCTGATCAGCCCGTCGCTGAACAACGTGTCATATTCGCGTTCCTCCAGCCGGAGTGAGGCACGGCGGATAAAGCGGCGCTCCATCTCTTCGGCATAGCCGGGGTATTGCAGGCGCAGCCCCTCGACGGCGTTGTCGGTTTCCTCTTCGCGGCGGCGCAGAAGTTCATGCAACAGATCCGCCACGCGGCGGCCATGAATGCGTCGGATCTTGCTGTTGATATAGCTGTGCAACTCGCCCAGAATCAGGCGCTGGTTCAGCAAAATCTCGAACCGTTCGGCGGTCATACGCTCCAACGGCAGCGACCAGCGCAACCGGTTGTGAATTGTAACGGCCAGCCGATACCACCCGCCATAGCCCAAAGCCTTGCGCCCTGCCGCGCGATATTCGTTGCGACCGCCCCCGCGCGTTTGCTCAATCAGACGGTCGACATCTGACAGCATCCGATCCACCAGCCGCGCGGAAAACAATTGTTGGCGGAAATTCTCGATAATCAAATCCCGCTCGCGCCCGGCCAGTGCCACAAGGCCCAGTGTCACGCGGTCGCGGTCCGGGATTTCCTCGGCGGCCTCGGCCAGTTTTACTGCGCCGTCCAGCCGTTCGCCGAAGCGCTTTGCCTCAGAGCGGATCACTTCTTGCGGCAGTTTGAAATCGCGTGCAGTTTCGGCGACTTCCTCGCGCACATTTTGCAGCGCCACCGCGATAACCTGATTCGACAGCGCCTGATCCAGCCGTGGCAGCCGGTCCAGCCCCAGCCGCGCGATCACCCAGCGCAGGGTCGTCCCCTGAACCAACAGCGTGAACAAGGTAAAGCCCGTGGCAAGAATGCCCACCTCGCGCTTAATCGCGGGGGGCACAAGGGCGTTTTCCGTAACAGCCAGCGCCAGCGCCAGAGTCACAGCCCCGCGCAGCCCCCCCCACAGGATCGCCGCGCGATAGGCGGGTTCCACCTGCGGCGACAGGCGTACAAAGGACAAGGCGGGCAACATGCCCCACAGAATGATCCCCCGCGCAAAGAAAGCCGCGAGGATGACGACCCCCATCAGATACAGATCGTTCAGACGCAGATCGCCCATCAGGCGCGGAATAAGCAGCGCTGCCAGAATAAAGATCAACGCCCCCGCCCAATAGGCCAGCACTTCCCAGACTTCGCGCAGATAACTCCAACTGATTGGGGTCAATCGCCCCGGCCCTGTCAGGTTCAGCGTCAGGCCCGCGACAACCACGGCAATCACGCCCGAAGTGGCCAGAAACTGCTCGGCGATGATATAGGTCAGATAGGGCAGCGCTACGCTGATCGAGACTTGTGCGCGCGGAAAGGTCGGGATTACCGACATCAACGCCACAGTCAGCCGCGCAAGAAACAGGCCAAGCAAAACGCCGCCGAAAACCAGCCACGGAAAGATGACCAGCGCATCTTGCAAACTCGGGTCCGGCACACCGGACATCACAAAGGTCAGAAAAAACCCGAACAGCGCAATCGCGGCGGCATCGTTCAGCAGGCTTTCCCCTTCGACAATGCGGGTCAGGCGCTGGGGGGCGGCGATGTTGCGAAAGATGCTGACCACAGCGGACGGGTCGGTGGTCGACACAATCGCCCCGATCAAAAGGCAGGCCGCGAAGGACAGGCTGGTAAACGGGCTGAGCGCGTAACCAATAACCACCGTCGCCACGATTACCGCGCCCACAGCCATGACAAGAATCGGCACCCAGTCATCCAGCATACGGCGCGCATTGACCATCAGCGCCACCTGAAACAACAAGGTTGGCAGCAGCACATACAAAAAGATGTTGGACCGGATCGGCAATTCCAGAAAACGCCGCATTACGGGGTTCAGGGTGGTCGCCAGATCGCTGGACAGCACATACAGCGCACCCGCACCGATAACCGCCCCCACAATCGCCAGAATTACCGTGAACGGCAGGCGCAGCCGCTCGGACAGCGGCTCGGACACGCCTATGACGATGAAGAGCACGGCCAAAGCGCCGACAAGTGCAATGATATCCATAAAATGACTATAAGCAGAAAATATTGCAGAGAGAATGAATTATACCCGCCTTACGCGAAAACCCGAAAATTGTCGTGTGAGATGACACGGAAGTTGTCGGAGATGGTGTCGCGGAAGCTCCGCCATTCGTTGGGGAGGGTTTTTCGAAAAAATGCGAGTATCGCATCGGCAAATTGCTTTTGCGTGGGATAATACTGATTGTGTGTGACACAGCGGTGCATGACGGCCCACAATCGTTCAATCGGGTTGAGATGTGGGCAATATGGCGGCAATGGGATCAAGTGGATGCGGCAGTCCGGCCTTGCAAGGAAGTCTCGCACCTCTTGCCCTTTATGATACGCCGCGTTGTCCCAGATCACGTGGATGAGGCGCTTGTAAGGGTTGGATGCCTCGATTTTGGCCAAGAGCTGGACAGCGCTGATCCCGTCTACCGTAATCGGCTCGACAAACGACAAATCGAATGTTTCCAAGTTCAGTGCACCATGGATGTTCACACGCCCACGCCCTGCTGTGGTCTGCACGGCAGGATTTGTCCCGGCCTTCACCCAACCATAAGCCGGTTTCGTCTGATACTCCGGATGCACGGCATCTGCGAAATAGACAGCTTCATCAGCCCCCAACTCGTTCAGCAAGCGCTGATACATCTCGATGAAGGCGGCTTGTGCTGCGGCAGGCGCAACGCGCGGAAGTCCCTTCGGCTTGCGATACTCAAACCCCAGACGCGTCAGAAGCTTGATGCAGCCAGAATGGGAATACTCCAAGCCATACGTCGCGGAGATATGGGCCCGGACCTCGGTCGTCGAACGACAAAAACGATCCTCCAGCCACGCGCTGAGTTCGGCCTCCTGAGCCGAGGTCATCCGGGATTGACCGCCCTTCCATCCATCAGTGGATAGGAGGTCCCAGCCCCCTTCGCGGTAAGCCTTGTACCAAAGACGAACCGTATCATCGTCAAGGTAAAGAAATTCGGCGATCAGTTGGCAGGATTTGCCCTCATCCAGCAGCAAAATCGCATTGGCGCGACGCGCAACACCGTGATCCTCGCGATGGCGTCGCACACAGGACATCAGCTCAGCACGTTCTGAAGATGTCAGGAATTTCGGCTCAATACGCATGAACCCATCAGAATCCAATCAAACCGAACCGTCAAGCAAAACTCGGGTTCCACAGGACTCGGAGTATAGCTATGCAAAAACTGCAATTATCAATGATCTGTGACAGAATGCAGCACTAGAGCGCCGCGCTTGAAACGTGAATCGATGGATTCCCTTTGAGGTTGATTTGTGATTCATGTTCCTTGGGAGGATGTCTTATGTCATCAGCATTGCCGTCAGCGCTTCGTGCGCGGTTTCAAGAGTGTATTGTAGAAGGATTGAGCGGTCGTGCCGCAGCAGCACGGCTGAAGTTGTCCGCCGCCACTGGTGTGCGATGGCAACGCAGGCTGCGGGAAACGGGTTCGATTGAGCCGGAGCCCCAAGGCCGTCCTCCTGGTCATGGGAAGCTGTCTTCTCATCAAGCGTTGCTGGAAGAATTGGTGGCGCAGGATGGTGATATCACTTTGCCAGAACTTGCCGGTGCATTGGAAGCTGCCACTGGCATTACCGCGCACGCGGCCTCCATCGGGCGGTTTCTGCGCAAGCTCGGATACACATATAAAAAAAGTCGCTGGTTGCCACCGAACGGTTGCGCGCTCATGTGAAGGAGCGGCGTAAGAACTGGTTCAGGCATCACCTGCCTGCCATGCAAGCGCATCCTGATCGGCTTGTCTTTATTGATGAAACCTCCGTCAAAACCAACCTGACCCGTCAATACGGACGCAGTCTCTGCGGAAAGCGCCTGGAAATGGATGCCCCGTTCGGGGCGTGGGGAACGCAGACATTTATCGCTGGTTTGACGCACGACAATCTGATCGCGCCGTGGGTCATCAAAGGGGCAATGGATGGTGAAGCCTTTGAGGCCTATGTCCGAAATGTCCTGGCCCCGGAATTACAGCCAGGCACTGTCGTTATTTGCGACAACCTCGCCACCCATTACAACAAGGCTGCTGCGACGGCTTTAAGAGATGTGGGATGCTGGTTCTTGTACCTGCCGCCATACTCCCCTGACCTCAACCCCATCGAGATGGCTTTCTCAAAGCTCAAGGCACATCTGCGTAGGATTGGAGCCAGAACATTCGATCAGATGTTCGACGCGCTCACGGAAATCTGCGACCTCTTCACACCGGACGAATGCTGGAACTTCTTCTGTGGGGCTGGATATGCATCAGGTTAAAGGCTCGACGCTCTATTCAGCAGCGAGGGGAACCGCGCCGCTCTGGCTGCGACCAAGGGCTGCGAGGTCACGCACCACCCCATCCATCAGGGCCTGGAAGCTGTCGAAATCGGCATTGGGGCAAACCTGGCGTTCGTCCAGATACAGGCTGCGATCAATTTCAATCTGGATCGCATGTTGCCCGCTGGAGGGTAGGCCATACCGCTGTGCGATATAGGCCCCTGCAAAGGGTGAATTGCGCGCCACACGCAGCCCGGCTGCGGTAAAGACCGCGGCGACAGCTTCGGTAACCTCGGAATGCGCAGAGGCCCCGAAACGGTCGCCCAACACGATATCCGGGCGCAGCGAGGTATGCTGTCCATTCATGGCAACCGCATCGCGCGGCATGGAATGCATGTCCAGCAAGATGGCGCGACCATGGCGCGCGCGCTGTGCCGCCATGATCGCAGACAGTTTTTCGTGATACGGGTGCCAGTAGCGGCGCAAGCGCAACTCGGCCTCGGCCTGAGAAATCTTGCCACGGTAGATTGCCCGCCCGCCTGCCACGACACGCGGGATCACGCCCAGACCGGAACTGATACGCGGGTTCAGCCCGCGCACGGATACCCCGGCGATGAGGGCGGGGTCCAACTCGGTCGCGGCGCGGTTGTAATCGACATAGGCGCGCGGCGCACCGCCCAACAGAATGCCCGCCCCCGCCACAGGGGCTGCGCGCAAAAGGCGGTCGACATACGCATCTTCCGAGGATCGCAGCAGCATCGGGTCAAGTGTTGTTGCTGCCAGAAATTCCGGCGGATACTCGCGCCCGCTATGGGGCGAGGCGAAGACCACAGCACTGTCAGGCGTAGCGGCGGGAAGGAAGATATAGGACTGCATGGCACCGTTCTGTTTTTTTTGACTATAGCGCATGGCATTGAGTATTCAAAAGCCCTTGATCCTGCCTGCGACTCCTTTTATAGACCGCTCAATTGACGCGGTGCTCTCCGCGTCCCTTTTGTTTGGGGCGCAGAAAACATCTGGTCAGGGCGCGTAGCTCAGTGGTAGAGCACTACGTTGACATCGTAGGGGTCACAAGTTCGAACCTTGTCGTGCCCACCATTCACCCCTGCATCTTGCAGGACCAACCGCAAAGGCGCTCGCGCGCCGCGAATAGGAGAAGGCCAATGAAGGTCAGAAACTCGCTGCGCTCGCTCAAGAGCCGCCACCGCGATTGTCAGATCGTGCGCCGTAAAGGCCGCGTTTATGTGATCAACAAGACGCAGAAGAAATTCAAAGCCCGTCAGGGCTGAGTATTTCCTCATCGGAATCTGAAGTGCCGCCCCAAGCCTTGCGCTTGGGGCGGCTTTCTTATGTGTGACCGAGTGGCGCAATACTGACTCTGCGCCGCCCTGTCGTGCCATGTCAGCGATACACGTTATCCTCGCCCGGAAAGGTGCGGGTTTTCACTTCCTCGGTATATTCCGCGACTGCGCGTTCAATTGCGGGGCCAAGATCGCCGTAAACCTTGACGAATTTCGGCACACGCGGGTTCAGGCCCAGCATGTCTTCGAGCACCAGTATCTGCCCGTCACAGTTTTTCGACGCGCCTATGCCGATGGTGGGAATATCCACCGCTGCGGTGATCTTGTCAGCCAGCTCTTCGACCACGCCTTCGACAACGAGCGCAAACGCACCGGCTTCGGCCACAGCGCGGGCGTCGTCGATATGGGTTTTCCATGCAGCCTCGTCGCGGCCCTGCACCTTGAACCCGCCCATGGTGTTCACCGATTGGGGCGTCAGCCCGATATGCGCCATGACAGGAATCCCGCGTTCGGACAGAAAGCGGATCGTCTCGGCCATGCGCGCGCCACCTTCCAGCTTGACCGCACCGCAGGCGGTTTCCTTCATGATCTTGGCGGCATTGCGAAAGCCCATGTTGGGTGATTCTTCGTAGGTGCCAAAGGGCATATCGACCACAATCAGCGCGCGTTTGGTGCCACGCACCACGGCGCGGCCATGCATGATCATCAGGTCCAGCGGCACGCCGATGGTCGAATCCATGCCGTGCATCACCATGCCAAGACTGTCACCCACCAAAATGAAATCCGCGAATTTATCAACAATAGCTGCCGTATGCGCATGGTACGAGGTCAGCGAGACAATCGGATCGGCGCCCTTCTTCGCGCGGATTTGCGGAACCGTCATGCGGCGGATGGGGGCTTGGGTGCTCATGTGCTTTCCTTTGCGGGGTGTAGGACACGGTTGTCGATCAGAAACACCTGACCGAATTTGGCGGCCAGCAGAATCACCGCAGGCCGTGTCAGCGGGCCTGCAATGGTGTCGAGGGTGACTGCATCGCGGATATCCACCGATTGCACCTGCGCGCGCGGCTCGGCCTCTAATGTGGCGCGGACATGGCTGCGAAGGCGCGACGCAGTGATGCCTGTAGGGGCCATCTCGGCGGCCTGTTCCAGCGCGCGGGCCAGAACGGGGGCGGCGGCGCGGTCGGCGGGTGACAGGCGCACATTGCGCGACGACATGGCCAGCCCGTCCCCTTCGCGCGCGATTGGGCCGCCGATAATCTCGATCTCCATATCCAGATCGCGCACAAGGGTGCGAATAACCGCAAGCTGCTGGAAATCCTTTTCGCCAAACACAGCCGCATCGGGGCGGATGATGTTGAACAGTTTGGTCACAACTGTGGCCACACCCCGAAAATGCCCCGGCCGCAACCGGCCAATCAGCACTTTCGCAAGCTCGGTCGTCTCGACAATCGTCTGGGCTTTGGGGTCGTACACCTCGGCCGCGTCGGGCGCGAAGACCGCATCAATACCCTCGGCGCGCAGCAGGTCGAAATCGCGCGCCTCGTCGCGGGGGTAGCTGTCGAGGTCTTCGCCCGGCCCGAATTGCGTCGGGTTGACGAAGATCGACGCGATGACCTTGCCGCCCGCGCCTGCACGCGTACGGGCCAGCCGCATCAGCGACAGATGCCCCTCGTGCAGGAATCCCATTGTGGGCACCAGCACCACATCACACCGGTGCGCGCGCCAGTCGTTGATGACGGCCCTTGCCTCAGCCTTCGTTCGGCAAATCTGCATATGTCATTGGTTCCCTGCCCCGCCTTGTTGCGCTGTGTTTAAGCGTTTGGTGCGGCTTGGGCAAGCGCAGGCGCAGTCATCAGTCAGCGGCCAGAAGCGCGAAATCCTGCGCCAGTGACTGGCGGTCATGCACGCCGTTCACCACCTGCACCCTGCGCCCCTGTGCATTCAGCAAGATCAGCGTCACGCGCCCCTGACCATGGCCTGCTGCAAACCGCGCGCCCTTCTCTGTGGTCAGATTGGCGACACGGTACAGCAGTTGGTCATCATTGAAATCGCGCATGGCGGCGCGCGCCTCGCGTTGCAGGCGCGTACAATCAGGGCAGCTTGGGTCATGGATCTGCACAATCACCGGAACGCCCTGCCCGATCACGTCAAGGTCGGCTTCCGCGACAGATGCCATCACACCGTGCGCCAGAAAACCGACACCCCCCGCCACCGCAACCCCAACTGCACCAAAGGCCGCAATATTGCGCAGCATGGCGCGGCGGGTTGTTGGTGGCGCTGCGTTTGGGCCGGAGGCAGATTGTTTGCGGTGCCCTTTAGTTGCGGGTTTCTTGCGCCGGTTCTTGCTCATCTTGCCCTCAATCCTGTGGTGCTACAGCAGGGTATACGCCCGCTTGCCCTTGGCGCGAACCATCCTCTCGGTGTCGTGAACGGACGTGACAGGCGCGAGAAGGTCAGACCCAGCGCGCGAAGGGCGGCAGGCTCATCAGCACGGCATCGGGGTCATGGCCTGTCTGCAAACCGAATTTGGTGCCGCGATCATAGACAAGGTTATATTCGGCATACAGCCCGCGATGGATAAGCTGGGTTTCCTTGTCGGCGTCGGACCAGTTCATCTGCCGACGCCGTTCGACCTGCGCGAGAAAGGCAGGCAGAAATGCGCGGCCCACATCTTGGGTGAAGGCGAAATCGCGTTCCCAATCGCCGGTGCAATGGTCGTCGTAGAAAATCCCGCCCACACCGCGCGCGCGTTTGCGGTGCGGGATATAGAAATACTCATCCGCCCATTCCTTGAAACGGGGGTACAGATCGGCACCATGCGGGTCACAATGACGCTGCAAGGTGGCGTGAAAATCCGCCGTATCTTCGCTGTATTCAATACAGGGGTTCAGGTCGGACCCGCCGCCAAACCACCAGCCGCCCGGTGTCCAGAACATGCGCGTGTTCATATGCACCGCAGGCACATGCGGGTTCTGCATATGGGCGACCAGTGAAATGCCGCTGGCCCAGAAGCGCGGGTCATCTTGCAGGCCCGGAATTTCCTTGCGCGCGGTCAGGGACCGCTGCGCCTGATCGCCCAATGGGCCAAACACCTCTGAGACGTTGACGCCCACCTTCTCGAACACGCGCCCGCCGCGCATGACGCTCATCAATCCGCCGCCCGCATCCGCGCCATCCGGCCCTTGGCGCGAGGTTTCGCGTATCTCGAAGCGCCCCGCAGCATGGTCGGACATCGGGCCATCGGTATGGTCATCTTCCACGCCCTCGAACGCCGCAACGATCTGGTCACGCAACTCGCGGAACCAAAGGGCGGCGCGGCGCTTGCGGTCAATGAACAGATCGTCGGTCATGGGCAGTATCCTTTTCGCTACCCCTCAGATTTGGCATGGTGGGGCAAAAGTGACAAGATAAGTTTACATTTTCGCAAGCAGCTCTGCATGGCGGGCCAGATAGGCGTTGCGCGCGTCGCGCGGGGGGCGCAGATGCAGCGACAATTCCGACAGCAGGGCCGGATCAGGGCGGCCAAAAAACCGGTTTGCCTCGGCCTCGGTGAAGCCAGCGATGCGCGTGGCCTCCAGCCATGCGGAGAGTTTATCGGCGGATTTGATGCGTTTCTTGATCGCGGCAGGCAGATGGGCGGGCAACCCGAAGCGGATGTGAATCGCCACGCTGAGGCGGTCATCCAATTCGCCATAGCTGGGGCCGACCGCCGCCTTGACCGGGGAAATCATGTCCCCGATTACATATTCCGGCGCATCATGCAGCAATGCGGCCAGTTGCCAGCGCGGGTCGGGGCGGGCACTGGTACGGGTGAAAATTTCTTCCACCAGCAAGGAATGTTCGGCCACGGAATAGGGCCAGTCGCCCATCGTCTGCCCGTTCCAGCGCGCAACAAAGGCCAGACCATGCGCGATATCCTCGATCTCGATATCGACAGGGGTCGGGTCCAGCAGGTCAAGGCGGCGGCCAGACAACATGCGTTGCCAGGCGCGAGGGGGTGGGGGCATAGGGCTTCTCTTGCAGGTTTTGTGATGGCATAGCTTCCCAAGCGCTGCGCGGCAAGCCAGTGACGCAACGTCGCCTTTGCGGGGCGGGTCTGGCATACGCATAGCTATAGGCCAACAGGAGAGAGGGGAAAGCGCATGGAGATTGCAGGACATCTGGCGATTGTGACCGGCGGCGGCAGCGGCTTGGGGGCCGCGACAGCGCGCCATCTGGCCGCCAAAGGCGCCGAAGTCGCTATTCTGGACTTTGACGAAGCACGCGCGCAGGCCGTGGCCACCGAGCTTGGCGCACGCGCCTATAAGGTGGATGTGGCCGATTCAGACTCCGTCGCTGCGGGCGTGGCGCAGGCTGTGGCAGATGCGCGCGGCGCGTTGCGCATGGCGGTGAATTGCGCGGGCATTGCCAATGCCGCGCGGGTTGTGGGGCGCGATGGCACCCCCTCAACCGCGCTGTTCGAGCGTGTGATTCGCGTCAACCTGATCGGGTCGTTCAATGTTATGGCCCATGCGGCGGCTGAAATGCGCAAACTGGATGCGCTGGCGGGTGGCGAGCGGGGGGTGGTGGTGAACACATCGTCTGCGGCATGGCAGGACGGGCAGGTAGGACAAGCGGCCTATGCCGCGTCCAAGGGCGGGATTGCCGCGATGAGCCTGCCAGTTGCCCGCGATCTGGCCCGCGACGGCATTCGCTGCATGGCCATCGCGCCGGGGCTGTTCCGCACCCCGATGATGGAGGCGCTGCCGGAAGAGACCACGTCCGCGATCACGGCAAACATCCCCTTCCCCGCCCGATTGGGTGATCCGGCTGAGTTCGCGCTGATGGTCGCGCAGATTATCGAGAACCCCTATCTGAACGGCACTACGATCCGGCTGGACGGGGCAACGCGACTGCCCGCAAAGTAGCGTCAGGGTTCTGGAATGGCCGATACCAGATCCTTAATCACATAGGCGACGAGCTGCTGTCGGCTGCTCAATTCCGATTTTCGGAAGATTGAAGACAATTGAGATTTCACAGTCGATTCTGTCGTGCCGCGCAATTTGGCTATTTCGGCATTGGAGAAACCCTTGATTACCAGAATGGCGACATGGCGTTCTGTCAGGGTCAGTTTCCACACTTCAAACTGGCGGTCGACATAGTCATAAAACTGGCCCGCCGCCGCCTGCAATTGATCGTTTATGCGCGTCGCACGTCGTGACCCGATGCTCAGCAACACAACACTGCTGATTACCCCGAATAAAAGCCCGAAACTGGAAAGTATTTCCAGCAATTCCTGAACTTCCCAAGCCACCCACAGGAATTCAATCAAGAACAGTTCCGACAGAATCTTTATTATAAAGAAGCCTGCACTTGCGACCTGAACAAAAAGCACAAGAATAATTATGATGAGCACTGGCCAACGAAAGCCAAACATCACAGGGTTTCCCGCCACAATTGATTGATACTTTTCTCAGGGATTTGGAACAATCCTGATACCTCCCGAATGGTTTTGCAAAAGGTCTTCGATCGGTATCACGGGAATAACCTGTGGATCGGCCCCGGCATTTTTATAGGTTTCCACAATCACATCACGCAGGATGCGTCCGTTTGCGCGGCTGACCACAATTTCACGCCTATGAACATTATTCTCGGCCCATATCCTGAGCCTGTTCAGCAACGTGCTGGACACCTCTACAATACTGTAACCGCGTTGTTCAAGCGTTTGCAGAACCGCAATATAATGGTCATTCCCCTCGCGTCCGACACTGCGCTCGACATCGACGATACTCATCCCGCGCCCGGATTGGCCGGCCACTGCTGTCGCACTGGCCAGAAAAATCAGCATGATAAAGGTTGAAAATCGCTTCACGCAAGCCACTCGATTGCAGGAACGGAGGTCTGCATGACCATAGGCGACACCATCAGTTGACGCAAGATTGCTCCGCGCTCAGGTAGCTTTGCTCTGCGCGGAACCGCATTGCACTATTGCCCACCGCGCTTTCGATGGCCAATGCGACAGACATGTAATCGCAGGGCATCCGCATGGATGCATCGGCGATAACCCCGCGCGACATTGAGAAATCATGTCTGGCAAATGAGGCGCTGCCAATGATGACGGGTGTTTCGGGTGACCGTGTGCGGAATCCGATCAGCATGTCCACGGCCTCTGCTGTCGTGCCAAGCGTATCAATATTCACAACCAACAAGGCTTGCTCAGACCTCAGGCCCAGAATTGCACTCTCTGCGCGGGCGAAATTGCTGAGCGACGCAATCGACAACGCAGGCGCGGCAATCTTTGATACATGCGAAAACAGCGGGCGCGTTTGCCCTTCCACAACATAGATGCGGCGCTCCTTGATCAGATGCGGTGCCACGACATCAAAGCTGACAGCGATGCCCAAGTCGCGGTCCCTGTTTCTGCGGTGGTGCTGTGCATCGGTCTTGTCATAGCCCAGACGTGCCAGAATTCGGGACAACATGCCGGGACGAATTGAACCTTCGCGGCTGTCGCGGGGGAGGTGGGGATCTTGGAACAGCGTCATGCTACACTCCGTCGAAATATGCAGGCGATCCGTCTTTGGGAACCGCAAGGCAGAACTCGCTGCCGCCACCCACATGTGCCAAAAGGATCAGCCCAAGGAATTGCCTGCGTTCGGGCCTTGTCTTGCGGCCAATGCGGGCAATCATGTTTGCGTCCTTAGAAACTGCGCTCTCAGATCACGCACCGGGCGTGGGACGCGACCTGACCGCCATATTGCGGCCGCACCGCTGAAAAGGAATGCCCGCTTGGTATGATTGGCGGCCTATAGCACTTAAGTCAGGGGGGGTGCCGATGGCTGAAAAGCGCATATCACGCAGCATGACGCAGATATTCGGAAACCGCGGCCACGGTCCCCGAATACCCCTGTCAGGCCGTTAAAATTATGGGTAACTGGCCCGCCGCCCACCCTAGCGCGCCAGAGCTGCTTGTAGGCTGGACTGGGTGGTGTTGATAATAATGCCTTGGGGTGTTGCCCGTCCACCGGCCGTGGAATACTCAACGCACCCCCCGCCATCAGCCGCGCCCGGATCAACAGCAATACGGACGCGGGTCAGTTCCGTGCCGGTGACATAGGCCCCGACGACCACACCCAGAAATGTGCCACTTGCATCCAGAACCGCGATGCCGTTCAGCACATCATAATTGCCTGCACCAGAACACTGGCTGGCCGGTGTCAGGCGCTGAATTATCGAGATAGTGCTGATATCAATGAAGGGTTGCCCCGGAATTGTGCCCGGCGGCGCCCCCCCCGGAGCCTGACCATCAGGTGGGGTGCTGGGGCTGTCAGGACCACTGCTGCCTGTCGTCAAACCGACCGATGCAACACTATCTGGCCCAAGGACACTTGCATCTGCATCGACACTACCAACACTTGCCGAAACACTGGCAAGCCCACTATCCCCACCGACACTCGCACCGGCCGAAACGTCAGAGCCGGCACTGGCATCCACGCTAGCCGCACTGCTACCGCCAACCTCGGCGCCCACCGACAAATCGCCAACATTGGCCCCGACACTCAGCCCGCCATCATCGCTGCCACCGATCGACAGCAATTGCGCTTGCACGCTCAGTGGTGCCAACACCATACCAAAGGCAGCGGCCAACAAAGCTCTCCCGCGCCACTGCGTTTTACTCGTGATGCGCTTTGCGTTTCGTTCAAATATCTGCATGACCCGTTTCCTTCATCGTCACGAATGACTGCTTTGTGCTGCACAAGCGCGAAGGATCGTAAAACCCGTATCAACGTTTTGCAGCACGGCATTCACCCTGCTGCGCCCATCTATATCGGTTTCGCACCCCCCAAGACCACGCTGTACAAACAAACCGCCGGATACAATTAAGACCGGCAATACCGATTTGTCCGTGTGATAAATAATGCATGGTTCAGTATGTCCCGCATTCCCCAAGTAAATCTATGATTTTGCTGTCCTAACCATGGTATTTCTTATATAAATCATGGTGTTGATGGATGCAGGGGGCGAGTTTTATGGATCACCCAGAGGGTGCGGGCTTGCAGCGAGCAGATCGGGTGGATTTCGACCCTCGCGTGCGACTGGAATTTCGCGGCACTCAGCTCAGCTCCGACGGTGGCCTTCTGGTGATGCGCGAGCTGGATGACGCGCTCGGGCTGTCTGGCCTCGCGTCTGCGGCGCTGTGCGACAACCGCACCGGCAAGAACACCGTCCATCGGCTCGACGGGCTGTTCCGGCAGTCAGTGTTCGGGCGGCTGGCCGGATACGAGGACGTCAACGATGCCGACCGTCTCGCGCTCGATCCCGTGATGCGTCAGGTTGTTGGTGGTCGGGCTGTCGATGCGCAAGCGGCCTCGGCCTCACAGATGGGGCGGTTCGAGACCGAGACGCTGGCCTTGCCCGAGAACCGGGCGGCACTGGCCGACCTGAACGGCCAGTGGATCGACCGGTTTCATGACCGCAACGGGCTGAAGTTCATCGTGCTGGACATGGACAGCTCGGTCAGCCCCACCCACGGCGATCAGGAAGGTTCCGCCTGGAACGGGCATTTCGACTGCACCTGCTATCATCCGAACTTTCTGTTCAACCAGTTCGGGATGCTGGAACGCTGCGCCCTACGCAATGGCAACGTCCATAGTGCTGATGGCTGGCGGGACGTCCTCGACCCCGTCATCGCCCGATATGCCAAGCGCGACATCATGCGCTTATTCCGCGCCGATGCCGCCTATGCGAACCCCGCGATCTATGCGCGGCTGGAAGAAGTAGGCTATTTCTACGCCATCCGACTACCCGCCAACAGCGTCCTGCGCGAGAAGATCGCGCATCGGCTGAACCGGCCCGTAGGGCGGCCTTCGCTGACCAAGGTGAAGCGGTTCTTTGAGGATTTCCACTATCAGGCCGCGTCCTGGGACAAGGAGCGCCGCGTGATTGCCAAGATCGAATGGCACCCAGGCGAGCTGTTCCCGCGTGTTGGCTTCATCGTCACCAACTTGCCGATGGAACCGGATTGGGTGGTTCGGTTCTACAACCAGCGCGGCACGGCCGAGCAGCATATCAAGGAGGGCAAATACGCCTTCCACTGGACGCGGCTGTCATGCCGGAAGTTCCGCGACAACGAGGTGCGGCTGCAATTGCACGCGCTGGCTTACAATCTGGCAACCTTCCTGCGCTGCATCGAGCTGCCCGAGGCCATGGCCGACTGGTCATTGACCAGCCTGCAACTGAAGCTGATCAAGATCGGGGCGCGTGTCGTCCGCCACGCCCGCGCCATCACCTTCCAACTGGCCGAGGTCGCGGTGACTGGCCCAATGGTGCGCGCCATCCTTGCCGCCATCCGCCGATTGCGAGCGCCACCGCTATGCGCATGACCGCGATCCGGACCCAAACTGAACGAAAGCGGCAGGACAGGTCCGTCCACCGCGCTGAAAAACGTCGCCGCCGAGCCGGGATGCTGCGGGCTCCTGGCCCGATCCGCCCAACTCCAGGCGTTTGCGCGACCGCAGACGCCGCTCGGGACGAAAAACGCTTGATCAACTGGCGCAATCAGGCGATCTTGACGTCAGACGGCAGGCCACTTGGGGAATGTCGGTTTAGATTCTCAAAAAGGGTGGCGTGCGCTTCAGACGGCATTGATCACTGCCTACAAACCCAGTTCTGCGCCGGTTGATAAACAGTGCATAATCCAAGCATTCCAGGCTCATGGTATCTGTCTTCCGGACCAAGAAATTCTCGATGCAATTTCGCTGCGCTTGACGCGTCTGCCGTTTGATATGCCTCTCGACTACATTCCTGATCGGCCGCTCGCTGCTATTCCACGCGGAACTGATCTTATCTCGCTGACGGAGGACAGGATCAGAGATTTCGCGGAATGGGCCGCAAGGGGTGGCACAGGTTGGGATCCTGATGAAGTGTGGAATTGGGTTGATCGCCAGTATGAGCGGTTAAACGAACGTGCAATGCGCCTTGCCGCGGAAAATGATCTAGCTGAAGTCGATGACGAAAAGGAAATCTGCGATGTATCGGTCAATAGTCTTATGGACGACTATCTTTCGGTTTGGCCGCCGCAGAAAATTGCCATCACGTCACGATCCTGAAAGAAGAGGATTCGGGGCGTGCGTTTATACACCGATAGTCTGGATTCTCATGATTCTGAAAATTTACACCTTTTGCAGCAATTTTTCCGCAAACTGATTCATTTCGGTTATGACAACTGGCGACAAACAGCAATCGCACCTATTGTGCATGCGCGATCAAAGCTCAAAGTTTATCGTATCTTAGTATGAAGCCCATACGGCTTTGGTGCTATTTTTATTGTAATTCAATGGGTTATTTAATAACCACCCTTTGCCGAAGTAAACAAACTGTGTATCCCTTTTGTAAGGGGATGCACCGAATTGTGCCAAACCGATATCGGGTCAGGTGGCGTTGCTTGCGTTAAGAGTGTGGTTATTCAAAGGCTATCTGGCAAATCTGTAACGTCAAGGGTGACAGATCAGGAGATCGCACATGCCACTTAAATTTACAAAAAATAAACCAAAAACATTTACAGTACCGCGCAAGTATTTGCTTGCAGCCGCCGCCTTACTGGGGGCAACGGCGCTGGTTCAGCCGGTACAAGCCTCTAGCTTGCTTGGATCACTGACCAGTACGGTTGATAGCACTGTAGATGCTGTCGGCAGCGTGACCAGCAAGGCAACCAGCGGGACTGTGACCGCTTCGGGCACGGGCGAGTCGACAGGCAGTACCGTTGGCGTTTCAGTAGGGGTCGGCGGAGTGAGCGCAGATGCCACGGTCGGTGGCGATAGCACAGCCTCTGTCAGTGTTGGCACCGGCGGCGGTGGCGGCGACGGCGGTAATGGCGGCGGCGACAACGGTGGCGGCGATAATGGCGGCGGGAACAACGGCGGCGGCGGTAACGGTGGCGGAAGCAACGGTGGCGGGAACAACGGTGGTGGCGGTGGCACCGGCGGTGATAACGGTGGCGGCGGAATTGGTATCCCGAATGCAACTGCGCTTCAGAGCGCCCCAAGATCCGCGGCATCAAGCCGGTGTTCGGCAGCCGGAAATTATGATGTGCTGAATGGCGTGGCCGTGTTTGATCGTGACAATGTCTTCCTCGGAAATGTTGTTGGGGGTTATACCAGCGGCTCGGACCTGACGCGTGTGCGTGTGGCGGTCAGCACGCAGGCTGTCCCCAGCGGTGGCTGCGTCGAATACCCGACAACAGGCGGGCGCGCCACGGCCCAAGGCCTTGTCGTGAACACGACGCTGGACAGGCTTGTCTCGGCGCTGATGCAATAACTGAAACAAGAACTTGGTCCGGTCGAGGTATCGGACCAAGGCGCCTGCGTTTTGATACCGCTGTTAGTTATCTTTCTTGCCACGGGTATTGGTATCGGGCCAAAGCGCAGGCCATTTCGCGGCGCTGAAATCAAGGATGCGCGCCCTTGTGTGTCGTCGCGCTGGCACAGCTTGCCACAAGGGCGGCAAACGCCAGAAAAAAGCCCCCGGCGCATGTCCGGGGGCTTTGTCTGTGTATGGGGTCGGGATTAGTTGGGGAACTCTCCGGTGATCCCTTCGACGTAGAAATCCATCGTGGCAAGCGCGCCATCTTCGGCCACTTCGCCATCAGCCAGCCAAGGTGTGCCGTCCTGGCGGTTGATCGGACCTGTGAAGGGGTGATATTCGCCCGCCGCTATGGATGCGACAAGGGCATCCGCCTCTTCCTGCAATTCTGCCGGAACGCGGTCATTCCAAGGTGCCATCTCGATCACGCCTTCGGCAAAGCCCATCCAAGAGTTTTGCGCTTCCCAAGTGCCATCTTTCACCGCCTGAATGCGGTCGATGTAATAGGGTGCCCAGCGGTCAACAATGGCAGACAGATGCGCGGTCGGGCCGAAATCGACCATGTCGCTGGCCTGCCCAAAGGCCATGACGCCTGCATCTTCGGCAACGCGAATGGCGGCAGTGGAATCGGTGTGCTGCATGATCACATCTGCGCCCTGCTCGATCAGTGTTTCGGCGGCGTCTGCTTCCAGCGCTGGGTCAAACCACGAATAGGTCCAGATGATGCGGAAATTCACATCCGGGTTCACAGCTTTGGCGTGCAGATAAGCCGAATTGATGCCAGAAACCACAGCCGGGATCGGGAATGAGGCGATGTAACCGATGGTGTTGGTTTCGGTCATCTTGCCTGCAACATGACCCAAGACCGCGCGCCCCTCATAGAAGCGTGCATCATACAGCGAGATGTTGTCGTGTTCCTGAATATAGCCGGTCGCATGCTGGAAGTGGACATCGGGGAAGCGGCCCGCCACAGCATTGACATCTGGGCCATAGCCGAAAGAGGCCGCGAAGATCACATCAGTGCCCGAAATGGCCATTTGTGTCATAACACGCTCGGCATCTGCGCCATAATCGACATTCTCGACAATGTTCGTCTCGACCGCATCCCCGAAATGGTCCTGCAATTCCTGACGGGCGCGGTCATGACCAGCGGTCCAGCCAAAATCCCCCACCGGGCCGATATAGATGAAGCCGATCTTGGTCGTGTCGGCAAAGGCCGGTGTGGCGAGTGCAGCACTCAGCACAGCGGCTGTAACCAGTTTTTTCATGTTTGTGGTCTCCCTGTTGGCAGCGTTTTGCCTCAACTCGAGGCGTGGAAAGGTTTGTTCAACGAGCCCGGCGCGTTCAATGAGCGCCCCTTGCCCGATGAGATGATGACAAGCACAAGGATGGTTATCAGGTACGGTGACATTGACAAGTACTCGACCGGAATACGAACGCCTGCGGCCTGCAAATTCAGTTGTAGCACAACTATGCCGCCAAACAGATAGGCACCCGCCATTGCGCGCCACGGCCGCCAGCTTGCAAACACCACCAGCGCCAGCGCAATCCAGCCCGCCCCCACGGTCATGCCTTCGGTCCATTGCGGCACGCGGATCAGCGACAGATACGCGCCCCCCAGCCCCGCACAAGCGCCACCAAACATGATCGCCAGCACGCGCACGCGCTTGACATGATAGCCCAGCGCATGGGCGGCATCGTGGTTCTCGCCCACCGCGCGCAGGATCATGCCCGCGCGGCTGTATTTCAAGAACCACCAGACAGCGCCCACCAGCGCGATTGTCAGATAAACCACGATATCATGCGTGAACAGCGCCCGTCCCAGAAACGGGATATCGGACAGAAACCCAAGGTCCAGCTTGGGCGTGCGCGGCGGGGTGATGCCCACATAGCGCTGGCCCAAAAGCGCCGTCAGCCCCAGCCCGAACAACGTCAGCGCCAGTCCAGAGGCAACCTGATTGGTCATCAGCGCCTGTGTCAGCAACGCAAACAGCAACGACAGCGCCATGCCCCCCAGTGCCGCACCGATGAAGCCAATGAACGGGCTGCCGGTATTGACGGCGATGATAAAGCCCACACAAGCGCCCATAATCATCATCCCCTCGACGCCAAGGTTCAGAACGCCCGACTTCTCCACCACCAACTCGCCGATAGCGGCCAGCAGGATCGGTGTTGCGGCCACCATCAGCGCGGCCATCAGCACCGCAGGATTGATTGATCCAAGGATCATGCGCTGGCCCCCCTTGTCAGCCGTAAGCGATAATTCGTCTGGAAATCCAGCGCGAGCAGAAAGAACAGCAGCATCCCCTGAAATACCTGAATGGCGGCACCGGGCAATTGCAGCATCATCTGGCTGAGTTCACCGCCAATATAGGTCAGGCCCAGCAACAACCCCGCCAACACAATACCAAACGGGTTCAACCGGCCCAAAAAGGCCACGATGATCGCTGTAAAGCCATATCCGCTGGCAAATTCGATCCGCACTTGCCCGCCGGGGCCAGACACCTCGAACATGCCCGCAAGCCCCGCCAGCGCCCCTGATATTCCCAGACACACCACCACCAGCCGAGCGGGCGATACGCCCCCAAAGCGTGCCGCGCGCGGCGCTTGTCCGGCCAGTTGAATATGAAAGCCCAACATATGCCGCGTCATCATCGCATAGGCAAAGATGACTGCGATCAATGCCGCGACAACACCCCAATGAATACCCGTATTTGCAAACAACTCGGCATTATGCGCGGCCTCGTAACGGCGCAGGTCGCGCGAACCGGGGAACCCCGCAATGTCAGGATTGCGCATCAGGCCCAGCGACATGGCCGCCAGAATGCGCTCGGCCACATAGACCAGCAGCAGTGAGACAAGGATTTCATTGGTGTTAAAGCGCGTTTTCAGGATTGCAGGGATCATCGCCCAGAGAAATCCGCCAAACGCCCCCGCCAGCACCATCAGCGGGAAGATATACCACCCCGGCGCAGGAAAGAATGCCAGCGCAACACCGGCGCCGAACAGCGCACCGATGATATACTGCCCTTCGGCCCCGATATTCCAGACATTGGCCTTGAAACCAATGGCCAGCCCCACCGCAATCAGGATCAGGGGGGCGGATTTTATCAACAGTTGCGGGCGCGAATAGCTGGCGAATGTCTCGGAAAAGATCGGGTCAAAGAAAATCAGCCGGATCGCTACAAACGGGTCTTTGCCCAACATGGCAAACATGATCCCGCCCGCAAGCATTGTTAGCGCGACGGCCAGAAACGGGTTGGCAATGCGCCAGAATTTCGATGGCTCTTTACGTTTTTCTAGCCGGATCATGCGCTTGCCACCTGTGCCACATGCATATCATGCGCCCCGCCCATCATCAGGCCGATCTCTTCGACTGTCAGCCCTTTGGAAGAGCGCACTCTGGTCAGACGCCCCTCATTCAAGGCCGCGAAGCTGTCGGCCACTTCCAGCAATTCATCCAGATCCTGAGAAATTACCAGCACAGCCGCCCCCTTGCTTGCCAGATCGAGCAGGGCCTGACGGATGGTCGCAGCGGCGCTGGCATCCACGCCCCAAGTAGGCTGGTTGACGATGATGACATCGGGATCAAGTTCGATCTCGCGGCCGATGACAAATTTCTGCAAATTCCCGCCTGATAATGCGCGGGCCAGCACATGCGGGCCGGGGGTGCGCACATCAAAGCGGGCGATGATCTCGCGGGCAAAAGCCTCGCTGGCGCCCCAGTCGATAAAACCTTTCTTGGCCAGCCTCTTGCGCGCACTTGCCGAGAGGAGCGCATTCGCGGTCAGGCTCATATCCGGGGCAGCGGCGTGGCCGAGGCGCTCTTCGGGCGCGCTGACCAACCCGCGCTTGCGCCGACCATTCGGCCCCAGATGGCCCACAGGCAACCCTTTTAATTGGACCTGCGCCGATGGCGACAGCAACTCGCCCGACAGCATCAGCAACAATTCATCCTGCCCATTACCCGCCACGCCCGCAATTCCCAGAACCTCGCCCGCGCGCAAAGTGAAGGAAATATCCTTGAGCGAGGTGCCAAACGGGTTGTTGGATTTCAGCGAAAGGTTGTCCACCGCCAGCACCACATCGCCCACAGGCCGCGCGGGCCGCGCGGGCGGGTGCAGCACTTGCCCCACCATCAACTCTGCCAACTCGCGCGCGGTTTTCTCGCGCGGGTCACAGGTGGCAATCTTGCGCCCCCCGCGCAGAATCGTGGCCTCGTCGCACAGCGCGCGGATTTCTTCCAGCTTGTGCGAGATATAAAGAATGGCCGTGCCTTCGGATGACAGTTTGCGCAGCGTGCGGAACAAAATGTCCACCTCTTGCGGGGTCAGCACCGAGGTCGGCTCGTCCATAATCAGCAGCTTGGGGTCTTGCAGCAAACAGCGCACGATTTCCACGCGCTGCCGCTCGCCTGCGGACAGTTCACCCACCAGTCGCGTCGGGTCCAGCGGCAGGCCATATGCTTCGGATACATCGCGGATGCGGCGCGCCAGATCGCGCAAGGGGGGCGGGTTTTCCATACCCAGCGCGACGTTCTCGGCCACGTCCATCGCATCGAACAGGCTGAAATGCTGGAACACCATCGCCACACCATTGCGCCGCGCATCCGAGGGCTGGGCCGGCGCGAATGGCTGGTCGCGCAAGGTCATCGTGCCCTTGTCAGGCTTGACCAGCCCATAGATCATTTTCACCAGCGTCGATTTGCCCGCGCCATTCTCGCCCAAAAGCGCGTGCATCTGCCCTTCGCCAATCTCGAAGGACACGTCATCATTGGCGAGAACGCCGGGATAAGCTTTGGTCAGCCCCTCAAGGCGCAGCAATGGCTTGCGCATGATTTTATCCCCCTGTCAGTGGCCTTGCATGGCTCTTTGCTTGGTGTCAGCAAAGCCGTATGAGCGCTGTGACACAAGGAAAAACTAATCTCAGACCGGCGAGACTGAATCAATGCCTCATTGATAATCATTGATCCCTTTCCTGCCTCGTCCGCGCAGCCTATACTCTCGCCATGACCCAAACACCTCGCTTCATTCACCTGCGCACCCACACGGAATATTCCCTGCTAGAGGGCGCACTCCCGCTTAAGAAACTGGTAAAAGACAGTGTTGCCAAGGGCTATCCAGCCATTGCAGTGACCGATACCGACAATATGTTCGCCGCACTGGAATTTTCCGTTCTGGCCGCAACCACGGGGCTGCAACCCATTCTGGGCTGTCAGATATCAGTCGCCTATGACCCGCCCGCACCGGGAGAAAAGCTGCGGATGCCCGCGCCCGTTGTGCTGCTGGCACAGTCCGAGCGCGGCTATATGAACCTGATGAAGCTGAATTCCTGCCTGTATCTGCCTAAGGACCGGCCCGTCCCGCAGGTCACGCTGGAAGAACTGGATCAGTATTCCGAAGGTCTGATCTGCCTGTCTGGCGGGGCCGAGGGCGCGGTGGGCAAGCTGATCCAGACCAACCAGATGCCGAAAGCCCGTGCACTGATGGAGCGACTGGACGCGACCTTTCCGAACCGGCTTTATGTCGAATTGCAGCGCCATGCCGATGGCGATGGCCAGATGATGGAAGCAGAGCGCGTGACTGAGCGCGCCTTTGTCGACATGGCCTATGCGCTAGAGCTACCGCTGGTCGCCACAAATGACGCCTATTTCCCGAAACCCGAGATGTATGAGGCGCATGATGCCCTGCTGTGCATCAAGGATGGCACCTATGTCGATCAGGCAGCACCCCGCCGCCGCCTGACACCGCAGCACTACCTGAAATCGCCCGAGGAAATGGCCGCGCTGTTCGCCGATCTGCCAGAGGCGTTGGAAAACACGGTCGAGATCGCCCAGCGCTGCGCTTACAAGGCCGAGAAACGCGCGCCCATCCTGCCACGTTTCGCCGATGACGAGGTGCAGGAACTGCGCCGCCAGGCCAAGGCCGGACTGGACGCGCGGCTGGCAGTCATTCCCCACGCCGCCCCGGTCGCAGAATACGAGGCGCGGCTGGAATTCGAGTTGGGTATCATCGAGGGAATGGGCTTTCCCGGTTACTTCCTGATCGTGGCCGATTTCATCAAATGGGCCAAGGACAATGACATTCCTGTTGGCCCCGGTCGCGGGTCCGGGGCGGGCAGTCTGGTCGCCTATGCGCTGACCATCACTGACCTTGACCCGCTGCGTTATGCGCTGCTGTTCGAGCGGTTCCTGAACCCCGAACGTGTGTCCATGCCGGATTTCGACATCGACTTCTGCATGGACCGTCGCGAAGAGGTGATCCGCTACACTCAGGAAAAATACGGTCATGACAAAGTGGGCCAGATCATCACCTTTGGGGCGCTGCTGTCCAAGGCGGCGGTGCGCGATATCGGACGCGTGTTGCAGCTGCCCTATGGGCAAGTCGACAAACTGTCCAAGCTGATCCCGGTTGAGGGGGTGAAGCCTGTCAGCATCGAAAAGGCACTGGCAGACGAGCCGCGCTTGCGCGAGATGGCAAAATCAGAAGAGGTTGTAGACCGGCTTCTGACACATGCGCAAAAAGTCGAGGGGCTGTTGCGCAACGCGTCGACCCATGCGGCCGGTGTTGTCATTGGCGACCGTCCGCTGGACGAACTGGTGCCGCTCTATCGCGACCAGCGCTCTGACATGCCCGCTACGCAATTCAACATGAAATGGGTCGAACAGGCGGGGTTGGTGAAATTCGACTTTCTGGGCCTGAAAACCCTGACGGTTATTCAAAACGCCATCGAGGTGCTGCGCCGTCGCGGGGTTGATCTGGATATCTCGGCCATTCCACTGGATGATGAGGCGACCTACAAGCTTTATGCCTCCGCCCGTACTGTCGCCGTGTTTCAGGTGGAAAGTTCGGGCATGATGGATGCACTGCGGCGCATGAAACCGACCTGTATCGAGGATATCGTCGCCCTTGTGGCGCTATATCGCCCCGGCCCGATGGAGAATATTCCTACCTATTGCGAGGTGAAGAACGGGTTGAAGCCACTGGAGTCGATCCACCCTTCGATTGATTTCATTCTGGAAGAAACCCAAGGTATTATCGTCTATCAGGAACAAGTGATGCAGATCGCGCAGGTGATGGCCGGGTATTCGCTCGGCGGTGCCGACCTTCTGCGCCGCGCCATGGGCAAGAAAATTGCCGAAGAAATGGCCAAGGAACGCCCCAAATTCGTGAAAGGGGCCATTTCCAACGGGGTTGATGAAAAAAAGGCAGGCGAAGTCTTCGACCTATTGGAGAAATTTGCCAATTACGGCTTCAACAAATCCCACGCCGCCGCCTATGCCGTGGTCAGCTATCAGACCGCCTATCTGAAGGCGAATTACCCGGTCGAATTCATGGCCGGTGTGATGAATTGCGACTTGCACCTGACCGACAAGCTTGCGGTCTATAAACGCGAAGTAGACCGGTTGGAGATTGAGGTCGTGCCCCCTTGCGTCAACCGCTCTCGTGCGCGGTTCGATGTGCAAAATGGCGCGCTGGTTTACGGCCTTGGCGCGCTCAAGAATGTGGGCGTCGAGGCCATGCGCCTGATCGTGGCGGCGCGCGGTGACAAACCCTTTGCCACCCTGTTCGACCTTGCGCGGCGCGTGGACCTGAAACGCGTGGGCAAGCGCCCGCTGGAAATGCTGGCGCGCGCAGGTGCCTTTGACCAGTTAGAGCGCAATCGCCGCCGCGTGTTTGACAGCCTTGACGGTCTGGTCACCTATTCCGCCGCAATCCACGAAGCGCGCGCCTCCAATCAGGTGTCGCTGTTTGGCGAAGCGGGCGAAGACATCCCAGAGCCGCGCCTTGCCGCCGTCGATGACTGGTTGCCAACCGAACGGCTGAGCCATGAACATCTGGCTGTGGGCTTTTATCTGTCCGGCCATCCGCTGGATGATTACGCGGGCCCGCTGAAGCGCAAACAAATCCTGACCTTGGCCGAGGTCGAGAAGAAAGCCGCAGGCGGGGCGTTTGTGGCCAGAATCGCGGGCGCAGTGTCCGGTCGGCAGGAACGCAAATCGGCGCGCGGCAACCGCTTCGCCTTTGTGCAACTGTCCGACCCGACTGGGCTGTATGAAGTGACCGTCTTCTCTGACACGCTGGAAGCCGGTCGCCAGTATCTGGAAGCAGGCCAAAATGTTGTCCTGACCGTCGAGGCAACGATGGAAGCGGAAACCCTCAAGCTGCTGGCGCGCGGTGTGCAACCGGTGGATTCCGTTGTCGCCGATGCAGGGGCGGCGGGTTTGCGCATTCATATCGAGTCGCCGGATGCCATCACCTCGGTTGCGTCATTGCTGGCACGCTACAAAGACGGGCCTGCGCGGTCGCGCGGGCCGCTGTGGTTTTGCGTGACCGATCTGGCAAAGGGTCAGGAATATGACATCGACACCGGGCAGATGTTTGCCATCACACCGCAGATCAAGGGTGCTGTGAAATCGCTGGGCGGTGTGGTGATGGTCGAAGAGATGTAGCAGGCCGCGAATGGCGCAAGCCATGCGGCGCGCCCGACGCGCAGCGTCGGGCGCTGCAAGTGGGGGAACAAAGAGGGGCGCGGCAAATGCCGCGCCCCTCTTTGTTCCCCCACACCTCCCCTTGTCGGGAAAAAACTGTCAGCCCGCAATCATCTCGGATTGCCGCACAATCACTTCGGCTTGTTTGATCGAGGCAATATCGACCAGCCGCCCCTTGTAAACCGTGGCCCCCTCGCCGCGGGCTTTCGCGGCTTCCATTGCCTCCAGAATTTCGCGCGCTTCTGCCACGGCAGCGTCAGATGGGGTGAAAACCTCATTCGCCAAGGCCACCTGTTTGGGGTGGATCGCCCATTTGCCCACCATGCCCAGCGTGGCCGAGCGCCGCGCTTGCGCGCGAAAGCCCTCATCATCGCTGAAATCGCCAAACGGGCCATCGACAGGCAAAACCCCGTGCGTGCGGCAGGCCGCCACGATGGCCGACTGCGCCCAATGCCACGGATCGGACCAATATTGCGCACCTTCGCGCAGCATGTAGTAATTTTCCTGCGTCCCGCCGATGCCTGTGGTCGACATGCCCATTGATGCCGCGAAATCAGCCGCGCCCAAGCTCATCGCCTGCAAGCGCGGGCTGGAAGCGGCAATCTCTTCCACATGCGCGATCCCGGCGGCGGATTCGATAATCACCTCAAAGCTGATGCGCTTTTTGCGGCCCTTTGCCGCCTCGATGCTGGTGACAAGCGCGTCGACCGCGTAGACATCCGCCGCACACCCCACCTTTGGTATCATGATCTGGTCCAGCCGGTCGCTGGACTGTTCCAGCAATTCCACGACATCCCGGTACCAGAACGGTGTATCCAGCCCGTTGATCCGCACGGACAGATATTTGCTGCCCCAATCCACCTCATGCGTGGCCGCGATGATGTTGGCGCGCGCGCTGTCCTTGTCGGACGGGGCAACCGAATCTTCCAGATCCAGATTGATCACATCCGCATCAGACGCCGCCATTTTGGCAAACAGCGCGGTGCGTGAACCGGGGCCGAAAAGCTGGCAGCGGTTGGGGCGGGCTGCGGGTGTGGGCTGAATGCGAAAGCTCATGCGTCACCTTTGGGTCAGGAAATGTCAATTATCTCGCGCCTGGGGATATATTGTTGCGCGGATACGTGCAAGGCGCGTTCTGCACCTGCGAAGTAAATTTGCCGCAGCGCCGCGATAGCTGTGCATATTTCCTGCGCAGAACACCCAAAACACCGAAGAACCTGCGCAAGTTTCTGGTATTCACCCCGGAAAAAACGATAACATTCAATGTAAATCGCGCAAGACTGCCGCTCGATATAATGTTTCATAACGGAGCCTGCCATGATTCAGACCCCCTATCTGCTGTTTCTGGGCGATGCGCCCGACCCTTTGGCGGCCAAGGTTGCCCAAGGCATCAAGGATTGGCGGCCTGAATTCGCCGTAGGACAATTGCGCATGGAGGGCTGCAAGGCCGATATGCGCCTGCCCGACATGACTTTGGCCGAGGCCAAGGCCGCGGGTGCCAAGACCCTTGTTATCGGGGTTGCGAACCGGGGCGGGATCATTTCGGCCGCATGGAAAAAGGTGCTGGTCACCGCACTTGAGGAAGGGTTTGATCTGGCCTCTGGCCTGCACAACCTGCTGCGCGACGAGCCTGACCTGAAAGCCGTGGCCGAAGCCACGGGCCGCAGCTTGCATGACGTGCGCGTGCCTGCCGTCAAATATCCCATCGCCAATGGCGAGAAACGCACCGGCAAGCGCTGCCTTGCTGTGGGCACCGACTGTTCTGCTGGCAAGATGTACACCTCGCTGTGCATGGAACGCGAGATGATCGCGCGCGGCATGAAAGCCAGTTTCCGCGCCACAGGCCAGACCGGCATTCTGATTACCGGCGACGGTGTGCCGCTGGATGCGGTGATCGCCGATTTCATGGCCGGATCGGTGGAATGGCTGACGCCGGACAATGACCCCGACCATTGGGACCTGATCGAGGGGCAGGGATCGCTGTTTCATGTCTCCTATTCCGGTGTGACCATGGCGCTGATCCATGGCGGCCAGCCCGACGCGCTGATCCTGAGCCACGAGCCGACACGCACGCATATGCGCGGCCTGCCCGGCTATGCCCTGCCCTCGCTGGAAGACCTGCGCGACACTGCCCTGCATCTGGCGCGCGTGGCAAACCCTGCCTGTCAGGTGGTGGGCATTTCGATCAACACCGCCGCCATGTCAGAGCAAGAGGCGCTGGACTATTGCGAACAGGTTGAAGCGCGCATGGGCCTGCCGACTGTGGACCCGTTCCGCCATGGCGCTGCGCGTCTGGTGGATGCGCTGGCGGAAGTTTGAGGGGCTTTGCCCCTCTTTCGCCTTCGGCTCAATTCACCCCAGAGTATTTTGGGCAAGAAAATGGAGTTGGCATGTTGAATGTCTCTGACGATCGTTTCGCGCTGGCCGAGGTGTTCACCATCGCGCGCGGATCGCGCACCCATGCGGATGTGCTGACGGTGGAGTTGTCGCGGGAGGGCGCGCATGGGCGCGGCGAATGCGTGCCTTATGCGCGCTATGGCGAAACGCTGGCCTCGGTGCGCGCGCAGATTGAGGGGTTGCCGTCGGACCTGTCGCGGGCCGCGTTGCAAGACGCGCTGCCTGCGGGGGCAGCGCGCAACGCTGTTGATTGCGCGCTATGGGATTGGGAGGCGAAAGCCACTGGCACGCGCGTCTGGGAATTGGCCGGGCTGGGTGCGCCGGGGCCCATGATTACGGCCTTTACCTTGTCGCTGGACAGTCCCGAGAAGATGGAGCTTGCCGCGCGCAAGCACGCGCACAGACCGCTTCTGAAGATCAAGCTGGGCACGCCGGATGATATGCCCCGGCTGGAAGCCGTGCGGCGCGGCGCGCCCGACACACGCATCATCATTGACGCCAATGAAGGTTGGAGCGCCGAAGTTTACAGTGATCTGGCCCCGCATCTGCTGCGTCTGGGCGTGGCGCTGGTGGAGCAGCCCTTGCCTGCGGGCGCGGATGATATGCTGGCCGAGATCGCCCGCCCCTTGCCTGTCTGCGCAGACGAATCCTGCCATGACCGCGCCAGCCTGCCTGCCTTGCGCGGCAAATATGACATGGTCAATATCAAGCTCGACAAGACCGGCGGCCTGACCGAGGCGTTGGCCCTGCGCGACGCGGCGCGCGCGCAAGGGTTCAAGGTGATGGTCGGCTGTATGGTCGGCAGTTCCCTGGCCATGGCCCCTGCCGTTCTGGTGGCGCAGGGCGCGGAGGTGGTTGATCTGGATGGACCGTTGTTGCTGGCCGAAGATCGTGCGGTGCCGTTGTTATTCGACGCAAAAGGCGTGCATCCCTCCATGCCTGCGCTTTGGGGCTGACCCCTCTTTCCCAAGCTTTAAGCATGCGCTATGCATTGCGCGAATTTGGAGGACAGCCCTATGCCAAGATACCGTTCGCGCACGACAACACATGGTCGCAACATGGCCGGGGCCCGTGGTCTTTGGCGTGCCACAGGCATGAAAGATGGCGATTGGGACAAGCCGATCATTGCCATTGTGAACAGCTTTACCCAGTTCGTGCCGGGCCATGTGCACCTGAAAGATCTGGGCCAGATGGTCGCGCGCGAGGTGGAAAAAGCGGGCGGTGTCGCCAAGGAATTCAACACCATTGCGGTCGATGACGGCATTGCGATGGGCCATGACGGGATGCTGTATTCCCTGCCCTCGCGCGAAGTCATCGCTGATTCGGTCGAATATATGGTCAATGCCCATTGCGCCGATGCGATGGTGTGCATTTCCAATTGCGACAAGATCACCCCCGGCATGCTGATGGCAGCGATGCGCCTGAATATACCGGTGATCTTCGTGTCCGGCGGACCGATGGAGGCGGGCAAGATCGACGTCGATGGCGTGGACAAGGCACTGGATCTGGTCGATGCGATGGTTGCAGCAGCCGATGACAAGTATACCGACGCGCAAGTGCAGGCGATTGAGGAAGCCGCCTGCCCGACCTGCGGGTCGTGTTCGGGCATGTTCACTGCCAATTCCATGAACTGCCTGACCGAAGCCTTGGGCCTGTCGCTACCCGGCAACGGCTCGACCCTTGCCACACATGCGGACCGCAAGAAGCTGTTCTTGCGGGCGGGTCATCTGATCGTGGAACTGGCCAAGCGCTATTATGAGCAGGATGACGAAAGCGCGTTGCCGCGCAATATCGCGTCTTTCAAGGCGTTCGAGAATGCCATGTCGCTGGATATTGCGATGGGTGGGTCAACCAACACAGTGCTGCACCTGCTGGCCGCCGCACATGAGGGCGAGATTGACTTCACCATGCAAGATATCGACCGCCTGTCGCGGCGCGTGCCCTGCCTGTGCAAGGTCGCGCCCGCAAAGGATGATGTGCATATGGAAGATGTGCACCGCGCAGGCGGGATCATGTCGATTCTGGGCGAACTGGACCGCGCAGGCCTGTTGCACGCAGATTTGCCCACAGTTCACAGCAAAACCATGAGCATGGCCCTCGATATGTGGGATGTGTCGCGGACCAGTGACCCCGATGTGCATGATTTCTACCGCGCGGCACCGGGCGGCGTGCGCACCACGCAGGCGTTCGGGCAGGACAAGCGCTATGGCAGCGTCGATCTGGACCGCGAGAAGGGTGTGATCCGATCCAAGGCACATGCCTTCAGTCAGGATGGCGGGCTGGCTGTGCTGTTTGGCAATCTGGCCGAGCAGGGCTGCATTGTGAAAACCGCCGGTGTGGACGCGTCGATCCTGAAATTCAGCGGCCCTGCGCGTGTGTTCGAGTCGCAGGACGATTCTGTCAGCGCCATTCTGACCGGCAAGGTCAAGGCGGGCGAGGTTGTCATCATCCGCTATGAAGGGCCGCGCGGGGGGCCGGGGATGCAGGAAATGCTGTATCCGACCAGCTATCTGAAATCCAAGGGATTGGGCAAGGATTGCGCACTGGTGACCGATGGGCGGTTCTCAGGCGGCACATCCGGTCTGTCGATTGGCCATGTCAGCCCCGAAGCCGATGAAGGCGGGCTGATCGGCGTGGTGGAGGATGGCGACCTGATCGAGATCGACATTCCAAACCGCACCATTCATCTGGCCGTGGATGACGCAACCCTTGCTGCGCGCCGCGCCGCACAGGACGAAAAAGGCTGGAAACCCGCCAAACCACGCCCTCGCAAAATAACAACCGCGCTGCGCGCCTATGCAGCGCTGACCACATCGGCGGCCATGGGGGCCGTACGAAAATTGCCCGAAGGAATGTGACATGAGCCGCACCGTCTATGTAAATGGTGACTACCTGCCCGAGGGCGAGGCCAAAATCTCGATCTTTGACCGCGGGTTTCTGATGGCGGATGGCGTTTATGAGGTCACGACCGTTATCGACAGCAAACTGATCGATTTTGACGGGCATTTCACCCGGTTGCAGCGCTCCCTGGACGAGCTGGGCATCGAAAACCCAATGGACCGCGAAACATGGTTGGAAGTGCATCGCCAGCTTGTTGCGCAAAACGCGGTCGATCAGGGGATGATCTATCTGCAAGTCACGCGCGGGGCACCCGGCGACCGAGATTTTGTGTTTCCAGACCCTGAAACCACCAAACCCACTGTCGTGCTGTTCACGCAATCCAACCCTGCACTGGTCGACAGCCCGAAAGCGAAAAAGGGCATCAAGGTTATCACCATCGACGACCTGCGTTGGGGGCGGCGCGATATCAAGACGGTGCAACTTCTTTACCCCAGCATGGGCAAGATGATGGCGATCAAGCAAGGCGCAGATGATGCGTGGATGGTACAGGACGGCGAAATCACCGAAGGCACGTCGAACAACGCCTATATCATCAAGGATGGCCGCATCATCACCCGTGCGCTGTCCAATGACATCCTGCACGGAATCACCCGCGTCGCCGTGTTGCGGTTCGCACAAGAGGCGCAAATGCCCGTCGAAGAGCGCAGCTTCACCGTGGAAGAGGCGAAATCAGCGGATGAGGCCTTCGTGACCTCAGCCAGCACATTTGTCATGCCAGTGGTGGAAATTGACGGCGCAAAACTGGGCGCAGGCACTCCGGGGCCGCTGGCGCTGCGCTTGCGCGAAATCTATATTGATGAAAGCCGCAAGGCCGCGATCTGACCGAGGTCAGGTTGCGGGCCTATTTTCGCGCCAGTCCCTTCCAGTCGCGTGGCAGCCTGCGCATGCGCGCATATCCGAAAACGCGGGCGACTGTCAGGGTGATCAGCCACAGGTCCAGACGCATTGTGCGGCGGCGCTGATAAATCAGGTCGATCTGTGCCTTGCGCGGAATGCACAGGCGCACATAAATGGCATCCGTCTCCTCCGGGGTGCGCGCGCGGGCCAGCAGGCGTTGCTCGTGGGATGCAAAGACAAGCGTTGCAAGCCCCGTCACGCCGGGTCTTGAGCGCAGCACTTGCGCATAGATTTCCGGGCAGCGTTCGACATATTGGCGCAAGGGCGGGCGGGGGCCGACAAAACTGATATCGCCGCGCAAAATATTGAACAGTTGCGGCAACTCATCCAGTCGTGTGTGGCGCAAGACCCGCCCTACAGGTGTCACCCGTGCGGCCTTGTCCCCGCCAGAGACACCGCTATCGGTCGCAACCACTGTCATGCTGCGCAATTTCCATAGGGTGAAGGGCTGTGTGACACTCCGCATGCGTTCACTGCCAAAAAAGACTGGGCGCCCCTGTCGCACCCACAGCCAACACGCGAGGAAAACCATCAAAGCTGCGGCTCCGGGTGCCAGAACGCAGGCAAACAATAGATCAAACAGGCGTTTTATGGGTGTCATTGCTTGTCCCAGTCTGCGCGCCAATCCGCCACAACCGCTTTCGCGCGCGCCTCTGGAACCGGCACCAAGCCCACCAGACGCGTGACATCCAGCACAACCTTTTCCACAGCAGTTTCTGGCGCAGGCTGCCATGTCACGTCCAGACCGGCCGCCTGGCAAAGATCTTCCATAGCGACCCCTCGCTTTAACGCTATGTTGAGATGCTTCGGCAGCGTTGCGCCTGACCACGCTTTGCGCATCAGAGCCTGCAAAACGGTGCTCAGGCCGTTTGGTCCGATATAGGACCGGACAGGCCCTTGCCCGCTGTCGAACCGGTCCAGTATGCGGAATGATCCAGATTGGCCAAGCAGCGCATCTGCCCCTGCAACATTGCCGATCCGCAGCGCCGTTGCCTCTATCCCATAGTGCTGCGCAAGCGCCAGAGCTTGGATTTCCATTTCAAGCTTTGCCGTCCCATAAGCCGAGAGGGGGCATGCTGGCACGTCTTCGCGATGGGGGTGTTCTGACACACCGTAGACAGCAGCCGAAGATGACAACATCACATTTCGTGCCCCAAGCGCATGTGCACATCTGACAGTTGCAAGCGCCAGATCGGTGTTGCGCGACAGCGCCCCCTTGCCCGGAACAATCCCTGCCAGCCCCAAGACAATATCAACAGGCGTTTGGGCAGGCGGCCCTTCAAGGGGATCGAAAACCAGATATTCACCCAAAGGTGGCGGCGCGATTGGGGCCGCGCGGAACTGCCAGATCGGGTGAATTTCTGTATCGTACCAATGCCGCTGAAGAATCGCGCCAAGACGCCCGCTGGCCCCCAGAACCAGAATGCGCGGATTGTGTGTCACAGGGTGCCGACAGCCCGTCCAAATCCAAGGATTGCGCCGAACAGAGTGAGGACGCGTTGCGTGGTCACAGCCGGTGCCTGCGTTGCCAGAACAATGTCGTCAGGCTGGATCAGAAACTCGTCCGCGCTGAACATGCCATTGGCTGTCGTCAGATCAAAACTGAACACGACGCGCGTGTTTGGCGGGCCATCCGCGCGCAAGGTCTCGCTTTGGTCATACCGGCGCAAGACAAGCAAACCGCGCGGGTCGGCGCGGGTATCCGCTATGCCGCCCATCAGCGATATGGCCCGCAGCGCACTGACATCTTGTTTGTCAAAACCGATGACCTCTTCGCGCTCCGAGGCACCCAATGCCTTGAAGCTGCGCGGGTCCGTCTCGATCAAAACCCGGTCGCCGCCACGAATGGCGGGATCATTGGATGGGCTTTGCAGAACGAACTCCCAAGAGCGCCGAAACACCTGACTGCCCCGCATGATCTGCACTTGCGGGTTCTTGAGCGAGGTATCAATCCCGCCTGCCGCCGCAATCAAGCTGGTCAGGGGCAGATTGCGTTCATTCAATGGATAGGTTCCGGGGCTTGCAACACCGCCCAGCATCTGCGCCGAATTACGCCGCCCCTCGCTAACCTCAAGCTGCACTTGTGCTGAAGGTATGATCGCGGTCAGACTTTGCTGAATTCTGGTGCGCGCGCGCTCGGCTGTCAGCCCCCCGACTTGCACTTCGTCGATATAAGGCAGGCTCACATTGCCGCCCGCTGTAACAACAACGTTGGCAATATCGGCAAATGGCGCTTCTGCACTTGCGATCAGAGAGCTTTCTTCCGGGTCCCAGATGCGCAACGACAGGCGATCCCCCGGTGCGAGCACCTGATCGGAGGGCACGCCGCCCCCTTGTGGCCAATCCGTGCGCATGCGGCCATTGCGCGGATTCCAAGCAGGATAAAGCGCAAGCCGGTCGCGGGACACGAGTTCCAGCGCGAAATCCGCCCCTTCCGCATCGGGTCGTGCCAAGACCTCGCGTTGGGTGGGCGCCCCGCGCGGCACAGCGCAACCGCCAAGCGTCAGAACTGCGATTCCGCCCAGCACCTGACGTCTATTCAAATCGACAGTCAAATCCCACTCCTCGGTCCAAGCCTTGCCTCTCTTCTCCTATGTAAACGCACCGGGGTCAATGCATCCTTGGCACACCAGTTCAGACCCACCGAGGTGCGACGTCTTTGGGCAACAGCGCGGGCCGTTGTGTGCTAGGCGTTTCGACGTCCGTCGCGCCAAATATGCAAGAAGGGTTCGGTGATCATCTGCACGCCGGGTAAGGGCAACACATCGCGTTTTTCTTCGTAATGTCGGCAACTTGCGTGTGGGCGCAGATACTTGCATTTTGACACTGCGACAGTTGGGCAGGACGCTGACGGAACATCGTTGGGCGGGGTTCCGCTGAACCTTGGGGGGGAAGTTTACACATACCGAGCCAAAGATGCTATATTAACAACCATTATCGGCCAGAAATGCCGCAACTTGAAGATGTGTATTGTGTTCGGGTTGACATCTTAGGGTCCATCTGTGCCATAACCAAACTATATTTCATGAACTGTATTCTAATTTTTTTCACACCATCCAGTGCAACCGGCGTCGTGTGTAACCAGAGTAGATGACCATATGTTGGCAAGCCATATTACAAAACTTTCGTTACATCGAATGCGACGGTGGCGTAAATTCGCGCGCAGCAAATGGCTGCGCGGAATAACTTCGCTGCCAGACCAGCTTGCCCGAACTGAAAAACGCAACATCCATATCTGCATTGATATCTGCCTT
Source organism: Roseinatronobacter monicus (assembly GCF_006716865.1). Lineage (NCBI taxonomy): Bacteria > Pseudomonadati > Pseudomonadota > Alphaproteobacteria > Rhodobacterales > Paracoccaceae > Roseinatronobacter > Roseinatronobacter monicus. The sequence goes on along the minus strand of NZ_VFPT01000001.1, from coordinate 3,511,617 downwards.
ATCACGGTATCTTTCGTGGTGGCGGTACTGCTAAGTGGCACGCCCCCGGCGCAACTGGGGGCTGCTCAGACATGGGCTGTTTTCCTTCCTTCGGTAGCGGTCACCGTGTTTGTTTTTCATAGATTTGGCCTCTATCGGGCGGTCCTTCGATATATTACCGGTAGAGCCATTCGCAGTGTCATTGCTGGCGCATTTGCTGGGGCAGGGGTTATGCTGGCTGCAACACTTGCACTCGGTGTCCCCGTGCATCCGTCTGTCATCATGATACATGCCATGACAGTTATACTTGCTGTAAGTGGCATACGATTCTGGGCGCGCGCGATCTTGCGTGCGCCGGGACTTCGGAAATCAACACCGGTGATTATCTATGGTGCAGGAAAAGCCGGACAGCAGTTGGTTGCAGCCCTATATCTGAGCGTTGAATATTTGCCGGTTGCCTTGGTGGATGATGACGCACGTTTGCATGGAACAACCATCAATGGCGTGCGGGTCTATCCGTCCGTGGACCTTCGATCACTGATCGCCAAATACCACGTACGAGAGGTCCTGCTGGCCCTTCCAAGCCTAAGCCGGGTGCGGCGGCGGCACATTGTTGCGCGCCTTGAAACGCTCGGCGTAGAGGTCAAGACAATCCCCAGCATCGGCGATGTGGTGTCCGGGCGTGCACAACTGACAGACCTAAGACCTGTCATGCCAGAGGAACTCTTGGGGCGTGATCCTGTTCCTGCCAGCAAAACGCTGATGCAGCGCACTTTGGCAGGCAAATCCGTTTTGGTAACAGGTGCGGGCGGCTCGATCGGGGCAGAGCTTTGCCGACAGATCATGACGCAGAAACCCAAAGCCCTGATCTTGCTCGATGTGTCGGAAATCGCACTTTACAACGTGGTGACGGACTTGCGCGACACATGGGGCGAGGCGGCCGCCGTGTTGGTGCCTGTCTTGGGCTCGGTGCAAAACCCAAGGCGAATGCGGGCGATCCTGCGCCGATTTGGCGTGGAGACAGTGTATCACTCAGCCGCGTACAAGCATGTTGCGATCGTTGAGCACAACAATATCGAGGGCATTCACAACAATGTTTTCGGCACGCAAGTCATCGCAGAGGCCTCGGCGGAATGCGGTGTGGAAAACTTCATACTGATCTCCACCGACAAGACTGTACGACCCACCAATATCATGGGTGCCAGCAAGCGCGTTGCGGAACTGATCTGTCAGGGACTGGCACAAGAGAACCAAGGTGGGACCGTGTTCTCGATGGTTCGTTTTGGGAATGTGCTTGGGTCGTCCGGCTCTGTGATTCCCAGATTTCGAGAGCAGATCGAGCGCGGTGGTCCGGTCACTGTGACCCATCGGGATGTCACACGATACTTCATGACCATTCCCGAAGCCGCGCAACTGGTCATTCAGGCAGGCGCCATGGCCCGCGGCGGGGATGTCTTTGTTCTGGATATGGGCGAGCCTGTCCGTATCCTCGACCTCGCAAAATCAATGATCAGACTTCATGGACTGGCCCCCTACATGCTTGACGAAAACGGGCAGCCCGAAGGCACAGTTCAAGATATTGCAATCCAGATCACAGGCCTGCAATCCGGCGAAAAGCTTTATGAGGAGTTGCTGATCAGCAATTCCCCCAAAGGCACAGAACACCCGCGGATCATGACCGCATCGGAACTTGTGATGCCGCCCGCTGACCTTCAGAGGCTTCTCAAAGACCTGCATGCGGCCTGCACCGGGTTTGACCCGGAAATGCTACGCCATGTCTTGATGCGCGCGCCGCTTGGATACGCACCCAAAGATGCGAATATCCATGACATAATATGGCAAAAACAAGAGGCGGCGCTTGTTCCGAGCGTGCCACTGGCCCACTGAACCGCTCCGCCGTTCCGCGATATCGGTTGCTGGAGCTGCCTGCCAGAAACTTGCGCGCAAAGCCGCGATCTGATGCAGCGGCGGGTTTCGGTCCGTGTAGCTGGGTTTAATCGCCCGAAACATCACGAACGGTCAATGCACCGGCCGCAAGGGTCGCGCGATTCTCGAGAATGATGAAGGGTCGGTCGTCCAGCAAAATGCGCACTTCATTCGCCTCTGCGTCTTCGATGATTGTTATTGGTATCTGTGGCATGTCGGGCGTTGCAAAGAACGCATCTACATAGACTTCAATCCGCTCATCATCTTCCAGATCGGTAATGCGGACCACGCTATCCACGCCTGTCCATGACGGATAATCAACCGTAATCACAAATTCATCTCGCCCCTCGCCACCTGTCAGAACGACATCTCCTGATCCGGGATTTGTCAGCAAGACGCCGATTACGTCATCTCCCGCGCCGCCATCAACTCGCGCACCGCCATCACGCCAGATATCGACTTCTATCGCATCATCACCATCGCCGCCAAAGAAACTGCCTTGGCCAAACATAGAGTCAGGTCCGGCACTGCCGATCACAATAGAATCCGGGCCTTCGGATATCAGGGGCGTCGCGGGCAACAAGGATGGATCGCGGGCCGAAGCATCGACTGTGGCGCCGTTCCCGACTGTCAGCTTGCCAACGCGGTCCACGTCAAGCGCCCCGCCCGCCCATGCTGCAACCGCCCCGCCATCTTCCGTCAGCGTGACAGTCAGGCCGGGTGTGTCGCCCATGAACCGAAGCACAGTACTCCCGCCAATGACAGAGGAGCTGCCCGTGGCCCCTTCGGCCAGTGTAGTAAAGGTCGTGATGCCATCATTATTGATGAATTCATTGTCACCCCCTGAAATCTGCGCCCGTACGATGCCATCATCGAACATCGAGATCGAATTTGTGCCCCCGTCCAGTGTCAGATCAAGCGATCCGCGCCAGTTGCTTATGCTGTTTGTCCCTTCGGTCGCCGTCACTTGAAGCCCGATACCGGATACATGAATCGCGTTCTCGCCCGGACCAAGGATGATACTGTTGATCTTGGTCAGGACCGTCGGCTCCAGATCGGTGTCGGCCACTTGCAGCGTCATGATGCCTTGTTCATCTGTCATGATCACGGCATTCCCGCTGAATTGCGACAGATCAAGAACCGGGTTGAGCCCGAAAAAGTCATTCAGCTCTCCGCCGCCTGCATAGTCGTCAGTGACAATGAACCTCTGTTCGCCCCAGATTTGATCCGGGGTTGCGGGCAATTGCTGCACTTCAACCCCAAGCGGCATGGCAGGGGGTGTTTCAGGAAAAATTAGCGCCGCCCCCACAACCTCTAACGCATCGAAATCGTTGACCAGATCTTCCAGCGCGCCCTGCATGTCGTCGCTGCCATAGCTGGACAGTTGCACGACATTGACCCCGTTGATCTGGATCATCAGCCCTTCGCCATCGGGGGCAGGCACGCCAGTCAACAGCACCGTGTCATCACCGAACATCGGAAAACTACTGTCGCGCAGGTCAAGGACAAGACGATCCTCATCAGGGTTGAAATCCTCGATAACTGTGGGCGCAACGGGTTGGCCATTACTGCCGAGCAGATCGAAATTGGCACCCAATGGCAGCAGTTTGATTACAAAGGTATCTTCACCCTCGCCCCCGTTGAGCACTGCGCCACCGCCGACAGAGACAAGCTCGTCATTCCCGTCGCCGCCCAGAAGTATGCTGTCGCCGTAGGTGATCAGAACATCATCGCCGCCAAGGCCAAACACAGTTTCGCCCCCCTGACTGACCAGATAGTCGTCATCTTCGGTGCCAAAGATCACGCCCTCCTCAGATGGGTCCTCATCGTCTGGGGGTGATGTTCCGGTGCCTGTGTCAGCCGTCGAACTAGAGGAAACAAGCAAATCGCTGAACGCAAGCAAGGCGCCTGCACCGAGCAGAAAATACAAAAAACCCAGTTCCATCTGAACACTCATACTGAAAATATTCACACGACTGTGATGCGAAACAAAATCTGAGTCAACATAATAGCCCCGCTGGGCACGGCTGGCACCCGCAAAGGCCCCGCGCGCTGCGGTCTATCAGCCCCGTATTCGGCTTTCTGTGCGCCGCAGGATCAGGCAGCCCGCGTCGCGGTCGAAATCGGCGCGGTAGGCCAAGGTATCGGTGCGGGCTGGGCGCTCAAACTCCGCACAAACACGCACAATATCAGGTGCCGTGCGGGTGATCTGATAGGGCGTATCCGTTTTTGGGTCGGTCACGCGCGGGGGTGGCGGGCAGATATCCGATGTATCATCAAGGTCCAGTTCCTGATCCAGCAGACAGGTCACATGCCGACCAAGTGCGTTAAGGTCAGTCATACGCTGCGCATCGCGCCGCTCGGCGCGGGCCTGTTCCGGCCCGCCAATGGTCGCAACCGCGCCAATCATCACGGCAAGGCTTAGGATCACAAGGACCAAGGCGGGGGCGCGCATGTCAGCCTTCCGCCAGAAAGCTGCGAAACCAAGCGATGACCAACCCCGCCACCAGCGCCACAATCGCGGCCTTGATCAGGAATTGCAGCGTCATGTCGCCATTCAGAAACGCAAAGACCACCGCAATCGAATCCGCCACCAACACAAGCGCCGCAAGAAACACGGTAATAGCGCCGAATTTCTTGCGCGTCGGCGACCGAAGCTGCCCCGGATTGGCGCGCGCGTCTCTATCCGTGCGCGCCTGCAACCACAAGAACAGCGGCAAGATCACCACAAGCACCGCAATCGACCACCGCATTGACCGCGCGGTCCCATAGCCAGTGCTGCCATCGGCCTCGGGCACCCATATCTCTACCAGCCAGAAGGCCAGCGCCACCACATTCCAAGTGACAGACAGCAGTGCAAAGAACAGCAGCGCGTATGTCGCCGCCTCGGCTGCGCTGACAGAGGGGCGCGGGCGTGGCACCGGCAGGCGCAAGCCATGATCGGCCCAACCTGCCAATGCATTGTCAATCTCGGGCTCCGACCAGCCCGCAGCCGCCAGCGCGGCGCGCAGGTCTTGGGCGCTGTGACCCGCGCGAAAGCCGTCCTGCACGAAGGTCGCAAGCTGATCGGCGGGTTTCATCTGCTATGGCTTTTGATTACTGACGTTTTCAGCAAAGGACTTCTCGAATGCGGCCTGCTTGTCGGGGCTTGCCTCGGTCTGGTATTTGTCGCGCCATTCCGCATAGGGCATGCCATAGACGATTTCGCGCGCCGCCTCTTTGTCCATGTCGATTCCGCGCGCATTCGCGGCTTCCATATACCAGCGCGACAGGCAGTTGCGGCAAAAGCCGGTCAGGTTCATCATGTCGATATTCTGGACATCGGGGCGTTTGTGCATCAGGTGATCCATCAACGTCCGAAAAGCTGCGGCTTCCAATTCTGTGCGGGTCTGTTTATCCATATTTCATACTCCGGTGCGTTACGTGTAACCTGCGCTTGCGCCGCACCTTCGTCAAGCCTGACGAGACTTGCAAAACGTGCCGGACCTGATAGTTGTTTGCGCTAACGGCTTCGGTTTTCCGGCTTCCTGTCATAAACCCTGCGTAAGCTGACCCAGACACACGGCGCTGCGCCGACAGAAAGGATACTATATGACCTCTCCATTGCGTCGCCATCGCATGATCAAGATTGTGGCCACGCTCGGCCCGTCCTCGTCCAGCTATGAAATGATCCGCGCATTGTTCGAGGCAGGCGCCGATGTCTTTCGCCTGAACATGAGTCATGGCACCCATGACGAAATCGCTGCACGCCACGCCATCATTCGCCAGATCGAGGTTGATCTTGGCCGCCCGATTGCCATTCTGGCCGATCTGCAAGGGCCAAAGCTGCGTGTCGGCACCTTTGCCGAACCTTCGGTCGAACTGGAAGAAGGGCAATCTTTCCGGCTTGACCTGGATGAGGCAGATGGCGACGCCACGCGCGTGAACCTGCCACACCCTGAAATCTTCAAAGCGCTGGAGCCGGGCGAAGACCTGTTGGTCAATGACGGCAAAATCCGGCTGCGTGTAAATACCTGCGGCCCTGATTTCGCGGATTGCACCGTGACAGTGGGCGGCACCATTTCCAACCGCAAAGGCGTGAATGTGCCGGGCGTTGTTCTGCCACTGGCGGCCCTGTCCGACAAAGACCGCGCGGATCTGGAATTTGTCTGCCGTCTGGGTGTCGACTGGCTGGCCCTGTCCTTCGTGCAGCGCGCATCCGATGTGACAGAGGCCCGCGAACTGATCCAAGGCCGCGCCGCGATCATTTCCAAGATCGAGAAGCCCGCGGCGGTTAAGGCGTTTGAGGAAATTCTGGCGGTGTCAGACGGTATCATGGTCGCACGCGGTGATCTGGGGGTGGAATTGCCTGTGCAGAACGTGCCGCCCATCCAGAAACGACTGGTGCGCCGGACGCGCGCGGCGGCCAAACCCGTGATCGTGGCCACGCAGATGCTGGAATCCATGATCGAAAGCCCGATGCCCACCCGCGCCGAAGTCTCGGACGTGGCGACGGCCATTTACGAGGGGGCAGACGCGATCATGCTGTCCGCCGAATCCGCCGCCGGGCAATACCCGATCGAGGCGGTCACCACGATGAACAATGTCGCCATCGAGGTCGAGAGCGATCCGACCTATATCGAAATCATCGACAGCTCGCGCAAGGTCAACCATTACACCATCGCCGATGGTATGGTCGCCGCCGCGCGTGAACTGGCCGAGAAAACCGATATCGCCGCGATCTGCTGTTTCACGGAATCGGGCACCACCGCCAATCTGGTCGCGCGCGAGCGCCCGCATGTGCCCATCATCGCCATCACGCCCATCCAGCCGGTTGCGCGCCGCCTTGCGCTGGTTTGGGGCGTGCATTGCGAAACCATCACCGGGGATGTCGAGCGTTTCAAAAAGGCGGTCATCAACGCCGTGCGAGTTGCGCGCAAATACGGTTTCGCCACCGAGAAGGACCAAATCCTTGTCACCGCAGGCATTCCGTTCAACCAGCCGGGCACAACCAATATTTTACGCGTCGCCCCCTGCGCTGAGCACTTGATCATGACAGGAGAGCCCGAGTAAGCTGGCGCTTTAAGAACTCGGTGCATTATGGATCATGAAACTCTTTTTCTAGCCGGCATTTTCCTGTTGCCGCTGGCTTTTGTCAGTTTCGTCAGTGCGTGGACGCATGGCCACAAGCCCGTCTTTGCATCGTCGCTTTTGATCCTGAGCGTTCTTCTGATTGCCTTCGTCGCGTATGATCGCCCCGAAGGCATGTTCCACATCGCCGAGATTCCGACCCTGACAACCCAGTTTGTTGCACGCGTTGCCGCGCTTTTCTAGGCGGCGCTCTTGCACAGCGCTTGGTTCTGCGCTAAGCGGCGCGCTCTAAGTAGAATGCGGCCGGCCGAGAGGCATGCCGAGTCGCATCAACCACCCTCCACCGAAAGGAGACGGAAATGCCCAAGATGAAGACCAAATCCGGCGCCAAGAAGCGCTTCTCCATGACAGCCACAGGCAAGGTCAAGGCAGGTCAGGCAGGCAAACGCCACGGCATGATCAAGCGGACCAAGAAATTCATTCGCGACGCGCGCGGCAACACAATCCTGTCCGATCAGGATTCGCGCATCGTCAAGAAATATATGCCCTACGATCGCTAAGGAGCAGCTGTCATGTCACGTGTAACGTCCGGCAAAGTCACCCACGCCCGTCATCGCAAGGTCGTAAAGGCCGCCAAAGGCTATTACGGCGCGCGTTCGCGCAATTTCCGCACTGCGACGCAGGCTGTGGACAAAGCCAACCAATATGCCACCCGCGACCGCAAGGTTCGCAAGCGGAACTTCCGCGCCCTGTGGATTCAGCGGATCAACGCCGCAGTCCGCGAGATTGATCCCGCCCTGACCTATTCGCGTTTCATCAACGCACTGGGGCTGGCTGGTATCGAAGTGGACCGCAAGGTTCTCGCCGATCTCGCAGTGCACGAGCCCGATGCCTTTGGTCAGATTGTCGCCAAGGCGAAGGCCGCAATGGCCTGAACCGGCCATCAGTGAATTTGAAACCCCCGCAACGCATCCGTGTTGCGGGGGTTTAACGTCCAAAAACCTTGACCCAACGCGTCGCGCGCCGTATGAGATCGCGACCCTTGGGCGAGATTCGGCCAAGGCTAACGCCTGTTGCCATACCTGACAGCTTCATCAGGATCAGGCATCGGGCGCGACAAGAAGACAAGCGTGACCTATCTCTGGCGGGCATTTTGATGGACCCGGTCGAAGACCAGAGCTCTTGGCCAGCATCACCGACACGGAAAAACCGTGTGTATATGAGAGGATTTGCGATGAACCTGATCGCACAGATAGAAGCCGAGCAGATTGCAGAGCTTGGCAAAGACATTCCCGATTTCAAGGCGGGCGACACCATCCGCGTTGGCTACAAAGTGACCGAGGGCACGCGCTCGCGGGTTCAGAACTTTGAAGGCGTGTGCATCGCGCGCAAGGGCGGCGCGGGTATCGCAGCGTCCTTCACCGTGCGCAAAATCTCGTTCGGCGAAGGTGTGGAACGCGTATTCCCGCTGTATTCGACCAATATCGACAGCATTGCAGTTGTACGTCGTGGCCGTGTGCGTCGTGCGAAACTGTATTATCTGCGCGATCGTCGCGGTAAATCTGCCCGCATCGTCGAAAAGACCAACTACCGCCCGCTTAACGCGAAAGCCTGAGGAGCGCAGCCATGAAATCCGAGACTCATCCCGAGTACCACCTGATCAACGTCAAGATGACCGATGGCACCATCGTCCAGATGAAATCGACATGGGGCGCCGAAGGCGACACCTTGTCGCTGGATGTCGATCCAAGTGTGCACCCTGCCTGGAATGGCGGCAGCAGCCGTCTGCTGGACACCGGTGGCCGCGTGTCGAAGTTCAAGAACAAATATGCCGGTCTTGGTTTCTGAAACCAACCCGCATGACAGTTTGGAAAGGCGCGGGAAACCGCGCCTTTTTTGTTTTGCGACAAAGCTTTGGCCGCATGGATGAGAATGCTTGTATCCGCGTTGCTGCCAGCCTAGACGGACGCAGGCATAGTCTGGAAATTTAGCGGGGCATTCACGATGGCGCATATCATCGTAGTCGGCAATGAAAAAGGCGGCAGTGGAAAATCAACTGTTTCGATGCATGTGTCGGTTGCACTGGCGCGCATGGGCCAGCGTGTCGGCGCGATGGATCTGGACCTGCGCCAGCTGAGTTTCGGGCGCTATATCGAGAACCGGCGCAACTGGGCCAAACGCTCGGGCGTCGATCTGCCCAGCCCGCGATTTCAGCCCCTGCCCGATGTCGCGGATTTCGACTTGCCCGACGGGCCGCAACTGCATGACGCCCGCATGAGCGCGGCGCTGGAGGCGTTGAGTGCGGATTGCGACTACATCATCATTGATTGCCCCGGTTCCTACACACGGCTTAGCCAGTTCGCGCATTCAGTGGCCGATACCCTGATCACCCCGATCAATGACAGTTTCATTGATTTCGATTTGCTTGCGCGCACAGACCCCGAAACCGGCGAGGTTTTATCCCCCTCGATCTATTCCGAAATGGTCTGGAAGGCGCGCCAGACCCGCGCACAGGCAGGGCTACGACCTTTGAACTGGGTGGTGTTGCGCAACCGGATGGGGACCACGGCGATGCATAACAAGCGCAAGGTGGGCGACGCGTTGGAAGTGTTGTCACGGCGTATCGGGTTCCGGCTTGCACCCGGTTTCAGTGAACGCGTCGTGTTTCGGGAATTGTTCCCCAAGGGGCTGACACTGATGGACCTGCGCGATCTGGGGACCGAGTCCATGACGATGTCTCATATCGCAGCCCGGCAGGAGTTGCGCGACCTTATGGGCGCGCTGGAACTGCCGGAATTACAGGTCAGTGTTTGAAATAGCCACGCTCTGGCAGACGTGCGCCCAGACTTTCTGACAGCAGATCAATCCGCGAGTTCACGCGCGTGTCGACCGGAATCGCATTGGCCTTGCCACGTGACAAGAATGGCAGTGCGGCATCGCTGCTTTTGCTGGCGCTGGCGTCAGAAAAGAATTGGAACATCGGCTCATCACTCCAAGTGGTTAACAAGGTCAGATTGCTTGGCCGTGAAGGCAGAAATGTGGCCGCTTAGGGGCCATTTTCCGAATTTACATTTTCTGACATCAGACCGCGCGCCGCAGCCCCAGCATCTAAACCGCAGTCTGGTTGCGTATTACACCGAGATCAGGAACAGCGTGATTGCGGGAAACGCGACCAGGACCACCACCCGGATCAGATCAGAGGCAACAAAGGGCATGACAGCACGGTAGGTGTCCGTGATCTTGGTCTTTGGGTCCATCGCGTTGATGACAAACAGGTTCATGCCCACAGGTGGCGTAATCAGGCCCACCTCAACCACAATCAGCACCAGAATGCCGAACCAGATGGCCGTCATCTCGATATTCGCACGCTCCAGCGCCAGTTCATTCACGCGGCGCAAACCAAGCGCCTGAATCTGCTCGCGCGTCAACTCGGCCCCTGCGCCAAGGGCGGCCTCGATACTTCGCAGCATTTCCGGCGCGACCTCGACCCCGGCGCGGATCGCCTCGCGGGCGCGGGCGGCGTGTAGATCGGCCATAGTGACGAAGTTGAAATCCAGCTCCATCATGATCGGCCAGAAAATCGGGATCGTCAGCAGGATCATGGACAGGCTGTCCATCACGCACCCAAGGATCAGATAGAAACACAAGATCAGGACCAGCACCATAATCGGGCTGAAACCAGAGCCGCCGACCCATGCGGCAATGCTTTGCGGCACCTGCGTCAACGCCAGAAACCCGTTATAGAAGGCCGCGCCAAAGATGATGAAAAAGATCATCGCGCTGGAACGTGCTGTCACATAAAAGCTTTCCGCCAGCGTCTTGCGGGTCAGCCCGCCATTGACCCATGCAATCAACCCGGTGCCAAACGCCCCCACAGCGGCCCCTTCGGTCGGTGTGAACCAGCCTGCATAAATGCCACCCACAACCAGCCCGAACACCACCATCACCGGCCAGACCTTGACCAGCGCTCGGAACCGCTCGCCATAGGCGACACGCGGGCGCGTGCCTGCTGAATCGGGGTTCACCCGCACATAGATGGAAATCACAACCACATAGCCCAGCGCCGCCATGATACCGGGAATAAAGGCGGCCAAGAACAGCTTGGCGATGTTCTGCTCGGTCAGGATCGCATAAATCACTAGCACGACCGAGGGCGGGATCAAAATGCCCAGTGTGCCGCCCGCCGCCAGCGTCGCTGTGGAAAACCCGCCCGCATAGCCGTAGCGCTTGAGTTCAGGCAGTGCCACGCGCCCCATTGTGGCTGCGGTCGCCAGCGAAGACCCGCAAATCGCCCCAAACCCCGCGCTGGAGCCAATCGCCGCCATCGCCACGCCACCCTTGCGGTGGCCCAGAAACCCCTCGGCGGCCTTGAACAGCGCCTGAGACATGCCCCCCAATGTGGCGAAATGGCCCATCAACAGGAACATCGGGATGATCGACAGCGAATAGCTGGCAAAGGTGGTAAAGGTTTCGGTTTGCAGGCGTGAAAACGGCATGTTCGTGCTGCCTGTCACCAGCACCAGCCCGACCAGCCCTGCAAGGAACATGGCCAGCCCAATGGGCACGCGCAGAAAGATCAGGGTCAGCAGGGCCGGAAAGGACAGCAGCCCGATGGTCATCGCGCTCAATGTTCGCTCTCCCCGCCTTCGCCGATAATGTCCGCGCCGGTCACGGCCTCAAGCATCCGAACATACACCATATACAGCGCAACAATCACCGCCGCAGAGGCCGCAACCATACAGGCGGCATAGGGCCACCAGACCGGCCATTCCAGCAAATAGGTCGTCTGGCCGGTACGCATCCGGCTGGACATGCCAATCGACAGACGCCACGCAATCAGCGCAATCGCGCCCAGAAAGATTACCTCGATAATCAGGCGCAGCCACCGGTTCGTTGTGTCGTGCAGAAAAGATGTGAAAATATCGACACGCGCATGCCCTGACGTGATCTGGCACAGCGGCAGAAAGCAAAATACTGCAAAACCCATGCCCAATTCCGTCAATTCATAATCACCATAGATCGGCCCAAGGCCCAACCCCAGCATCCATGCCGCAAGGCCGGGGGCCAGTGTCTGGACCAGATCAGAATTCAGCGCCGCGCTGGCATGTCTGCCAAGAATGGAAACGCAGGTCATCAGGATCAGCGCCGACAGCACAATGCCCCCGACCATCGCCAAACCGCGCGACACTGTCATCATGACTGAATGCATGTTGGTCATACCCTTGCAGCCCTGCGTGGAACAGGGCGGCCCCGTTTATTGGCCGCCCCCCGACTGCGTGTTTGTTTAGTCCGCAGCCTCATATTCGGCCATCAACTCGCGTGCTCGGTCAATCAGGGCCTGACCATCCTTGCCGCGCCCTTCCATATCCGCGATCCAGCGGTCATAGATGGGTTCGGCAAGCGCCTTCCATTCTTCCGCTTCATCGGCGGAAATGGTGATGATGTTGTTGCCCATATCCTCGGCCATCTCGCGGCCCGGTGCGTCGTAATCCTGCTGCGTTCCGCCCGCGAAGATCGAGAATTCCAAACCGGAATTGGAATCGATCACCTCTTTCAGGTCATCAGGCAGCGCGTCATAGGTGGGCTGATGCATCGCCAGAACGAAGGTCACAGTATAGAGCATCTCGCCTTCAAACTCTGTGTGGTTCTCGACCAGTTCGGGAATGCGCAGCGACGGGGTCACTTCCCACGGCATGACCGCCCCGTTGATGACACCGCGTGACAGCGATTCAGGGGTTTGTGCAATCGGCATGCCGACAGGTGTGGCGCCCAGCGCTTCGAGCAGTTGTACCGTCAGCCGCGACGGACCACGCAACTGCATTCCGCGCAGATCCGAGGGTTGCGCCACAGGGTCTTCGGTGTGAATAACCCCCGGCCCATGCACCCATGTCGCCAGCATCTTCACATCGGCGAATTCTTCCTGCATCGATTCTTCGAACATTGTCCAATAGGCGTGCGATGCGGCGCGGGCATCTGTCACCATGAAGGGCAACTCGAACACTTCCGTGCTGGGGAAACGCCCCGGTGTCAGGCCCACAACGGTCCAGATCACATCGGCACTGCCTGATACGGCCTGATCATACAACTCGCCCGGTGTGCCGCCCAGTTGCATGGATGGGTAGCGGTCCACCTTGATGCGGCCTTCGCTGTCCTCCTCGACGCGATCGGCCCAGACATCCAGAATATGCGTTGGCACATTGGCCTGTGCTGCCAGAAAATGGTGTAGCGTCAATGTGACCTCTTGGGCCAGCGCCGCGCTGCTGCTCAGTCCAAGGCCAAGAGCACCTATTGCGGCGCCTCCCATCAGCCCTAAAAGCGGTCTGCGTTCCATTACAATCTCCTCCCGTAAGATAATGTTGCATCCGCAACGATCTATGTGAAAGCACAAGACTCCCTCTCATGCTACTGTTTTTTCGACCGAGCGGTTGATTTTGTTTGTTTTGCAGCCCGCGCTGTTCATCCGGCCTTGGAAACAGGGTTTCACATGCCATGCAGATTGGACTGTCGCGGTGCCGCATTGCAAGGATTGATTCGCAAGGCGCAGTTGCACATAGCGGCGGCTGCGGGCACAGTGGCGAGCGATTGGGGCGATTGGCGCAAGGACAGACATGGGCGCTGCGACATTTTCTGACCTGACGCTGCCACAACCCATTCGTGCGGGCAGTTTCATTGTCACAGTGTTTGGCGATGTCATCGCCCCGCGCGGTGGCGAAGTCTGGATCGGCAATCTTATCGAATTCTGCGCGCCCTTCGGGATCAGTGAAACCCTGATCCGCACGGCCGTATCCCGCCTTGTCAGCGCCGAGCAACTGATCGGCCTGCGCAAGGGGCGGCGCAGTTTCTACCGCCTGACCGATGCTGCGCGCGCCGAGTACAGACAGGCGGCGGACATCATTTACGGGCCTGCAGATGACCTGCCGTGGCGGGTATTGTTCTTCGCACAGGGCGCTGCCGCCACACAGATTGCAGCGATGGGCCTGCATGGGTATGTTGCGCTAAATGACCTCTGCGCCTTTGGGCCTGCGCGCGGGCCTGTTCCCGACGGCGCGCTTGCCCTGACTGCGCCCATCGACGGGGCGCAGGACCAGTTACCGGGTTTGGGCGCAACGCTCTGGGATCTGGACGCGTTGGGGCAGGAGTATGAGGGTTTTCTGACACTGGCGGCGCAGGTCGAACAGATGGGCCACCTTCCCCCGCCTGACGCACTGCAAGCACGTGTCCTGCTGGTCCATGCGTTCCGCCAGATCATCCTGCGCGACCCCCGTTTGCCCAGCGCGGCCCTACCGCCCGATTGGGCCGGTCAGCGCGCCCGCAAGCAATTTGCCCAAGCCTATCTGGCGCTGAGTGATGCGGCTGATTCGCATGTTGCAGCGTGTTTTCAAGGTGCAGACGGGTTGTTGGAGACGCTCAATCCAGAAGGGGTCAGCCGTTACGATCTGTTGCGCAGAAGCGTTAATATCTGAAAAATCACGGTTTTCCATGGTCTGCCGGACAAAGCGTCACAACTTTCTGAAAATTTAGCTTTGAGATGTGACATATCAGGCGTAATATATGACTAATCGGTCGGTAATACCCGTCCGCGCTTTGGGAGGAGCAGGTTTGCCGCACGCCTTTATTTGTGACGCACAGCGCACCCCGATCGGGCGCTATGGGGGCGCACTCGCGTCCATCCGCGCCGATGATCTGGCGGCGATTCCGTTGCGCGCACTCATGGCGCGGCACTCCAGGCTGGATTGGGCGCTGATTGAGGATGTGATCTATGGCTGCGCCAATCAGGCGGGCGAAGATAACCGCAATGTCGCGCGCATGGCTTCGCTTTTAGCGGGATTGCCCGTCGATGTGCCGGGGATCACAGTGAACCGCCTATGCGCTTCGGGTCTGGACGCGGTCGGCATGGCCGCGCGGGCCATCCGCGCGGGCGATTGCGGGCTGATGTTGGCAGGCGGCGTGGAAAGCATGAGCCGCGCGCCCTTTGTGATGCCAAAGGCCGATGCCGCCTTTTCGCGCGCCAATGCCGTCTATGACACAACCATCGGCTGGCGGTTTGTGAACCCGCAGATGAAAGCGCAATATGGCACCGACTCCATGCCCCAGACCGCCGACAATGTCGCTGCGGATTGGAATGTGTCACGCGCCGATCAGGACGCATTCGCGCACCGGTCGCAAACGCGCTGGGCACAGGCGCAGGAAAACGGATGCTTCGCAGACGAGATTTGCGCTGTTGAAGTGCCGCAACGCAAGCGCGATCCTCTGGTTATCGCGCGTGATGAACACCCCCGCCCCGACACCACGCCTGACACACTGGCCAAACTGCGCGGGATAAACGGGCCAGAGTTAAGCGTCACGGCTGGCAATGCCAGCGGTGTGAATGATGGTGCGGCGGCGCTGCTGCTGGCCTCCGAAGACATGGCCCGCGCGCAGGGCCTGACACCCCGCGCCCGTGTCGTGGCGATGGCCGCCGCCGGGGTTGCCCCGCGCGTGATGGGCATTGGCCCGGTACCGGCAGTGCGCAAGGCACTGGCGCTTGCAGGGCTGACAATTGACGATATGGACCTGATCGAGCTGAACGAGGCATTTGCCGCGCAGGCGCTGGCCGTGCTGCGCGATCTTGGCCTGCCCGACGATGCCTCTCATGTGAACCCCAATGGCGGTGCGATTGCGATGGGCCATCCGCTGGGTGCCTCCGGCGCGCGGCTGGTAACGGCCGCCATGTGGGAATTGCACCGCCGGGGTGGGCGCTACGCATTGTGCACGATGTGCGTAGGTGTGGGCCAAGGTGTCGCCCTGATACTGGAACGAGTCTGACCAAGGAGTCCTGTCATGTATGCACAGATGGTAAAATCCGAAGCGAGTAATGACGACCCCGAACAGCTTGCCGCCTTTCAGGCACGCATTGACGCGGGCGAGAAGATCGAGCCGAAAGACTGGATGCCCGAAGGCTATCGCAAAACACTGATCCGCCAGATCGGCCAGCATGCCCATTCCGAAATTGTAGGCCAATTGCCCGAAGGCAACTGGATTACCCGCGCCCCCACGCTAGAGCGTAAGGCCATTCTGCTGGCCAAGGTGCAGGACGAGGCAGGGCATGGGCTGTATCTGTATTGCGCGGCAGAAACATTGGGCATTTCGCGCGACGAGATGACCGAGGCGCTGTTGTCGGGCAAAATGAA
This sequence comes from Roseinatronobacter monicus, assembly GCF_006716865.1. Taxonomy (NCBI): domain Bacteria; kingdom Pseudomonadati; phylum Pseudomonadota; class Alphaproteobacteria; order Rhodobacterales; family Paracoccaceae; genus Roseinatronobacter; species Roseinatronobacter monicus. The sequence continues at coordinate 3,495,472 of NZ_VFPT01000001.1, read as the reverse complement.
ATATTCTTCCATTTTCAATTATCCGACCCTGACATGGGCCGATATGGGCGCGGTCGGCTGGCTGGTCGATGGCGCTGCAATCATGAATCAGGTACCCCTGCAACGCACCAGCTTCGGCCCCTATGCCCGCGCGATGGTCCGCATCTGCAAGGAAGAAAGTTTCCACCAGCGCCAAGGCTATGACATCATGATGAAAATGGCCCAAGGGACGCCCGCGCAAAAAGCGATGGCGCAAGATGCGCTGAACCGGTTCTGGTATCCAAGCCTGATGATGTTCGGCCCGTCCGACAAGGATTCAGTCCATTCCGCGCAAAGCATGGCGTGGAAGATCAAGATGAACACCAATGACGAATTGCGCCAGAAATTCGTCGACCAGACCGTGCCACAAGCCGAGTATCTGGGTCTGACCGTGCCCGACCCTGCGGTGCAATGGAACGCAGAGAAGGGCGGCTATGATTTCTCGGAACCCGACTGGGCCGAGTTTTTCGAGGTCATTAAGGGCAACGGCCCCTGCAATGCCGAGCGGATCGAGGCGCGGCAAAAGGCATGGGATGATGGCGCGTGGTTCCGTGACGGGTTGATGGCGCATGCGCAAAAACAGGCTGCGATACAGGTTGCGGCAGAGTAAATCCTCTCGATCAGGGGGCTTCGCCCCCTACGGCCTGCGGCCTACCCCGAGAGTATTTTTAGCAAGAAAATGAGGATATGGACATGTCCACTGAGTGGCCTTTGTGGGAGATTTTCATTCGCGGCCAGCATGGGCTGAACCATCGCCATGTAGGCAGCCTGCATGCGCCCGATGCCGAGATGGCCGTGAAACATGCACGCGATGTCTATACGCGGCGCAATGAAGGTGTCAGCATCTGGGTGGTGCCGTCGAATGCGATCACGGCGTCGAGCCCGTCGGACAAAGGACCCTTGTTTGAGCCATCGAATGCCAAAGTGTATCGGCACCCGACATTTTTCGACATTCCCGACGAAGTGGGGAAGATGTGATGGCTGTGGCGCTGGATCTGGATGTGGCCCTGTTTGAAGGGCTGTGCCGCTTGGGCGACAGCACGCTTGTGCTGGGGCACAGGGTGTCGGAATGGTGCGGCCATGCGCCCGTGCTCGAAGAAGATATCGCATTGGCAAATGTCGCGCTGGACCTGATCGGGCAGACGCAGATGTGGCTGGGGCTGGCCGGCGAGGTGGAGGGCAAGGCGCGCGATGCGGATGCACTGGCTTTTCGCCGCGATGTCTGGCATTTTCGCAACCTGCTGCTGGTCGAGCGCCCGAATGGCGATTTCGGCCAGACCCTGATGCGCCAGTTCCTGTTTGACGCATGGCACCAGCCAATGTTGAAAGCGCTGGAAGGGTCCAGCGACCCGCGCATCGCCGCGATTGCGGCCAAGGCGGGCCGCGAAGTTGCCTATCATCTGGAACGCTCCGCCGATCTGGTGATCCGGCTGGGCGATGGCACGGCTGAAAGCCATACGCGCATGCAAACCGCGCTTGAGCGGCTGTGGCCCTATACGGGCGAGATGATGATGAGTGATGACACCGACCGTGCATTGGCAGAGGCCGGGATCATGCCCGCGCCCGACAGCATCCGGCCACAATGGGAGGCGTTGGTGGCCGAAGTTCTGTCCGAGGCAACGCTGAAAGCGCCCGATCAAATCTTTATGCACAAGGGTGGCAAGCAGGGCACGCATTCGGAGCATCTGGGCCATATGCTGGCGACCATGCAATGGCTGCAACGCGCCTATCCGGACGCGACATGGTAGAGCTGGCGCAGGTCTGGGACTGGCTGGCAGAGGTGCCTGATCCCGAAATACCCGTCATCTCGGTCACCGATCTGGGGATCGTGCGCGATGTGGCCTATGAGGGCGACACTCTGGTGGTGACGGTGACGCCCACTTATTCGGGGTGCCCCGCCACCGCCGTGATCAATTTCGAGATCGAGAAAGCCCTGCGCGCGCAAGGGGTGGAAAAGCTGCGGCTGGAGCGGCGCCTTGACCCGCCATGGACCACGGACTGGTTGGCACCCGCAGCGCGCGAGAAGCTGCGCGCTTATGGCATCGCACCGCCCATTGACGGGACTGGGGCGCAAGGGGTGGTTGCAGGCCGGATCAACCGGTTGACGGGCGCCGCGCTGACCGTACCCTGCCCGCGCTGCGGGTCAGCGCAGACGCAAAAGGTTAGCCAGTTCGGGTCAACCCCGTGCAAGGCCGCCTATCAATGCCGCGACTGTCTGGAACCGTTCGATTATTTCAAATGTATCTGAGGGCCGAGAGATGAGCCGTTTTCACCCGTTGCAAGTGACCGAAGTGCAGCATGACACGCGCGACTCTGTGATCGTGACGTTGCAGCCCACGGAGGCCGAGGCGTTTCGCTTTGTTCAGGGTCAATACCTGACCTTCCGCCGCGACTTTGACGGGCAGGAGATACGGCGTTCTTACTCGATCTGCTCGGGGCTGGATGATGGCAGCCTGCGAGTGGGGATAAAGCGGGTGGACGGGGGCGCGTTTTCCACATGGGCCAATGAAAATCTTGCCCCCGGTGACATGCTGGAGGCGATGCCGCCTGCGGGCAATTTCCATGTGCCGCTGACCCCCGATCAGGGTCGGCACTACTTGGGCTTTGCGGGCGGGTCCGGCATTACACCTGTGCTGTCGATCATCCGCACAGTACTGGCGAGAGAGCCGAAAGCGCGCTTCACGCTGGTCTATGCCAATCGGCAGATCAGCTCGATCATGTTCCGCGAGGAGTTGGAAGACCTGAAGAACATGCATCTGGGCCGGTTGACGGTGCTGCATGTGCTGGAACAGGACGCGCAAGAGATCGAGTTGTTCACGGGCCGCATTGATGCGGGCAAAATGGCGGCGCTGTTTACCCATTGGATCGACCCTGAATCAGTGGATATGGCCTTTATCTGCGGGCCAGAGCCGATGATGCTGACAATTGCGGGCGCGTTGCGCGATCATGGGCTGGAAGAAGGGCAGATCAAGTTCGAGCTGTTCGCCTCGAACCAGCCGGGGCGGTTGGCGCAAAGTGCAAAAGCACAGGCGCAGGCCGCGCGCGGCAAGACCTGCGCGCTGACCATCACACTGGACGGCACCACCCGCAACCTTAGCCTGCCGCTGGATGGCACTTCGGTGCTGGATGCCGCCCTTGGCGCGAGCCTTGATGCGCCTTTTGCCTGCAAGGCCGGTGTCTGTTCGACCTGCCGCGCCAAGGTGTTGGAGGGCGAGGCAGAAATGGCCGTGAACCACGCGCTGGAGGATTACGAGGTGCGCCAAGGCTATGTGCTAACCTGCCAGTGCCTTGCGCTGAGTGACCGGCTGGTCATCAGCTATGATGAATAGGGGGACGCAGCCATGAGCGAGATGCCGATTGAAGATTATCTGGCACAGGGCGGGCGGCTGACCTCACCCGGAAATGTGCCGCCGCGTTACCGGGGTGAGGTGCTGCGCCTGATGGCGGCCTTTGTGGATAGCGAATTGGCGGCGTCTGCCGGGTTTGCAGATGTGATCAATGATGCGCCGGGCATCACCTCTCGCATCGCCAGTGCGCGGATTGTGCTGGAAAAGGCCGATCATGCGGGGCGCGTGCTGAAAGTGATGGCCGATTTCGGGGCCGACACCTCGCGCTATGTGGGCACACACCCTTGGGCCGCGCGAGTGGCGCGCGACGCCGATATCGGGGCAGCGCGGCAGGGTGGCGATATGCGGCTGGCGGTGTTTCACTACCCGTTCACCGGCTGGGCCGATGCGGTTGTGATGAATGTGCTCCAAGGGGCGGCAGCGGTCATTCAGGTGCAGGAATTTGCGCGCATGTCCTATCAGCCGCTGGCAGAGGTGTTTCGCGCGATCCTGCCGGTTGAGGTGCGCCATGCTGAACTTGGGCGCGAAGGGCTGGCACAGATCATGGCGACCGACCCAGAGGGCGTGCGCACCTCGGTTCAATATTGGCACCCGCGTGTTAGCTTGGGCTTTGGCGCGAAGGACTCGCAGCGCTTTGCAATGCACCAGCGCCTTGGGCTGCGGCACCGCCCCAACGCCGAGATGCTGGCCGAGTGGCAAGCGACAGTTGCGGCGCAGCTGTCTGAACACGGATTGAAAGTTGACTGATGCTTGATGTGAAACAGCCCCCTCGTCTGGAAAGCTATATCTGCGGCGCATGGCGTGCAGGCAGTGGCAGCGCCAAACCGTTGCGCGATGCCGCCACAGGCGCGGTGGTCGCCGAGATCGATTCCGCGGGACTGGATTTCGCCGAGGCACTGGCCTACGGGCGCGCCGCTGGCGGGGCGTTGCGCGCGATGAAACTGCATGAGCGCGCGCTGATGCTCAAGGCGCTGGGCTTGAAGCTGATGGAGCAGAAGGACGCCTTTCATGCGCTGTCCCTCGCCACAGGGGCCACGCCGAAAGACGGGCAGATTGATATCGAGGGCGGCATTGGCACGCTTTTGAACTACGCGTCCAAGGCACGGCGGGAATTGCCCAATACCCGCGTGCTGACCGATGGTGTGGTCGAACCCTTGTCGAAAGATTCCAGCTTTTCCGCGCAGCATATCCTGTCGCCCATGCGCGGGGTTGCGGTGCACATCAACGCGTTCAACTTTCCGATCTGGGGGATGCTGGAAAAACTCGCGCCCAATCTGCTGGCCGGCATGCCCGCGATTGTGAAACCGGCCAGCCAGACCGCCTATCTGACCGAATTGATGGTACGCCGGATTATTGAGACGGGGCTGTTGCCCGAAGGCAGTTTGCAACTTGTCTGCGGCGGTGTCGGTGATCTGCTGGATCATGTGACGGGGCAGGATGTCGTCACCTTTACCGGGTCGGCCAGAACCGGGCAGATGTTGCGCGCGCATCCCGCGATCATCGGCAATTCCACCCGTTTCACGATGGAAGCAGACAGCCTGAACGCCTGTATTCTTGGCCCCGACGCAACGCCAGACTCCCCCGAGTTTGACCTGTTCATCCGCGAAGTGGTGCGCGAGGTGACGGCCAAGGCAGGCCAGAAATGCACCGCCATTCGCCGCGTCATCATCCCGCGCGCGCAGGCCGATGCCGTGCGCGCAGCACTTGCCGCCAAGCTGGGCGCAATTCCCGTGGGCTTGCCCGGTGACAAGACCACCCGCATGGGAGCGCTGGCCAGTCTGGACCAGCGCGAAGATGTGCGTCGCGCGATTGCCACATTGGCCAGCGATGCAGAGATCATCTTCGGCAACCCGGACTCTGTGCAGGTCACAACTGGCGATCCTGAAACCGGCGCATTCCTGAACCCCGTGTTGCTTTATGCCGATCAGCCGATGCAGGCGCGCGCGATCCACGAGGTCGAAGCTTTTGGCCCTGTCGCCACGCTGATGCCCTATGATGATCTGGGGCAGGCGTCGGAACTGGCCGCGATGGGCAAAGGCTCGCTTGTGTCGTCGCTGTTCACCAATGCGCCCGATGTGGCCGAAGAGGTGGTGCTTGGCCTTGCCCCCTTTCATGGCCGCGTCATGATCGGCAACCGTGACAGTACCAAATCATCAACCGGCCACGGCTCTCCCTTGCCGATGCTGGTGCATGGCGGGCCGGGGCGCGCTGGCGGGGGCGAGGAACTGGGCGGTATGCGCGGCTTGCACCATTACATGCAGCGAACTGCCATTCAGGGCGCACCGCGCCTGTTGGCCGCTGTCACCGGGCGTTGGCTGGACGGGGCAGAAGTCCGCGCAGGCAAGCACCCGTTCCGCAAATCCTTGGCCGAATTGCGCATCGGCGACCAGCTTGTCACCGAACAGCGCGAAATCACGCTTGCAGATATCGCGCATTTCGCAGACTTCACCGGCGACACGTTCTACGCCCATATGGATGAGGATGCCGCCCGCGCCAACCCGTTCTTCGAGGGGCGCGTGGCACATGGCTACTTGATCGTGTCTTTCGCTGCCGGGCTGTTCGTGCAGCCCGATCCGGGGCCGGTACTGGCCAATTACGGCATCGACAACTTGCGGTTCCTGACCCCGGTTTATCCCGGCGACAAGTTGGGCGTGCAGCTGACGTGCAAGGACATAAACCCCCGCGCAGAAGGGGATTATGGCGAAGTGCGCTGGGATTGTCAGATCAGCAAGGACACTGGCGAGCTTGTCGCGCTGTATGATGTGCTGACGATGGTTGCGAAAACCTGGCCTGCCTGACCGGCAGGCCAGTCGTCAGCGGCGCCCACATCCGCGCAACTGCTGGTCATACATGGCCGCCCGAGATGCAACGCGATCAGCAACCCCTAGCAGCCAAGGCTTGGAGTTATACGACCCACGCCGAAAACCTGTATGCCCCTCATGATAGGCCAGATACTGGTTGCGCGCATCACTCAGCGCAATGCCGTTGCGTTCGCGGGTCTTGTTCGTATACCAGCCAACGAAATCAGTGGCGTCGCGGATATTGGTGCGCGATGATCTGCGATTGCCAACCTCGCTGACATATTCATCCCAAGTGCCGTCCAGCGCTTGCGAATAGCCCAGCGCCGAGGATTGCCGCCCCATCGGGATCACGCCCAGCGTATAGCGCACAGGGGTCCGTGCATCGCCAATGAACCGGCTTTCCGCATGGATAATCGCCATCTGCACTGGCACGGGCAGGCCCCAACGTCGTTCTGTTGCACGCATGGCTGCAAAATATTGCGGGCGTTCCCGCTCCATCAGGCAGGCATTTTCAAGATTCCGCGGTGCGGAGAATTGCGCATCGCGTCTGCCACAGGCGGCAAACGTCGCAACCACCATCACAAGGAGGATCAGTCTGCTCATTTCGACCTCAATATTTTTTTACCTACAATAGCGAAAGACGTAATATTTGTAACCCCCATGTGGTTAGTGATGCTGACGTTTAGCGCAATATACCTGCTTCTGATGTGAATGTGATCTGAAGCCATGCAATCTGCGCCTGTTAACACCCTGTTCAATCCTTCGCGGTAATCTGGCCTTGGGTGTTGAAACAGGTGGGATCATGCAGAAAACTGACAATGTCAGGCCGATTATTATCAAGCGCAAGAAAGTTATCGCCGGGGGTGGCCACCATGGCGGCGCGTGGAAAGTTGCTTATGCAGATTTTGTGACAGCCATGATGGCGTTTTTCCTGATGCTCTGGCTATTGGGGTCGGTGACAGACGACAAGCGCAAGGGAATTGCCGATTATTTCTCGGACACGCGGACAATTCGCAGCGACTCCGCGGGTGGAAGCGACCTGTTTGGCGGAACATCATTGTCGGTCGAGCATTCGATAACCGACACTGTTGCCACGCTGGAGAAATACCAGTCAGAGGTTTTTGCCCTTGAGCGCGTCATGGAGGCGTTGATGGATTTTGCGGCGCAGGATGAAAACCTTGCAGCGGCGTTTCATCATGTCGCAATCCGTATGAGCGATGAAGGCTTGATCGTGGAGCTGTTTGATCTGGAACACCAAAGCCTGTTTGAGGATGTCACAAATACCCCCAGCCCTGTGCTGGAATTTTTGATCGCCTCTATCGCTGATGCGTTTCGCACAGTGGTTAATCCGGTGGCGATCGGGGCGCATTCGCGCAGCTTCCCGTCGGTCTTTCTGGAAAACCCGGTCTGGCCTGTCTCAATGGATCGGGCGACCAAGGTGCATGTCTTGCTGGAAAACGCAGGCTTGCCCCAGACACGGGTCAATCGGGTCACGGGCCATGCCGACCAATCACTGGCAGATCAGGTGTCAACCGCAGCGCGCAACAATCGGGTCGAGCTGATCTTGCTACGCCAGTTCGCACCGGACTGACCTGTTAGGGGGAAATTAAGGCTCAAGCTCCATACTCATCTTGAGAATCATCTTGGAATGGAGCGGATATGAGCATCTCGTCATCAATGAATGCAGGCGTTGCGGGGCTGCGCGCAAACGCGACACGGCTTGCGACGATTTCCGACAACATCGCCAATTCGGCAACCTATGGGTATCGCCGCGCGCAAACATCGTTTCACTCTATGGTGGTCGGGTCGGGGATTGCGGGGCAGGGAACCTATGCGGCTGGTGGTGTCCGCACGACAACCCTGCGGCAAGTCGATCAGGGGGGGTCATTGCTCGGAACTCAGAACGCCACCGATATTGCCTTGTCAGGGCGTGGCTTTCTGCCCGTGACAACCGAACTTGGCGCAAAATTGCAAGACGGGTCCGCGCCGCTGCTTCTGGCGACAACCGGATCATTCCGCCAAGATGCGAATGGCTATCTGCGAAACGACGCCGGAAATACATTGCTTGGCTGGCCCGCCATTCTGGACGGGTCCGTCCCGGCCTTCCCGCGCGACAGCACGGCGGGTCTGCGGCCCATCAAGATCGAGGTCAATCAACAGGCATTTTCCGAAACATCTCGTATAAATTTCGGTGTCAATCTGCCTGCATCCGCAACTCTGGCAACCGCAAATGGGGAACCATTGCGAATGTCTGTAGAGTTCTTTAATTCGCTCGGCCTGCCAGAGATGATTGATGTCGAACTTACCCCGAATGTAGGGGCAGTACAAAACACGTGGCAAATGCGCCTCGAACATGCGCAAACCGGCGCGCTGCTGGGTGATTATGATCTGGTCTTTGATGACACGCCCGGACAGGGCGGCACATTGGCGTCTGTCGCAGTCGCCGGTGGCGGCGGCCTTGGGGATTATGACCCGGTCAGCGGCGCGATCACCCTCGATATCGCGCCGCAGCAGATAGAATTCTATATCGGCCGCTATGGCGAGAATGGGGGCCTGGCCCAGCGGGGAACATCCTTCTCTCCCGCCGGAATTGAACAAAACGGGTCCGGCGCGGGCAATCTTGTCGGCCTTATGGTCGATGCCAATGGCAATCTGGATGCTGTGTATGATCAGGGCTTTCGCAGAACCCTGTACCGCATCCCCATCGTGGATGTTCCAAATCCGAACGGTCTGACCTCGATGAACTCGCAAACCTTTCAAGTGTCCCGCGACAGCGGTGCCTTCTTCCTATGGGATGCAGGCAACGGCCCTGTAGGTGAATTTGTGGGCTTCTCCTTGCAAGAATCCGCAACAGATGTCGCGGCAGAGTTGACAGGGCTGATCCAGACCCAGCGCGCCTATTCGTCAAACGCAAAGGTTATCCAGACATTTGACGAGATGTTTCAGGAAACAACCAATATCAAGCGCTGATCCCACCACCGCATGAGGCCATATCATGTCTTTGTCACTATCGCTCTCTGCCGCCCTGAGTGGCCTCAGCCTGACCGCCCGCGGCACCCAACTTGTCGCGGACAATATCGCCAACGCCCAGACCGAGGGGTATGGCGTCCGCGCGCTTACACAAGCCGCGCGCGTAACCGGCCTGGAGGGAAGTGGCGTGATGAGCACAGGCATCACACGCGATGTCGACCCGATGCTGCTGGCCGATCTGCGCCATGCCAAGGCGCTCAAGTCACAAGATGATGTCCTGTCGGACTTCTGGACACGGATCGAATCTGTGTTCGGGATGCCTGATGAACCCGGCGGGCTGACCAATCTCATCAATGCGCTGGAAGTGTCGCTTCAACATGCCGCTACCCAACCAGACTCTGACGCGCTTTTGCACAAGGTCAGTCAGGCAGCCACAGACATCGCGCGCAGCTTTGCCACATTGAACGACACGCTTAAGGTTCAGCGCGACACGGCCGATTCCGGCATCGCAAATGACGTCGGGGCGCTCAATCAATCACTTCGCGCCATTGCCGACCTCAATGACAAGATACAAAAACAAACCTTGCTGGGCGGTGCGCCTGAAAGCCTGATGGATGCCCGGCAACGCCTCATTAACGATGTGTCGAGCATTGTTTCCATCCGCGAAATCCCCCGAAATGATGGCCGCGTCATGGTGATGGGCCAAGATGGATCGATCCTCGTTGACCGAACTGCGGCGCAATTCGGCTTCGTCCGAACTCAGGCTCCCGGCCCCGGCGATACCATTGAGAACGGCGCCCTGTCGCATGTCACCCTCAACGGTCGGAACTTACACTCTGAAAACGCGCTGTTCTCAGCCGGGCGGTTGGGGGCATTGCTGGAAATTCGTGATATCATAGCCCCCACCGTTCAAAACCAGTTGGATACACGCGCCCAAGATCTGATCACCCGTTTCAGCCAGCCAGATCTTGACCCCAGTCTGGCACCCGGTGCGTTCGGCCTATTTTCGATGGCGAATATGTCCGGTTTGCCCGCAGATTTAACAGGCAGCGCAGGCCAGATTCGGCTGAACCCTATGGCCGATCCGGGCAGTGGCGGCGCAGTGTGGCGGCTCCGGCATGGTCTGGGTTTGAGTACGGAACCACTTGGCATGACACTGGACAATACGCTCCTCTCCAAAATGCTGGGTGCGCTGAACACGCCATCCCCGTTGCCAGCCGGAACCCATGCCGCAAAACCTGCCGCCGCGCACGCATCTGACGCGCTATCGATGATCGCCGCGAAACGCCTTGCGCAGGACCAGCGCGGGGCCGTCAACATGGCCCGCGTCTCAGCACTCGAAGATGCATTCGCCGCGCGCGGCGTGGATACCGACGCGGAACTGAGCAAGCTGCTGGTTCTTGAACAAGCCTACGCAGCCAATGCGCGGGTCATCGCAACCGTCGATGCAATGTGGCGTTCGCTGCTGGAGATCAGATAATGAAAGCACTCACATTCGGGGACATGGCGCAGCGCCTTGCGTTGCAACGCCAGGGCACTGGCTTGAAGCGGTCGGTCGCAACCCTGTCTCATGAACTGACGACCGGCGCTGTGAAAGACAAGGCCAGCAAACTGCGCGGTGACTTCTCAATGCTCTCAAGCGTGACCAATGCGATGAATATGGCATCCGCGCGCAAGACAAGCGCACAATCTGCCGGAATATTCTTGTCGTTGCAGCAGTCCATTCTGGGCAACCTGAGCACCACAGCGCAGTCTGGAGTCTTGGAGCAGATTGTTCGCAACACCACTGCGAATGGCGGGGAAATATCGGGCGGCATCGACATGATGGCGCGCAAATTTCAGGAGTCCGTGTCGCAGCTGAATACCAATTTCGCGGGACGCGCGCTGTTTGCAGGCATATCAGGCAATGGCACAGCATTGATTGCTGCCGATGACATGCTTGACGCAATGCTCAGTGATCTGACGACAGCATTGCCCGCAGGCGCTGACGCAGAGGCGGCGCAAGCATTTATTGCGGGGTGGTTCGCCGATGGGGGCCAGTTCGACGCAACCGCATATCTGGGCGGTCCCCCCATCCCCGAAAGGGTGGCGCTTGGTCACGGTGTAACTGTCGGCGTCGAGATAACAGCACAAGATCAGAGTATCAGGGAGTTTCTGGCAGCATTGGCAACAGGCGCGATCCTGTCAAAAGGGCTGTTTGAAGGCGATCTGCCCCAGCAAAAGGCGATGCTTGAACGGGCTTCTTTCAGTCTGGCGGCATCAGAAAAGTCCCTTATCGGGTTGTCCGCCCGCCTTGGCGTGGAGGAAGAACGCGCCTCAATCGGGCGCGCGAGAGCCGAGGCAGAGCACACCGCAATGGCGATCACACGAGCAGAGCTGACAGAAGCTGATCCATATGAAACGGCCATGCGGCTGGAACAGGCGATCACGCAGCTTGATATGATTTACAACCTGACCGCACGGCTTTCGCGGCTGTCACTATCGGCCTATCTGCGATGATCCGATACCATTTCAGAACATTCATATTGTCATGTATCCTGACCCTGTTCGCCTTGACGGCCGGGGCTTCGGTCAGGCTGAAAGACCTTGTCGAATTTGACGGGGTTCGGGGCAATGATCTGTTGGGCTATGGGCTGGTCGTGGGGCTGGACGGGACCGGTGACGGAATACGGAACTCTCCGTTCACCGAAGATATATTGTCCAACATTCTGGAACGGCTGGGGGTCAATGTAACGGGTGAGCAGTTTCGCCCGAGAAATGTCGCAGCGGTCATCGTAACCGCCACACTGCCGCCCTTTGCGCGCGCAGGGGGACGTGTCGATGTGACAGTATCGGCGATTGGTGATGCAAGCAGCCTGCTTGGGGGCACTTTGGTCATGACACCCCTGAACGGGGCGGATGGGGCGATTTATGCGGTTGCACAGGGCGCAATCATCGCAGGGGGTGCTGCGGCAGAGGGGCAGGCGGCGCGGGAGGCGCGGGGTGTTCCGACCTCTGGCTCAATTCCGCTGGGGGCGCGAGTCGAGCGCGAAGTGGATTTCGAGTTGGCCAGTCTGGAGCGCATTCGACTGGCACTACGCGTCCCCGACTTCACGACCGCATTCCGGATCGAGGAGCGCGTGAACCTTGAATTCAACCAACGTGTTGCGACGATGACCGATTCCGGGACGGTTGAGTTGGATCTGCGCAACTTGAAGGTCGCGTCTGCCGCACATGCGCTCGCTCGCATCGAAAACCTCAGGATCGTTCCGCAAATGCGGGCCCGTGTCGTTGTGGATCAGCGCTCTGGCACGATCGTCATTGGCGAGGATGTCCGGATCAGCCGCGTTGCAGTTGCACAAGGCGGGCTGACTTTGCGGGTCGAGGAAACGCCGCTTGTGGTACAACCCAATCCGTTTGCGCAAGGCGAAACCATCGTCGTTCCGCGCACAGCAGCCCAGATTGAAGATGCGCCACCACTTGCGCTGGCAGAACTGCAAGGCGGCACCACGCTTTCCGACATCGTCGCGGGACTGAACGCACTGGGGGTCGCCCCGCGTGACATGATTGACATACTGAACAGTATCAATGCAGCCGGTGCCCTACATGCCGAGTTGATTGTGCGGTGATGCGCCAGCTTTCTCAGGGGCGGGATAGGCGGTTGCCTCTGGTTCCTCTTGAACTGCCGGCAGTTTCTGGCAGAGGCGATTTCAAGCAGGGTCTGGTTGCGCAGCGTCTCTGCGAGATCGCTAAGAGGCACTCTGTGTGATATGCTTGCCACCACGAAGATACCCAGCCCATAAGAAGATACCCAGCCCATAAAATGTTGCACGGAAATACGGTTCTTGATCGCTATTCCGATCTGCCGCGCCTCTATGGTCGAGCGGAAACTAGTGCCTCGCTTCGGGGTATTTGACAGCTTTGATTTTTTCTGAATCTCTGTGGAGCGTAGCAGCTTTCTGGGGGTGAGATGATGACAAGAGGGTGCAAGCCGAAGTATGTAGTTCGACTGACGACAGAGGAGCGTGAACACCTTGAAGGGATGATCAGAACGGGTCGGCAAGCCGCCTACAGACTGCTGAAGGCGCGGATTTTGCTGAAGGCGGATGTGTCCTCTGATGGCCCGGGATGGGAAGATGCGCGCATTGCCGAGGCATTAGAGACCAGTCTCTCGACTGTTTTCCGCACCCGGCGCCAACTTGTGGAGGAAGGGCTTGAGGCGACTTTAGCGCGCAAAGTTCCAGCGTCGCTTTCACAACCTCGGATCTTCGATGGGCAAGCCGAGGCCAAGCTGATCGCGCTTGCCTGTTCCGAACCACCCGAAGGATATACGCACTGGACACTCAGGTTGTTGGAAAAGCGGGTTGTCGAACTGGGCATTGTTGAGCAGGCCAGTGATACCACAATCCAACGCACGCTTAAAAAAACGCGCTCAAACCGCACCGGAACCGGTACTGGGTAATCCCACCCAAAGCCAACGCTGGTTTCGTGGCGGCCATGGAGAATGTGCTGGACGTCTACACCCGTCCACACGATCAAAACCGTCCGCTGGTTTGTCTGGACGAGACCAGCAAACAATTGACCCGTGAGACCCGCACACCCATTCCCATGCAGCCAGGGCGCGAGGCGCGCCATGACTACGAATATGAACGCGCAGGTGTCGCCAGCCTGTTCATGTTATTCGCTCCTCTGGAGGGCTGGCGCCACGTCGAGATACGCGATCGACGCACTGCCATCGATTATGCCCATATCCTGCGCGATCTGGCTGATCTCCACTTTCCCTATGCCGAAAAGATCGATCTCGTGCAGGATAATCTGAACACCCACAACCCTGCATCGCTGTACGAGGCTTTCCCGCCTGCCCAAGCGCGCCGCATCGCACAACGGTTCGAATGGCACTACACGCCAAAACATGGGTCTTGGCTCAACATCGCTGAATGTGAACTCAGCGTCCTCGCTCGCCAATGTCTGGCCCGGCGCATCCCGGACAAAACTATGCTGAAGGCCGAAGTCGATGCATGGACAACAAATCGCAACTCCCAACGCGCCAAAACCAACTGGCAGTTCACAACTCAAGACGCGCGCACAAAGCTTATCCGGCTTTATCCGCAAATCGAGTGAATCGCAGGACTAGGCGGGCGCTGATCGGGCCATATTTTGCGCGAAACCTGTGCCCGGTCTTTAGTTTTACATACCGGATAAGGCCCAAGCGTTGATCAAGATCGCGGATCTGGCAAGGCGGGGTCAGACCCGCCTTGCCGCATTACTGCTATCAGCGCGGAAGAAGCACACCATCAACGACGTGGATCACACCGTTGGATTGGTTCACGTCAGCAACACTGACCAGATAGGCATTGCCGTTCTCATCGAAGATATAAACATCGCCCGATGGACGGACCTGTGCGGATAATGCAGCCCCAGAGACCGCGTTGAAGTGATGAAACCCGTCCGATGAAGCACGCGCCATCGACGCAAGCTCTGCGGCCGAGATATTGCCAGCGACAACGTGGCTGGTCAGGATTCCAGCCAGCATATCGCGGTTTTCTTCCATCAGCAGCGTCTCGACCGTGCCATCGGGCAGCGCGTCAAATGCAGCGTTGGTGGGTGCAAAGACGGTAAACGGCCCAGCGCCTTCCAATGTCTCGACAAGGCCCGCGGCTTGCACCGCTGCAACCAGCGTTGTGTGATCCGCCGAGTTTACAGCGTTCTCGATGATGTTGCGATCCGCGAACATCGGCGCGCCGCCAACCATTGGGTTATCCCCTGCATCCATACCACTTTCCATTGGCGTGTCGCCCTGCATCGCGGCGTCATCGGCTGCGGGCAGCAGGACGCGGTCGATCACATGGATCACACCGTTGGACTGCACGACATCGGCAATGGTCACAGTTGCGGTGCCACCCGTCTCATCCGTCAGGGTGATCATGCCGTTTGACGCGCGCACCTCCAGCATGCAGCCACCCAGTGTTTCCACCATGTGAACACCGCCACCATCCGCGATCATGCCGCTGATGACATCGGACATCGCATTTGCGCCAAGCACATGACAGGTCAGCACTTCGGTCAGCGCATCTACATTCTCGGGCATCAACAGTGTGTCGACGGTGCCTTCGGGCAGTGCCTCGAACGCCGCGTTAACGGGTGCGAATACTGTAAAAGGCCCTTCGGATTGCAGCGTGTCGACCAGACCGGCGGCCTGCACAGCGGCAACCAGTGTCGTGTGATCTGCGGAATCTACAGCGTTCTCGACGATGTTGCGCTCTGCAAGCATCGGTGCGCCGCCAACCATCGGGTTCTCTGCCATCTGCGCGGCAGCGGGTATGGCGATGAATACCGTTGCGGTCATCAGCGCCGCGCGAATTGAAAGTCTCATGTCGTGTTCTCCCATTGGACGCCTGTGTTGGCGTGTTGTGGTAAAGTTACGGATCGATATACGGGGAAGTTTCACCAAGCTGAAAATGCCCTGACGCCGTCACCCCAATGTCTTGGATCGCAGGATCGGCAGGGCATGGGCGCGGCCCGCACGTGACAACCCTCAGTTGGTGCGCGCGTTGCCGCCCAAGACCGTGCCGGCAGCCGCGCCGCCAAGCATTGCGGCCGTCCGCCCCGAACCCGACCCCACCTTGGAGCCGACAGCCGCACCCGCGAGAGCGCCTGTAGCTGCGTTGATCTGCGGGTCATTCGTGCAGGCCGCCAGAAACCCGATCGACGCCGCAAATACTGCCACTGATGTTAGTTTTCTCATAGTGTGGTCCTTCTCTGTTCATATGTGTCGCATCACGGCGCGCGCAAATGGCCTTGCCATCAGCGCGGTGGTGCTGAATGCGCGGCGCGTGAATAACGCTCGTTGTTCCACCGGCATTGGCGCGATGTGGGCAGGTTACGGCAGCCTGTGTGCGAAAGTTTCAGGTGGTGGCGCGTCGCTGCATAACTCATCCGTGAAGGGCGGCGCAGGGGCCACGCCCTGACAGCTTGTCGCTCTCGTAGAAATTTCCGCTGCGGTGTGGTAGTGTTTGTTTGACGAGGGGTACGGCAAAGCTACTTGAGTTGCATGATCAAGGGGGTTTTTGTTCCACGACAGCAGGTTGGCGGCCACTGCGCAGAGGGAAACAAGGTCGAAAGGCGTGGTGTGTCGCAAAACCGCTGACAGGCGTGCTGGATGTAAGTCCACAGCGAACCGCAGCGATCGTCCGAGTTGCACTAAGGTCTGACAGACCGAACACCAAGGAACATACGGCCAGAGGGAGGGGCGCGGGAGTTGGACAAAGGTGTGGACCAAGGCTGTGAATCCTGGCTGGTTCAAGGGATCGAAGCGCTCAGCCGCAAGATCGGGGCACAGGCAATCAAACTGGCCGATCACGCGCAATCCGAGGGGGCGGCCTTTAGCGACGCGGTGTCGTCCGTATCGGATATGCTTTCGGTCAACGCTTTGCATGACGCGCTATTGAATGGCCAATTTGCCGCCTCGTTAAGACTTTGTCTTTCGTTCAGGGCATCGCGGCGACATGACGGCACGGCGGTATATTTGCAGCTGCTTTTGCCAACCATCGCAGAGCTTGGGCGCGACTGGACCGAAGACAGGGCAGGATTCGAGCAAATCGCCTTCGCCTATAGCCTTATGCACAAGATCATAGAGACCCTTGGTGCGACTGACCGTTTGGCCAGAAAACAGGATAGGGTCTTGTCATTGGGGCGCGTTATCGTGGCCGTTGCGCCGGAGGATACGCATGATTTTGGCGCGCGTATTATGGCAGAATCGCTGAACTTGCAGGGCTGGAATGTCACATTTGTTGACGGCACCAACACCGCGAAGGTTGCGGGGCTGCTACAGCACGAACCGGTCGATGCCTTGGCGCTTTCTGTCAGCACGGATACTGCTTTCGTGGGCTTGGCCGATATGATATCTGACTGGCGGAACGCGGACAGCTCGCAACGTATTGAGATCATTGTCGGGGGGTCGGCGATCACCGCACCTGTCAACCAATACAATTTCTTGCAGGCCGATCACGTGGGCCTTAGGATAAACGAGTTATCCGATCATTTGCACCGGCAAATAACAAAGGCTCAATTGGCGTTAATTATGCGTGCCTTGAGATAGGCAGGATTCCTGCGGCGGCGGCGAGTATCGCGCGGGGAGTTTGGTGTTTTGGAATGACTGCAAGTTGAAACCAGCGCAGGTAGCTGTCCAAGTACTTGGTTGCGATGCCGCGATGGCGCCGCAGGAATGTCTTGAGCCGCTCATGTCGACTGTTCACGGTTTGAATGTGCAACTCCCCGCGAACACGTTGTCCTGCAGTCTGGTTGAGGCTTTCATGGCTGATGCCCATTGCTGCTGCGCAAGGCGGGTAACTGGTGCAGCCATCAGTGACCAAGAGCGCATCAGGATCGAGAAGCGGCTGCAAAACCGCCTGCAGATGTGCGGCCGTCACTGCTGGCAAGACAGCACTTATGGTGGTGCCGGATCGGTCGGCTGCGACCAAGACCGGAACCTGCTCCTCCGACAAGCCGCGTTTGGCGGCCTTGCCGCCACGTTTACGGGCCTTACGATCAAGGTTTCGTTCACCTTTTCGGCTGCTCAGAAAGAAGGTCTCGTCGGCTTCGACGATGCCGCGCAACTTGATCGCCCCAGCCGTCACCGCCCGAAGAAAACGATGACGCCAACGAAAAGCGGTCGTGCGCGCCACCATGCAACGCTCAGCGGATACCTTTACCGTTTCGCCGTCACGTAACGAAGCAGCGAACTCTGCCCAACGGCCCTTGTGGCGCAGGCGCGCCAGCGGAGTACCGGTCAACGCGTTGAAGGTTTTGCCGCAGCCTTTGCAAAAGAACCGGGAAAGGCCACTTGCATGACCCCTGATGATAGCTCCTTCTGAAGCGCAGTGCGGGCAGATACGGTCCTCACGAACCTTTGCCTCAAGGAGATCGACCACCGCCTGCAATGACGGAGACCCAGAAAGGATCCGACTCGCCTCGGCGCGCTGGTCCGGCGAGAGGTTATCCGTCTCATTGAGCCAAACCAGAAAGATGTCGTGGTCCATATATACCCCTCCACACAGTATGTTCACTATATGTTCTATCGCACATGGGCACGCATAACAAACGCTAATTGAGCCATAACAAACGACAGATACGGCAGGCGGAACTTATCATGACGACACTCAAGCGCGCTAGAACCAGTTTTTCCCTTAATTTCGCAGCATTCCCGCCTGCGGTGCTGGAAGAGATTGTCGTCGCTGCAAGTGACTTGTGTTTGCTGGTGACGGACGCGAATGTTGTAGAGGATATTATCCGTGGCGGTGCGGTAGATGACCTCATCGGTGAAGACTGGATTGACAAACCCCTTCAAAGCATCGTCAGCAAGGACAGCTGGCGCAAGCTTGACATGCTGTGGTCCGCACAAAAGCAAGATGCGCCTGTCTGGCGTCACCTGAACTTCATTATTCCAAACGATCCGAAGGGTGAGGGGGTGCCGCTGCTGGTGCGCCGGATCGCTGTGGATAACGGGCGTTCCATTGTCGTTTGCCGGGATTTGCGCCCTTCGGTGAAAATGCAAAAGACATTCAACACCGCGCTGCATGAGATGGTGCAATCCCTGGAGGATAGCCAAAGCGCGCAGCAGTTTCACCCCTCCGATTCGGGCGGGGCAAAAGCAAAGACATCCGTTTTCCAAGGGCGCGCAACTGCGGCTGTCGAGAAGGCGATTGATGAGGTCGGGCATCTGCCCTTGGCCGAGATTGTGACGCAAACTGCGCAAGTGCTGGAAGATATCTGTATCCAGTTGGCGTATGAGAAATGTGACTACGACCTGTCAAAAACGGCGGATCTGCTGGGGATCAGCTCGGATGAACTGGCCTCTCGTATCCATTTCGTGCCGTAATGAATTTGGCACTTTGCCCATCGCGCCAGCAATCCGCCCGATAGATTGCGCCATAGCCCTTCGCGGTTCTGCGCGGGTTTCAGGCCCGAATGGGCTGCGCTGTAAACAGTATCTGACCGCGCGGTAGCATCACGCTGCTGCGGGTCATGTGCCAGCCGCAGCCGTGCACCAGATCGGCCAGGTCATCAGCAAGAATGTGATAGGGCGCGCGTTGGGCATGGGTCACAACACCGTCAGCCTGTCGGAAGGGCGTCATTGCCGTGGCCGGATCAGGGGCAAGAAACACTGTAAACAAAAAGCGCTCCAGCCGGTCGAAGCGGCGCAGGTTTGTCAGGGCGTAGCGCAGGTGAGTCATTGGCAGATGCGGAAAAACCGCAAAGGCTATGGCATGGGTTATGGTGTCAGGAATACCCGGAAACTCGAAACGCGCATCTTCTATCAAACGCGCAGGGTCCAGTCTGGTCGGGTTGTCCAGTTCCGTCCGATAACCCGCCAGCAGGATATCACGAGACGCATCTGTTGCCCAATAGTGGCCAGGGTCCAGATAGGGCACGGCCTTGCAGCCCAGCCGCAGCGCGCCCGCCCCGATGTCCAGAAGATGATGATGCGGCAAAAGGCCGCCTTCGCGCAGGATCGTCAGCTCGATCCGTCCAGTCTCTTCCCACCGTCCACCTACAATGGCGCGATGTTTGCCCGCAGCAATGGCGGAGTCGTAAAAACCGACGGTTTCATAGGGGTTCGTGGACAATGCCTGCGTCTTCCAAAGGAACTGGTGTCAAAGCTGCTTTGCGCCTTCTCATGTCGGCAAGTCAAGTGGCCCGACATGACCTGCGCATTGCATCCTGAACCCAGCGCTTGAAGGCGCAGCAAAACCTGATTTTAAGCAAGATTAGCGCGGCAGCTCAGTACAGGCGCGCCCTTCAGTCAAAGCCGCGCAGGTCGCGGATATTGGCCGCAGTCCGCGTGCCGTAAGGGGCGAGTGCAGCATGGGCAACCTCCACCGGGTCTTTGCCCGTTGCCAATGCGGTCGAGGCGGCAGTGTTTGATTCCGCAAAGGCTGTTGCCTTCTCGACCACCATGGAAACGGCCTCGTTCATGCTGACCGATCCGTGTGCAAACATCATCGAGCGCCGCAAGAACACTTCGCCTGCTGCCATCGTCATTGTATGATACGCTGTCGTGAACGCGAACAGGGGTTGCATGGCGTCGGGGACATCATCAATGTCGAACATGTACTTCTCACAATTCTTGTTGGGTTAAAAAAAGGGCCGTGGCCCTTTTTCTTTTGCTAACCGATTACCGGGCTGTGCTTTGCAATTCTGCGGTCACCGCAGAAACGCGCGCCCCAAGGGGTACCGCTGCTTCTTTCGTCGCCGAGGTGTAAATCTCGCTCATGCGGATCGCCTGCTGCGCCCAGCCATCCAAGGCGTGCTGCGCAAACGACATCTGCTTTTCCACCAGTTCGGTGGGTGATTTGGCGTTGGACAGGTCCTGAACAGCCGCGATGCGGTCCTCGTGGGCCTTTTTGGTATAGGCTGCGATCTCGCCGCTGAAATTCTCGAACGCTTTTGCCGAGATCTCTGACGCTTTCGAGAGCGCTTCAAGGTTCTGCTGACCAAAGCTGCTCAGACCGTGCATCCGCACCGAGAGTTTCTCGATCGTCTCGCCCAGCGTCTTCTGCGTGTCTTCGGTCATGCTGGCAACTTGCGCGCTGGCCTCGCGCGCAGTGGCGACGGCACGTTCTACGACCTCTTTGCCAGCATCCGTGGCAACTTTGGTCGCGTCATTGGCGGTTTTGGTGACAACATCTTGCGGTGTTTCCACTGCTTTGCTGACCGCAGGCTTGGCTTCGCTCGCAGCGATCTTTGCTTCAGGGGCTACGGCTTTGGTGGTGGATTGCTTGGTCATTGAAATGCTCCTTGGGTTATGGGTTGTTACACCTATACTTGGGGGCGATGCTGCGCCGCAGCAAGAGTAAATGCTGCATTGCAGCAAATTAGTTTACACAGCCCGCTCTGAAAGTCCCTTTTGTCAGCAATTCTCGCGGCGTTTCTGTTCCGCCCGAACCACAGGGGAATCTCAGCAGTGCCGCCAAGCCCGACAGCGGTATGCACCGGATCATCTTTCATGGTGTTGTGGCAGATCAAGGGGGCGGGGCACGCATGGTCAGGCGGTATGGGCGATCCCGTCGCTGCGGGTGTCTGAAAGCGCCGCGCGCGTGATCTGATCGCCGCGCGTCAGAGCTTTGCGCAGCGCTTTCAGGCGCTTTTCATCCAGCGTCGCGCCGCACGCATCACAGGCGTTGGACAGAAATTCGGTCTGTTCGCGGTGCGTGCGCGCGCCGATCACACAAGACAATGTCAGCAAGTCAAGCACGCGGGTCTGACTGGCGGCATCCAGCGCAGGCAAATGGTCGCGCACCGCTGACCAGTCGAGGGAAATATCCTCGTCACGTTCCAACGCCTTGCGCAGGCGGGTCATCAGATAAATCTGGTTCGGATGGGCATCGCGCCCACGGGTCAGCATCTCGCCTGCCGCCTGCAAGATCACATCCCTTTCGGTGGCATCCAGTCCACTGACATCGTCAAAATGCGCATCCATCAGACCGTCGACAGCAAATGGCCCCAATGTGCGCACCCGCGCTTCGGCCATGATGCGCCAGATGATATAGGCATTCCAGACCGCGTAAAGCGGGCCAGCGAACAAGGGCACCATGCCACGGATCGCCATACGCGCGGCCACCCTGCGCAAGAACACCCGCAGGATGAAACTGCTGACCCCGACCTTCAGCTTATAGGCAATATTCAGCGCTACAAGCTTCCATGCCGAGACATGGACATAGGGGTCAATCCCGTAAATCTCGACCTTTGGGCTGGGAAACTCCAGCGCGGCCCGCGCAAGACTATGAGAGAACAGTTCCGGCCCATCGCCGCGTGACAGGTTCAGCCCCGATTGCTGTGTGACGCGCGCAATCCCGTTCAGCGCCAAGGCGTATAGCAAGGCAATCTCTACCGCGCTGACCACGCCCACAAAGGCGTAGAACGCAGACCAATAGGGCAGGGCGTCTTCCCAGTCGAAACCGTCCATCCCGCCGAGATATGTTTGACGCATCCAGATTTCGGTGACCCCGATCAGCCCGCCCGACACAAGCCCCGCCAGCGCCGACAGGCCAATGACCCAGCGCGTAACACGGCCAATCTCGGCCAATCGGGCGCGCGAGGGGTGTGCGCTGCCGCCGCTTTCCGCGCCGTGTTGCGCCAGATAATCGGCAAATCTGCGCTCCAGCATATTCGGTTCGGGCGAGTATATGTCGGCAGTTGGCACTGTCACCTCTCTTGTATTTCCGGCGTTCTGGATATGGCCTGTGCCTTGGGCAGAACGGCCGAAGCGGTTTGCGCTAGGTTATGCGCTCTCCCAGCGTATGCTCTACCCACAGCTTCTGGACTGCGACCATCCCCACGATTGTAAGCGGGGCGGCAAGGATCAACCCCATCACACCAAAAACAAGACTCAGCAGCACCTGCACCGCGATCAGAAGCGCCGGG
The DNA here is from genome assembly GCF_006716865.1 of Roseinatronobacter monicus. Classification (NCBI taxonomy): domain Bacteria; kingdom Pseudomonadati; phylum Pseudomonadota; class Alphaproteobacteria; order Rhodobacterales; family Paracoccaceae; genus Roseinatronobacter; species Roseinatronobacter monicus. The sequence continues at coordinate 3,472,935 of NZ_VFPT01000001.1, read as the reverse complement.
GCAAGATTGACAGCTCTTTGCTGAATCAGCGGATTGACGACGCTGCCTTCAAGGTTCTGGATCACCAGATAACCCGCCAGAACAATCAGCCCTGTTTGCATACCTGCGGCAAACCCCACTGCTATGACCGGCACCGCCGCGATCAGCGGCCCAATGAAGGGGATAAACGTCAGCAACGCTGTCAGAACTGCAAGACCAAGCCAAAGCTCGATGCCAAGCACAAACAGCCCAAGCCCGACCGAAACCCCAAGCAGCGCCATAGACACAAGCTGCCCCAGAAACCACCAGCGCAGCGCATGGGCGAGTGCGGACAGCGTTTCTTCTGCGATCCCGCGTTTCGCGGGCGGCACCAGACGCAGTGCTCCGCCCCGGTAAAGCGCAGGATTCACCGCAATGAAACCTGTCAGGACCACAAGGATAACAAAGCTGGTAATAGCACCAAGCGCGGTCATCCCCCACGTCAGCGCCTGCCCCGACATGTCGCGCACGGCACTGGCCAGCCCGCCGTTCTCGTCATCTTCTTCCTGCATCACGCCAAGACCCGTAAGCCAGTCATGCGCTTGCTCTGCAAACTCGACCACCGCCTCGCCCACGTCTTGCAATTGCATGACCAGACGCCCTGCAGACAGGCTGGCCACTGCAATGATGAATGAGAAGACCGAGATCGAAATAACTAGAGCGCCGCGCTTGAAACGTGAATCGATGGATTCCCTTTGAGGTTGATTTGTGATTCATGTTCCTTGGGAGGATGTCTTATGTCATCAGCATTGCCGTCAGCGCTTCGTGCGCGGTTTCAAGAGTGTATTGTAGAAGGATTGAGCGGTCGTGCCGCAGCAGCACGGCTGAAGTTGTCCGCCGCCACTGGTGTGCGATGGCAACGCAGGCTGCGGGAAACGGGTTCGATTGAGCCGGAGCCCCAAGGCCGTCCTCCTGGTCATGGGAAGCTGTCTTCTCATCAAGCGTTGCTGGAAGAATTGGTGGCGCAGGATGGTGATATCACTTTGCCAGAACTTGCCGGTGCATTGGAAGCTGCCACTGGCATTACCGCGCACGCGGCCTCCATCGGGCGGTTTCTGCGCAAGCTCGGATACACATATAAAAAAAGTCGCTGGTTGCCACCGAACGGTTGCGCGCTCATGTGAAGGAGCGGCGTAAGAACTGGTTCAGGCATCACCTGCCTGCCATGCAAGCGCATCCTGATCGGCTTGTCTTTATTGATGAAACCTCCGTCAAAACCAACCTGACCCGTCAATACGGACGCAGTCTCTGCGGAAAGCGCCTGGAAATGGATGCCCCGTTCGGGGCGTGGGGAACGCAGACATTTATCGCTGGTTTGACGCACGACAATCTGATCGCGCCGTGGGTCATCAAAGGGGCAATGGATGGTGAAGCCTTTGAGGCCTATGTCCGAAATGTCCTGGCCCCGGAATTACAGCCAGGCACTGTCGTTATTTGCGACAACCTCGCCACCCATTACAACAAGGCTGCTGCGACGGCTTTAAGAGATGTGGGATGCTGGTTCTTGTACCTGCCGCCATACTCCCCTGACCTCAACCCCATCGAGATGGCTTTCTCAAAGCTCAAGGCACATCTGCGTAGGATTGGAGCCAGAACATTCGATCAGATGTTCGACGCGCTCACGGAAATCTGCGACCTCTTCACACCGGACGAATGCTGGAACTTCTTCTGTGGGGCTGGATATGCATCAGGTTAAAGGCTCGACGCTCTAAAAGCGCCCACCCGCGAGATAGGGGCGTGCGCCGCGCGATTGCCGATGAAAGCCCATCAAGGCCGACCGCAAGCACAACCGCTGCGAACACCAGAAGCAGCACTTCGCCAAGAAAATACGAAATCAGCAACAGCCCCGCCGTGAGCAGGATCGAGTCGGTCCTGATGCTGCGACGTTCCGAACTCATGTATCTGCGTCCCATTGCGGCACGCGTTAACGCTGATGCCACAGACAAAACGCCTTGATCCCTGTCCCGTTCCAACCCTTGCGCAAGAAAAAGCCGTCCACCGGGGCATGATCTGGTTGCTGGGGTCAAATCCGGCCCGCTCCGCGCGACCGGCAAAACTGTCCGCAGATGCTTGGCGCGGCCCGAAGACAAAGCACTGACGCTCGCCCGTCATATAGCGGTCGCCGGATTGCGCTGACGGCAACTGGTGCGCGTCCGGTTATCCCTGCTCTGGGATCAGTATCTCGCGCTTGCCGACATGGTTGGCCGGCGTCACCAGCCCTTGGTCTTCCATCTGCTCGACCAGACGCGCGGCTTTGTTATAGCCGATGCCCAGTTTGCGCTGGATGTAGCTGGTTGAACATTTCCGATCCTGAATCACGACCTGCACGGCCTGATCATACAGTGCATCTTCGCCTGTGGTGTTGCCCCCCAGACCCAGAACAGCGTCAATGTCGGCTTCCTTGTCCGATTCCGGGCCTTCGACCACGCCGGATTTGTAATCTGGTGGCCCAAAGGATTTCAGGTGGTTCACCACCTCTTCAACCTCTTCATCACTGACAAAGGGGCCATGCACCCGCACGATCCGCGAACCGCCCGCCATATAGAGCATGTCGCCCATCCCCAGAAGCTGCTCGGCCCCCTGTTCACCCAGAATGGTGCGGCTGTCGATTTTGGAGGTTACCTGAAACGAAATCCGCGTGGGGAAGTTGGCCTTGATCGTGCCGGTAATCACATCGACCGAGGGGCGCTGCGTGGCCATAATCAGGTGAATCCCGCTTGCCCGCGCCATCTGCGCAAGCCGCTGGATACAGGCTTCGATTTCCTTGCCAGCGACCATCATCAGGTCGGCCATCTCATCGACCACAACCACGATAAAGGGCAGAAGCTGGGGCGCAAATTCCTCTGTCTCGAACACCGGATCGCCGGTTTCATCGTCGAAACCGGTCTGGATGGTGCGCTTGAACATCTCGCCTTTTTCCAGCGCTTCGCGCACGCGGCCATTATAGCCGTCAATGTTGCGCACGCCCATCTTGGACATCTTGCGATAGCGCTCTTCCATCTCGCCCACGACCCATTTCAGCGCCACCACGGCCTTTTTCGGATCGGTCACAACAGGTGACAGCAGATGCGGAATGCCGTCATAGACGCTGAGTTCCAGCATCTTGGGGTCAATCATGATCATGCGGCATTCATCCGGGGTCAGACGGTACAGCAGCGACAGGATCATGGTGTTGATCGCCACAGATTTGCCCGAACCGGTTGTCCCTGCAATCAGCAGATGCGGCATCTTGGCCAGATTGGCGACGACGGATTCGCCATCAATGGACTTGCCCAGCGCGAGTGGCAAGCGCATCTGCGTATCACCAAAATCACGGGCGGCCAGAATTTCACGCAACACAACCTTTTCACGCTGAACATTGGGCAATTCAATCCCGATGATCGACCGGCCCGGTACCGTCGAGACGCGCGCAGACAGCGCCGACATCGAGCGCGCAATATCATCGGCCAGACCGATGACACGGCTTGCCTTCAGCCCCGGTGCAGGTTCCAGCTCGTATTGGGTGACAACAGGACCAGGGCGGACGCTGACAATCTCGCCGCGCACACCGTAATCATCCAGCACATTCTCCAACATCCGCGCGTTCTCTTCCAACGCTTCATCGCTCAGGGTGTAGCGCTGCACTTCGCTTGGGTGTTCCAGCAACGAGAGGGGCGGCAACTCGAAGACCGGGGCTGCCGCATCGAATGCGAAAGCGGGTTCCGCCTCGGCTTGTGCCTGACGCGAGGGTTGCGGACGGGAATGCGCATTGGTGACAACGCGGCGCTGCAAAACATGGCCTTTGCGCGGTGCCTCTTGCTCGAACAGCGGCTCTGCATGCAGCAGTTGCGGGCCTTCGGGGCGCGCAGTTGGGGCCGGTGCGGGTGCGGGCTCTGGGGTGGCTGCGGGTTGTGCGGCAAGCATCCAGTCCGGCATGGGAACAGACCCGAACGGTGCCGCGGGCAGGCTGGCGCTCAGGCTGGCGCCCGCCACTGGCAGCGGGACATCGGGTGACATGCTGTGCGGTGCGGGATGCTGCGGCGCGGGCGCGCGCAGGGGCGGCTCTGTGTTCGGGTGGCGCGTGCGGTCAAACTGAAAGACCGGCTTTGCGCCCTTGCGGTGACGGATGGCATCGGCAATGCGCGACTTGATCCGCGCATCCCCCGAGGGGCGCGCATCTATCGCAGCCGCGCTCAGGCGGGGTTCAACCAATTCCCCACGGATTGGCAATTCCGGCTCTGGGTCCTGATAGGACGCCGAGAGTGGCCGCGTGGAGAGGGATTTCAGTTTTGACAACAGGCCGGATGGTGCTGCCTCGGGGGCTGGGCTGCTTTGCGGCTGACGCTGCTGATATTCCGGCGCTGCTTGTGCCGGTGCGGCATAATAGGCCGCTTCATCGTCCAGCAGAGGGAAATCATAATCGTCATCATCCTGCGCCGCAGGGGCAGGCGGGGCATATGCCGCCGCACGGATCACTGGCGGAGAGCGGCGCGCGCTGCCGTCGCTGTGCAATTGCGGTTCGGCGCGTGGAAAAGCATGCTGGTGCTGTCCGGCCGGATGCGCGGGCCGTGCGCGTGGGTTGTGGTAATCGCCATCCAGTGGCGGGGCTTGACGCGCAAATGCATCTTCGCGCGCATACTGGGCCTGTTCGCGCGCTGCACGACTGTCATGCAGTTTGCGCGCCATCGCGCCCCCTGCAAGGCGCATACCCCGCACACCGCCAACAGCGCCCCCCCGCAGCAGAGCGCGCAGCCCTGCGTAGCACAGCACAATACCGGCAGCCACAAAGCGCATAAAACGCAGCGCCTCATAGCGGTGAACACCCAGTACAAAGCTCCAGATCGCAAGCGTTGCCAGCAACATGACCACGCCCATCATCTTGACGCCCGCAGACGCGCTCATGGGCAGGGCATTGATGATAGCGCCCAAAACAGTGTCGCCAAACACGCCGCCCATACCATATAGGGTGTCCCATCCGGCGGTCGGGACCAGTGTCGCACTCCACACTGCGGTGACGGCCAAGCCGATGGGCAGGAAGATGCCGCGCGTCAGCACCTGCTCATGGCCAATTCCCGAAATCAGCCGCGCACCCCAGCCCGCAAAGAACAGCACCAGCCCCCAAGACGCCATACCAATTATAATCATCATGGGAGAGGCGATCATCGCGCCAACCCGCCCCAGAGAGTTTTGCACAGGCACATCAGATGAGCTTAGCCAGCTTGGATCAGCCGGAGAATAGGACCACAGCATCAGCGCAATCAACCCGCCAAGGGCGATCAGCCCCACACCCAGCAATTCACGCCCGCGTTTTTGCAACATCGCTTGCAGATTGCTGTCAAGCAAGGGTTCGCTCGAACGGGTATTGTAGGATGCCATCTGTGAAGCCTCGTTACGGATAAATACAGTTGCGCAGACGCCGAAGCGCCTCTTCGAGTTCGTCAATGGGCGTGACCATCGCCACGCGGATAAACTTTTTGCCGGGATTGAACCCCTCCATCTCACGCGACAGATATGCCCCCGGCAACACACGGATGCCGGTCTGCTGCCACAGGTGCAAGGCCGCCGCTTCGCCATCTTCCACAGGCAGCCACAGGAAAAACCCCGCTTCCGGCCCCTGATAACCCGGCACCGCAGCAAAGATGCGGTCTGCCAGCGCGTATTTCTGCTGATAGAGCGCGCGCGACCGGTCTACATGCGCCTCGTCATTCCATGCGGCGGCGGCGACATGTTGCAAGGGTTCGGGCAGGGGCGCGCCTGCATAGGCGCGCAACTGGCGGATGCGGCGAATGCTCTCGACCCCGCCTGCGACAAAACCCGACCGCAGCCCCGGCAGGTTGGAGCGTTTGGAAAGTGAATGAAACGGCAACACGCGTTCAGGGTCTGCGCCCATCTCGCGTGCGATCTGCAACACGCCGGGGGGCGGGGTGTCACGGTATATCTCGGAATAACACTCATCCGCGAAGATCTGGAAATCATGCCGCTGGGCCAAGGTAATCAGGTCGCGCAGATATTCTGCATCCGCAACCGAGCCCTGCGGGTTCGCGGGCGAGCAGATATAGACAATCGCCACCCTGTCGAGCGTTTCGGCAGGCAGGTTCATGTAATCGGGCAAATGGCCGCTGGCTTCGGTTGCGGGCACGTAAACGGGTTCGGCTCCAATCACCAGCGAGGCAACAGCATAGGCCTGATAAAAGGGGTTTGGGGTCAGGATGACGGGCGTCTGCCCGTGCTTGTGTTCGGGGCACAGCGCAAGGGCCGCGTTAAACAACCCTTCGCGTGTGCCATTCAGCACCATCAGGTTCTCTGGTGTCAGATCGGCACCGTAGCGCCGCGAAATCCAACCCTGAATAGCCTCTAGCAGGGCGGGGATGCCCTCATTCGTGGGGTACCTTGCAAAACCGTCCAGATGCGCGTTCAGCACTTCGGCCAGAAACGGTGGCATTTCATGGCGCGGCTCGCCAATCGTCATTGCGACGGGCGCACCACCTGGTTGGTGATGGTCCAGAAGCGCGCGCAGGCGCGGGAATGCGTATTCAGGCAGGTTCGAAAACCGCTCTGGAAATGCCATGGACTGCCTCAAACTCACGGGATCTTTGCCCCAATTAAGGGTCAGCATACCCTGACAGGCCGCTTCGGTCCAGAAAAAGGCTTGAAGAAATGACAATAACCCCGCGAATTTGTGGTATTTTCGCAGAACACACAAGATGTCGTGTATCTGCTGGCATTCCCGCCTATGGGTAGCGCTGCGCGGCCCCGCTTAGACGCCGCGCACCACTGCTTCGGCTGCCGCACCCAAACGCAGCAAGCGATCCTCGGCCATGGGTGGTGCCATCAGGCTGATCCCGACCGATGGAATGGCCGTTGGCAGCGTCAGCACGCACAGGCCCAGCATGTTGCCAATGCGCGTGTTGCGCAATGTCAGCAGGTTTTCTATCGTGAAATAGGCGTGATCCTGCATCAGGCGCGCTGCGTCCGGGGGCAGGTTTGCCGCAGTTGGCAACAAAACAGCATCATACCCCGCTGTTTGCGCCAGATACGCCTGCCGGTGCGCCCGCAGCGCATCCCACGCGGCCAGATAATCCGTCGCTATATAATCCCGACCAGACCGGAAGCGTTCCAGAATAGGCGAAAAGACCGCTTCTGGCCGCGTCTCGATCAATTCGCGCCACTGGGCATAGCATTCGGGTGTGTAGATGATGGGTGACAGCGCCAGCGCCTCCTCGACTGGGGCGAGGGTGGCGCGGTCGATCTGCGCACCTGCCTGCTCCAGCCGCGTGACGGCCTGCTCGAAACCCTGCGCAGGTTGGTCGCGGATGCTGTCAAAGGGCGCGCCCTCCAGCACCAGAAACCGCCGCCCCGCCAACGTTGCACCGCGTAGGTCGGGCGCGGGGCGGTTCTCCATATCGGCCAGCACCTGTGCGCAATCCTCGACACTGCGGGCCAAGGGGCCGACTGTGTCGAATTTCGGGGCCAGCGGCACCACCCCTTCCAGCGACAAGCGCCCGGATGTGGTTTTCAGCCCCACAAGGTCATTCCACGCCGCAGGAATGCGCACAGACCCGCCAGTGTCGGACCCGATCGCAACGGCGGCCAGCCCGAAGGCAACCGACGCCGCCGCCCCCGAAGAAGAGCCCCCCGGCACGGCCTGCGGGTTGTTGATGCAGGGCGGTGTTTCTGTCACCGGGTTCAGCCCCAGTCCGGAATACGCAAACTCGGTCATATGCGTCTTGCCAAGGCAGACCGTGCCCGCCTGCGACATGGCGCGCAGCACAGCCGCATCCGCTGTGGGGACGCGCCCGCGCAACAGCGCCGTGCCGGATTCGGTGGCGACATGCGCTGTATCGAACAGGTCTTTCCATGAGACGGGCACACCATCCAGCACGCCGCGCCGCAAACCTGCGCGCGCACGACCCCGCGCGGCCATCGCCTCGTCCAGCGCGCGGTTGCGGGTCAGGCGCGCGTAAATGCGCTGGCCGTCAGGGTGGGCGCTGATCGCGCCCAGATAGGATTCAGCCAGCTCCACAGGGCAAATCTCGCCCTGCCCGATGGCGCGCCCAATATCACATGCGGAGTGGTCGGCCCATTTAATGTCGGTCATTTGTCCCTCGCGCAGCGTTTCCATTGGGCGCAAAGGGACTATCTGGCGCATGTCCATGTCAAGGGGCATTCGAACCGGCGCACGGCGAAAGCCAGCGCATTGCCCCTTTTGACGCATGGACTTTGGGTGGTTGGATGGCATAGTTGCACCATGACACATGACACAGATATTCTGATCGTAGGCGGCGGGTTGAATGGCCCCTCACTGGCTTTGGCGCTGGCACAGGGTGGCTTGCGCGTCACTGTTGTGGATGCACTGCCCCGCGACACCCGTGCAGCCCCCGAATTCGATGGCCGATCCTATTCACTGGCGATTGCGTCAACCCGCGTTCTGGCAGGTTTGGGCGTCTGGGCCGATGTGGTAGACCAGACGCAGCCCATCTTGCAGATCAAGGCCAGCGATGGGCGACCGACCGAAGGGGCCGCACCCCTGTTTATGCACTTCGATCACGCCGAGATTGAAGAAGGGCCGATGGGCCACATGTTGGAGGATCGCATTCTGCGCCCCGCCTTGCTGGCGGCGATGGACCGTGAGCCCCTTATCACGCATGTCTCTGACGCGCGCGTTATCGCGCAGCAGATCGACGCACAGGGCGCGACTGTCACCACTGAAAGCGCCAAGACATTCCGTGCGCGCCTTCTTGTCGGGTGCGACGGGCGCGATAGCCCGACAGCACAGCGCGCGGGCATCAAGCGCACAGGCTGGGACTATGGCCAGACCGGGCTGGTTTGTGCCGTTGCGCATGAATTGCCCCATAACGGCTGCGCGCATCAGTTCTTTATGCCCGCGGGCCCGTTGGCGATTTTGCCGCTGCCGGGCAACCGCTCTTCCATCGTGTGGACAGAACGCACTCAAACAGCCGCCGCTATCCACGCGCTGGATGACACGGCCTATCTGGAAGCCTTGCGCCCCCGCTTTGGCGAGTTTCTGGGCGAGATTTCATTGGCAGGCAAGCGCTTCGCCTATCCGCTGAAACTGACCATCGCCAACAGTTTCATTGGCCCACGTCTAGCGCTGGTGGGCGATGCCGCGCATGGGATGCACCCGATTGCAGGACAGGGGTTCAATTTCGGGCTGCGCGATGTCGCCGCCCTCGCCGAAGTGCTGATCGAGGCCATGCGACGCGGCGAAGACTTCGCCAACCCCCTGGTTCTGGAACGCTACCAGCAATGGCGCCGCTTTGACACGATGATGATGGCCGTGGGCACGGACAGCGTGAACAAGCTGTTTTCCAACGACAACCCGCTGATACGCGGGCTGCGCGATCTGGGCATGGGCGCGATTTCCGCAATGCCCAGCCTGCGCCGCCGCTTCATCCGCGAAGCGGCAGGCCTGACAGGCGATCTGCCGCGCCTGATGCGGGGCTTGCCGATCTGAGTGATCCCGTAAAGCTTCGCAACGGCGCAGAAAGCCCGGACAGGTGGCTACTCAAACGTCACGACTGCGGCAGCGCTATCACCTCGACCCGCTCGCCGCGTACGGCCAATCCGACCTCTCCATTGCACAGGCTTAGGGCGTCATGGCCAAACACCACAGCGCGCCAGCCAGCCAGCGCGGGCACATCGCGCGCACCTGCTGCAAGCGCGTCCAGATCCGCCGCCGAAGCGATCAGCTTAGACGCCACACCGGTCGCGTCGGATTTTGCCTTGAGCAAGACCCGCAACAGATCGGCCAGCGCGGGGTTGACCTGTAGGTTTTCGCGGCCATTCTCGGATTTGGGGAAATTCTCCGGCGGACAAGCCAGCCCGCGCCCGACAGCGTCCAGAATACCTTGCGCAATCTCTCCCTTGCGGGCCTCGCGCAACAGCAAACGCGTGCGCCCCAGATCATCCGCGTTCTGCGGCTTCAACGAGGCCAGCTCCAGCAGCGCATCATCTTTGTAAATCCGAGAGCGCGGGACATTGTTCAGTTGCGCATGGCTTTCGCGGAAGCTTGCCAATTCGCGCACAATCGCCAGAAACCGCCCGGAATCATTGCGTGTTTTGACCCGTTTCCACGCATCTTCCGGCAGGGTAATGTAAGTTGCCGGATCATCCAGCGTCGCAAGTTCTTCGGCAACCCAGCTTGCGCGGCCCGTCTCTTCCAGCTTTGCGGCCAGCTTTTCATAGATCACGCGCAGATGTGTCACATCGGCCAGCGCATAGCCCAGTTGCGCATCACTCAGGGGCCGGCGCGACCAGTCCGTGAAGCGCGAGGTTTTGTCGACACTGCCGCGCGTCAGTTTGCGCACCAGTGTTTCATATCCGATCTGGTCGCCAAACCCGCAGACCATAGCGGCGATCTGGGTGTCGAATAGCGGCTGTGGCAGGGTGCGCCCTTCGATCAGGAAAATCTCCAGATCCTGCCGTGCGGCATGCAGCACTTTGACGGTGCTGGTGTCGCGCAAAAGGGTGTAGAACGGCTCCAGCGACAGCCCTTTGGCCATCGGGTCAACCAGAACCGCCGGCCCCGTTTCCGGCCCGTCATCACCTGGCAAGGCCATCTGAAGCAGGCACAGCTTGGCGTAATATGTGCGCTCGCGCAGGAATTCCGTGTCAATCGTCACATATGGGGCATCATGTGCAAGCGCACAAAAGCGCGCCAGATCTTCGGTCGTGGTGATCAGATCCATAGAATTTGCCTGACTGCTGGTCCTGTTGCATTTGCATAGGCAATATGCGCCGTATTGGAAAGCCCCGTGCGGACGCTGCGTGACATTTGTCCCCACCCTGCAATGCTGCTTGATCCCATATGCCAAACACAGCGCAGATCGACAAGACCGGCCAGTCACTCCCGCGGCATCGCAGGGTGATGTGCCCTTGCCTCTCGCGCAGAAACCTATAGGTTTTTGGCAGTCGCGGCAGCAGGAGTGATTGAAATGATGAAATACCTAATCGGCCTTGGCGCGTTGGTCGCAGTGGTGGTCGCGTATTTCCTGCTGGTCCCGGCAGACACCCCGCCTGCGCCAGAACCGGCCTCTGAACCTGCGGCATCTGCCCCCGCGCCGGAACCCGAACCCCAAGCAGCGCCCGTTGCACCCGAAGCGATCACCCCGTCAGATACAGAAGCCGAGGCACCCGACGAAGAAGCCCTGCTAGAGGAAATGGCCGCTGACGCCCGCGAAAGCCTGCCGTCAGCAGTGACCGACACGCTGACCCTGACCGATGCGCTGTTTGTACCACGCATGCGGATCATGGAATATAATTACGTCACAACCGCCGCTGATGCCCGCAGTTCTGCCGACGAGATGCGCAGCCTGATCGAATCCCGTGCCGAGACGATCTGTACCGAAGGGCGCGAGATGTTCGGAATGGGCGTCACCTTGCGCAACAGTTTTGAAGATGGCGCCGGAAATCTGTTTCAGCGCGTCTATTTGCTGCCCGAAGACTGTCAGCAATTCTACTGATCGCCAGACACGCTTTTTCACCACAATCATTTAGGTTTTGCACCGTGCCCAGCGGCGCAAAACCCACTGTTTTTGGATAACACGTCTTGGTGAGGTAGTATTTCGGCATGCGTCAAACATTGACGCACAGCGTTATATAGACACCATGAACGCGTCTGTGCTTTCGCTGGTCGCTCAGCCCCGGTTAGGGTGCTGTCACCGCGTCGGCTCAAAAACAAAGGAAGAAACAATGCCTGTCACACCGCTAAAGGCCACTACGGCGCTTGTTACCAGCCTGTCGCTGCTGTTGCCCCACCCCGTGCTCATCTCGTCCGCCTGGGCGCAGGAAGCCGAGTTGCTTTGCCTTGATGAAACCCAACCACCCTGCCCCGAAGGCGAGCCGGAAGACGGCTCTACTCCGCAGGAACGGGCTGAATTCGCTGCAAGCGAAGCTGCGCGACTGGCCGCAGAAGCCGAAGATGCAGCACGGCTGATCGAAGAAGAAGCCGCCGAGGCCCAAGCCGAAGCCGAGCGCCTGCAACAAGAAGAAGCAGAGGCCGAAGCATTGGAAGCGGCACTGGCCGAAGCTGAACGCATCTCAGCCGAGGCGGCCGAGGCTGAAGCACAAGCTGAAGCGCTCCGCGCCGAAGCCGAAGCAGCGGAGGCTGAGGCACTGGCGGCGGCGGAAGCTGCGGCCGAAGCCGAGGCGCTTGCCGCTGAGGAGGCCGAAGAAGCGGCCGCCGAGGCAGAAGCCGAAGCACTTGCCGCTGAGGAAGCCGAAGAAGCGGCCGCCGAGCAAGCAGAACTCGAAGCTCAGGCCGAGGCAGAAGCGGAAGCTGCGGCCGAATCCGAGGCGCTTGCCGCTGAGGAGGCCGAAGAAGCGGCCGCCGAGCAAGCAGAACTCGATGCTCAGGCCGAGGCAGATGCCGAAGCCGAGGCAGATGCCGAAGCACTTGCCGCTGAGGAGGCCGAAGAAGAGGCCGCCGAGCAAGCAGAACTCGATGCTCAGGCCGAGGCAGAAGCCGAAGCCGAAGCCGAAGCCGAAGCACTTGCCGCTGAGGAAGCCGAGGAAGAGGCCGCCGAGCAAGCAGAACTCGATGCTCAGGCCGAGGCAGAAGCCGAAGCCGAGGCAGAAGCCGAAGCAATTGCCGCTGAGGAGGCCGAAGAAGAGGCCGCCGAAGAAGCAGAGCTGGAAGCTCAGGCCGAGGCAGAAGCGGAAGCGGAAGCAACAGCCCTGGCCGAAGCAGAAGATGATGCAGAGTTGACCGACCCGACCGTTGATGAAGAGCAAGAAGCGCCCGTTGCGGCGACGCAGGAAGCTGAAGCAGCATCTGAGGGATTGGTTGAAGAGACGCTGGATGCGGAATCCGTCCGGACCAGCGCGCAAGACTTCGCAACTGCCCTTGGTGAAACAGCCCCAAGCGGAACGCAAGACGGCGGACGCAGCGGCCTGAGCAACCTTGAAAGCGCGTTGCTGCTGGGTCTGGGCGCTGTTGCTGTCGGCGCAGTGCTGCGCAGTGGTGACCGTGTGGTGGCCAATACCGGTGACCGCGTAATCGTTGAGGGCGCGCGCGGATACACTGTTTATAAGGACGATGATGCCCTGCTGCGCCAACCCGGCGCAACTGTGCGCACCGAAACCTTTTCGGACGGGTCATCGCGCACTTTCCTGGAACGGGCTGACGGTTCTCGGGTCGAAACAATCCGGGATTCGCGCGGACGGGTCGTGCGCCGTGCCGCCATCTATCCAGATGGTACACAATACGAGTTGTTTGATGATCTGGAACCAGCGCAGGTGGTCGATGTCCGCCAGTTGCAAACCCAGCGTCCTGCCCCACGTCGCCTGTCAGTCGCAGAAAGCGATCAGGTTGCCTTGCGCGCAGCCTTGCGCGAAGACATGACGTTTGACGCAGGCCGGACCTTTAGCCTGCGCCAGATCCGCGAGATCGAGCAGGTGCGCAGCCTTGTTCCGGCGATTGATCTCGATACTGTAACCTTCGCCACCGGCTCTGCGGCGATCCCGGCAAAGCAGGCGCGCAGCCTTGTGCGGCTGGGCATCCTGATCGAGGAAATGCTGTTCGAGAACCCGCGTGAAATATTCCTGATCGAAGGACATACCGATGCAGTGGGCAGCGCAAGCTACAACCTTGCCCTGTCGGACCGGCGCGCAGAATCCGTGGCGCTTGCCCTGACCGAAGCGTTCCGCATCCCGCCTGAAAACCTGATTGTGCAGGGCTATGGCGAAGAGTTCCTGAAGGTGCAGACGCAAGCAGCAGAGCAACGCAACCGCCGTGCAACTGTGCGCCGGATCACACCGCTGCTGCGCCAGATCGCGGCGAATTAAGCGCGCAGCGCTGTAATAAACAGGCGGCCCACTTGGTTGGGCCGCCTGTATGATCGACCAAAGCGGAACTAATCACGTCAAACCGAGTTTACATCCTGTCTGGGTTTATCCGAACACCCAACTTGAAAGGACATGAGATGAAACTGCGGAAAATACTGGCTTCTGGCCTTATTGCGCTGCTGGGCACAACGTCGCTTGCCAGCGCGTTGGATATCTCGGAAGTAGATGTGTCAGCCGATCTGACCACAATCGAAAATCCACAGGCTGCGGAATTCTGGAATACTCTCGAAGCTGATCTGGAATCTGCAATCCTTGAGCTTGTGGCAGATGAGATCGTCGATGAGGGCGCGCGCGTTGTCGTCAACATCGAGAGCTTTTCGATCAATGATGCGGCGGACGCCACCTTTTCAATGGAGAACGCGGCGCTGATCGGGCGTATTCATGTAATCAATCTGGAAAACAACGCTGAATTCAACAGTTTTGAATTAAGCGTCAGCATTGAAGGCATGACTGTCGCAGACGAGAGCGGCACACCGGTTATCGTGGCGCAGATGGAACCGGAAATGGCCTATGAAACTCTGGTCAGCAGCTTTGCAGAGAATGTTGTCGAACGACTCGAATAACCAAAGGCTGCAATGAACAGATTGACAGAGGGCCGGTTGGCCCCCTTTTGCATGGGCAGGCCCGCGTTTCTGCATTGCTTCGTCCGGGGCATAAGATGACACCCGCATACGCGCGTAAATTCGTACATATCCTTGTGAAATGCCGCTGACAGCCACCAATATGCCGCTGTGCGGCGTGTGGGTTTCGCCAATCACAGCAAATTGGGCCCGAGCAGTCAGCCACAAGGTCGCGTCCCATGTCGAACGATCCCCTCTTGCAGCCTTACCGCCTGAAGCACCTGACCTTGCGCAACCGGATCATGACCACAGCGCATGAACCCGCCTATCCCGAAGATGGTATGCCCAAGGACCGCTACCGCGCCTATCATGAGGTGCGCGCGAAAGCAGGGGTGGCGCTGACAATGACCGCAGGGTCTGCCGCCGTGTCGCGCAACTCGCCGCCCGTCTTCAATAACATTCTGGCCTATAAGGATGAGGTTGTGCCCTGGATCAGGCGGCTGACCGATGCCTGCCATGAGCATGGCTGCGCAGTCATGATCCAGTTGACCCATCTGGGGCGACGCACCCATTGGGCCAAGGGCGACTGGCTGACCGCTGTCAGCCCCAGCCACCAGCGCGAAGCCGCGCACCGCGCCTTTCCCAAGCAGTTGGAAGACTGGGACATTGCCCGCATCATTACCGATTACGCCGATGCCGCCGAGCGCATGCAGGCAGGCGGCATGGATGGCATTGAATTGCAGGCCTATGGCCATTTGATGGACCAGTTCTGGTCGCCCCTGACCAACACGCTGGACGGCCCCTATGGCGGCGATCTGGACAACCGCTTGCGTTTCACTTGGGAAGTGCTGGACGCCATCCGCGCGCGGGTGGGCGCTGAGTTCATCGTCGGCATCCGCTACACCGCCGATGAAACGCTGGAGGGCGGGATCTCCGTGGCCGAGGGGCTGGAGATCTCGCGCAAGCTGGCTGACAGCGGCAAGGTCGATTTCCTGAATGTCATTCGTGGCCATATCGACACCGATGCGGGCCTAACGGATGTCATTCCGGTGCAGGGCATGGCATCCGCGCCGCACTTAGATTTCGCAGGCACAATCCGGCGCGAAACCGGTATGCCCACCTTTCACGCCGCGCGCATCCCCGATGTGGCAACCGCGCGCCATGCGATCAGTTCCGGCCTGTTGGATATGGTGGGCATGACCCGCGCGCATATGGCCGACCCGATGATCGTGCAAAAGATCGTTGAGGGGCGCGAGCATGACATCCGCCCCTGTGTCGGCGCGAATTACTGCCTTGACCGGATTTATGCCGCTGGTGATGCGCTCTGCCTGCATAACCCCGCCACGGGCCGCGAATTGACCATGCCGCATGAGGTGGCCCCCGCACCTGTGCGCAAGAAGGTGGTGATTGTCGGTGCGGGTCCGGCAGGGGTAGAAGCCGCGCGCGTCGCCGCAGAACGCGGGCATGATGTGGTGGTGTTCGAGGCACAGCCAGACCCCGGCGGGCAAATCCGCCTGACCGCCAAAAGCCCGCGCCGCCGCGAGATGATCGGCATTATCGACTGGCGCATGGCCCAATGTGCCGCGCGCGACGTGGTGTTTCACTTCAACACCTATGCCGAGGCGGATGACGTCACGGCCCTGAACCCCGATGTCGTCATCATCGCCACAGGCGGTCTGCCCCATACTGAAGTTTGCGCCACCGGCAACGCCCATGTGGTCAGTTCATGGGATATTATCGCAGGCGATGTGAAACCGGGCACGCGCGTTCTGGTCTATGATGACGCGGGCGATCATGCGGGGCTGCAAGCCGCCGAACTTATCGCCAAAACCGGCGCGCATGTTGAAATCATGACCCCGGACCGCAGCTTCGCCCCCGATGTGATGGCGATGAACCTGGTGCCCTATATGCGCAGCCTGCAAGAACTAGACACGCGCTTCACCGTCACCTACCGCCTGCGCGATGTGGTGAAATCGGGCAATATGCTGACGGCTGTGATTGGCACGGACTATTCCAGCCATACCGAGCGGCGCGATTTCGATCAGGTCGTGGTCAATCATGGCACCCTGCCGATGGATGAGGTGTATTTCGACCTCAAACCCCGCTCGCGCAACCTTGGCGCGCTGGATCAGGATGCTTTTGTCGAAGGCCGCCCCCAACCCGATGGTCCGAATACGGACGCAAGTTTTGCCCTCTACCGCATCGGCGACGCTGTCGCCGCCCGCAATACCCATGCCGCGATTTATGACGCGTTGCGGCTGGTCAAAGATATCTGAACCCCTCATCAAGGACCACGACTATGGTCAGCAATTCCGATCTGCTTTATCTTCTGATGTCGCGCAAACCGTGGCATTCGCTGCCGCAACCTTTCTACACTGAACCCGATGTCTACCGCGCCGACCTGCGCAATATCTGGCAGCAAGACTGGATATTCGCCGCCCCCAGCGCCGAGTTTCCGAAAACCGGCAGCTATATCACGCTGGAGATTGGCGAGGCGTCCGTGATCGTGGTACGCGGTGCGGACCGTGTGATCCGTGCGTTTCACAATTCTTGCCGCCATCGCGGCAGCCGAATTTGCGCCGCGCATAAGGGAACGGCCCCGAAACTGGTCTGCCCTTATCACCAGTGGACCTATGATCTGGATGGCAAACTGCTCTGGGCGCGCGAGATGGGCACGGATTTCGACCCTTCCGCGCATGGCCTTGGCCTTGTTCATTGCCGCGAGATCGCGGGAATGGTGTATATTTGTCTGGCCGATCAGGCCCCCGCGACCGATATGCTGGAAGCACAGGCCGCGCGCTATCTTGGCCCGCATGATGTGGCGAACCTGAAAGTGGCGCACCAGTCCAGCATCATCGAGCAAGCCAACTGGAAGCTGGTGCTGGAGAATAACCGCGAATGCTATCACTGCTCTGGCTCGCACCCGTCGTTATGCGTGACCTTCCCCGATGACCCCAACCTTGTGGGGGCGGATGACAGCACCACCAGCAATATGGGCCGCGCCCATGTGGACCGCTGCGAAGCGGCTGGCCTGCCCGCAAAATACCTGATCGACCCGTCCGAGCGGTGGCGTTTCGTGCGTATTCCGTTTTTGGGAAAGGGTGTCAGCTACACGCTGGATGGCAAGGCGGCGGTGTCAAAACGCGTAGGCAATGTGCCCTTCGACAATGCCGGAACATGCCTGTTCTTCCACTACCCCAACACGTGGAACCACTTTCTGTCAGACCATGTCCTGACCTTCCGCGTGCTGCCCATCGGCCCGCAGCAAACGCAGGTCACAACCACATGGCTGGTCCACAAGGACGCCGAAGAAGGGCGCGATTATGATCTGAAGCGCCTGACCGAAGTCTGGACCGCCACCAATGACGAAGACCGCCGCATCGTTGAGGAAAACCAGCGCGGCATCAACTCGCCCGCCTATTTGCCCGGTCCCTATAGCAAGGTTCAGGAAGGGGGCGTGAACCAGTTTGTCGACTGGTATTGCCGCGCCATGCACACGGCTCTGATGGGCGCTGCCCGTATCGCGGCGGAGTAAGCGCATGATCCCGATGCCGACCAAGGACAGCCCTGTCTGGCGCGACAGCGAAATGTTGGAATGCGTGGCCGTTTTGCCCGAAACGCCGGATGTGAAGACCTTTGTCTTCCGTCCCCCCTCGGGGGCGATGTTCGTCTACCGGGCAGGACAGTTCCTGACGTTGGACCTGCCCTTGCCCGGTGGCAATGTGCAGCGCACCTTCACGATTTCCTCGTCGCCAGTCACGGCGGCCTATATCAGCATCACGGCCAAATTGCAGCCCGACTCGGTCGGTACGCGCTGGATGCATGCGCATTTGTGCGCGGGCATGCGGGTGCGCGCCTTCGGGCCTGCCGGTTACTTTCATCTGCCACCGCAGCCTGATGGTAAATATCTGTTCATCTCGGCCGGGTCGGGTGTCACCCCCATGATGTCGATGGCCACCACGCTGTTTGAACGCGGCGAAGACCCGGACATCTGCTTTATCCAATGCGCGCGGCGGCCAAGTGACCTGATTTTCCGGCGCAGGCTGGAATACATGGCCTCTCGTGTTTCGGGCTTGGGGCTGCATTTCGTGGTCAGCAAGCCCGAACCCTATGAGGTTTGGACCGGCTATCGCGGGCAGTTCAACCAGTTGATGCTGGGTCTGATGTGCAATGACTATCTGGACCGCCATGTCTATTGCTGCGGGCCGGAAGAGTTCATGAACTCGGTGCGCGAGATCCTGATCTCGCTGGGGTATGACATGGACCACTACCATCAGGAATCCTTCCATGCACCCGCCGAAAGCGTGGCCGAGATCAAGGAATTTGACGACCCTGTGCCCGATGACAGCGCAGATGCCGAGATTGTCTTTGCGCGGTCCGGCCTGAGTGTTGCATGCACCGAAGGTGACACAGTCATGCAAATGGCGCGCGCGAATGGCTTGCCGGTCGCCTCTGGCTGCAATTTCGGGCTGTGCGGCACCTGCAAGATCCGCAAATTGTCGGGCGAGGTGCATATGGTCCATAATGGCGGCATCACGGAGGAGGATATCGAGCAGGGCTATATTCTGGCCTGCTGCTCCAAGCCGATCGGGCGCGTTGAGGTGGAAGCGTAGCTGTGTGCGCCTGACAGCCTTCAACGCAAGATTTCGGCAAGACTGCGGGCATGTCACCAGAAAGTGACTGCCCCGTGTCACCCGATTGCCTTTCTGCACCGTAATATAGGAAAGTAACCCTACAGAGAGGCGCGCCATGTTCAGAGTTTTTGCAATCCTGCTGCTTGCTGTCGTTGGAATGCCAGCTACTGCCCAGCAAACCGAAACGGCGCTTGTTGCTGGCGGCTGTTTCTGGTGTGTTGAATCCGATTTCCGGCGGGTCGAGGGCGTGACCGATGTGCGCGTGGGCTTTGCGGGCGGAACAACGCCCGACCCCAGCTATGACGACGTGGTGCGCGGGCGCACATCGCATCTGGAATCTGCGATGATCAGTTTCGATCCCGAACAGATCAGCTATGACCAGATCCTGCACATGTTCCTTCGGTCAATTGATGTGCTGGATGATGGCGGCCAGTTCTGTGATCGCGGCGCGCATTACACCACGGCAATTTTCGCCACCCCCGATCAGATGGCGCAGGTACAGGCCGCGATAGAGGCTGCCGAAGCGGAATTGGGCCAAAGCATCGTCACACCAGTGCGCGAAGCGGCCCCCTTCTATGAAGCCGAGGAATTTCACCAAAATTACGCCAATTCCGACGAACGCACCCTGACCCGTTTTGGCTGGGTTGAACGCCGTGCCGCCTATAAGGGCTACCGCGAAGGGTGCGGGCGTGACCGCCGCGTGGGCGAGTTGTGGGGCAACTCAGCGCCTTTCATTAATTAACGCCTCTATCTCGGCGCGGGTCGGCATCGCTGCGGCGGTGCCGGGGCGCGACACCTGCATCGCAGCAGCAGCCGCGGCAAAATGCATCGCGTCTTCGGGCGACGCATCCATCGACAAGGCCGCTGCCAGCACACCCGTGAAACAATCGCCTGCGCCTGTGGTGTCGACCACCTGTGTCGGCAAGGCAGGCACGCAAATGTCTGGCGTGCCGCGCGCATGCCAGCTTGCGCCCTCTGCCCCGCGGGTGACGACGACAGTTTCAACAGGCAAATCCTCAAACGGGGTGTTCAGCGCGGCAAGCAGTTGCGCCGCTTCAACCGCATTCACCACAAGCGTGTTGACGAAAGGCAAAACCGCGCGCACGGCCTCTACCTCGAACGGGGCGGCGGAATAGATCACTTCCATGCCCAGCCCCATTGCTGCGCGCGCGACTTCAACCTGAAACGCTGTTTCATTCTGTAGCAACAGAATATCGCCCAGCGCTGCATGTTCCAACGCAGCCAGAACAGGGGCCAGTGCAATCGCGCGATTGGCGCCAGCGTCAATAATGATGGCATTCTCACCCAAAGGGTCCACCATAATCACGGCATGGCCAGTCGGTGTCTCAACCTGCTGGACCCCCTCACACAGCACCCCGTAGCCCGCCAGTCCGGCAAGAGCGCGCGCACCGTCAGGCCCGACAGCCCCAAGATGGCGCACACGCGCGCCCGCCCGCGCCGCAGCAACGGATTGATTGGCCCCCTTACCCCCAAGTTCCGCCCGGACTGTGGTTGCAGCAAGTGTTTCACCGGGCACTGGCAAATGCGGCAGCGCATAGAAATGGTCAATATTGATCGACCCGAAACACCAGACAGTCACGTTATTCCCTTTCAGACAATCTCGCAGGCCGCCATGACCGCCATATTGACAATGTCATTCACGGTCGAACCTGTCGAGCAGATCTGAATGGGTTTTGGCACACCGGCCAGAATTGGCCCGATCACCGTCGCCCCGGCCATTTCCTGCATCAGCTTCACCGAGATAGACGCCGAGTGCCGTGCAGGCACGACCAGAATATTCGCAGGCCCCGACAGGCGCGAGAACGGATAATGCGCCGCCGCCGTAGGGTTCAGCGCCACATCGACGGTCATTTCGCCCTCATACTCGAAATCCACACCGCGCGCGTCCAGAATACGCGGCGCAAGATGCATCTTTTCCGCGCGTTCTGAAATGGGATAGCCGAAGGTTGAAAAGCTGACAAAGGCGACGCGTGGCTCCAACCCCAGATGGCGCGCGACAGATGCCGCACGCGTGGCGATATCGGCAAGATCGGTGTCGCTGGGCCATTCATGCACCAATGTATCGGCAATCAGCACGATCCGCCCATTGTGCAACAGCGCTGTCACCCCCGCCACGCCATCCTTGGCGCGCGCATCAAACACATGGTTGATCAGCCCCAGCACATGCGCCGATTTGCGCGTGGCCCCTGTGACCAGCGCATCGCCATGCCCATGTGCCAGCATCAGCGCGGCAAAGACATGACGGTTGCGCGCCGCCAGACGGTGCACATCCTTCAGGTCATGGCCCTGCCGTTGCAAACGCTCATAGAGGAACGTTTTGTATGTCTCCAGATTACGGGTATTTCCGGCATTGACGACCGAGAGTTCACGCACAGCATCACCCAAGCCCGCCGCTTCCAGCTTGGCGCGGACATCCTCTTCGCGCCCGACAACCAGCGCCTGACCGTAACCGCCGCGCTGATAGCCGACAGCGGCGCGCAAGACGCGCTCGTCATCGCCCTCGGCAAAAATCATGCGCGATTGCTTTTGTTTGGCGCGGGCATGGATTGATTGCAGAATGCTGGCGGTCGGGTCCATCCGCGCTTTCAGCGCTTGGGTATACCCGTCCATGTCAATGATCGGTCGGCGCGCGACACCTGTATCCATGCCCGCCTTGGCCACAGCGGGCGGGATCGTATGGATCAATCGCGGATCAAACGGCGTCGGAATGATATAGTCGCGCCCGAATGTCAGCTTGCGCCCATAGGCCATAGCGACCTCATCAGGCACATCCTCGCGCGCCAGTTCGGCCAAGGCGCGCGCGCAGGCGATTTTCATCTCGTCATTGATGGCACGCGCATTGATGTCCAGCGCGCCCCGAAACAGATAGGGAAACCCCAAAACATTGTTCACCTGATTGGGGTAATCGCTGCGCCCTGTGGCCACAATCGCATCGGCACGCACCGCCTGCGCTTCTTCCGGTGTGATTTCGGGATCGGGGTTTGCCATAGCAAAGATCACCGGATTATCGGCCATGCTGGCAACCATTGCAGGCGTCACAGCGCCCTTGGCCGAGACGCCCAGAAACACGTCCGCGCCCACCATCGCCTGTTCCAGCGTGCGGGCATCGGTACGGGCGGCATGGGCGGATTTCCATTGGTTCATGCCCTCGGTCCGGCCCTGCCAGATCACGCCCTTGGTGTCGCACATGATGCAATTGTCGTGCAAAGCGCCCATCGACTTGATCAACTCAAGGCACGCAATGCCCGCTGCCCCTGCGCCGTTCAGGACTATCTTGCAGTCCTTGATTTGCTTGCCGGACAATTCCAGCGCATTTATCAGCCCTGCCGCGCAAATGACCGCTGTGCCGTGCTGGTCGTCATGGAATACCGGAATATCCATGATCTCTTTCAGGCGCTGCTCGATGATGAAACATTCGGGCGCCTTGATATCTTCAAGGTTGATCCCGCCAAAGGTCGGCCCCATCAACCTGACCGCCTGAATAATCTCGTCAGGGTCTTCAGTATCCAGCAAAATATCAATCGCGTTCACATCTGCAAACCGCTTGAACAAAACCGCCTTGCCTTCCATCACGGGCTTGGAGGCCAATGCACCAAGGTTGCCCATGCCCAAAATAGCGGTCCCGTTCGACACCACGGCCACCATATTGCCCTTGGCCGTGTAATCATAAGCGGCCTGCGGATCATCTGCGATGGCCTGCACTGGCACCGCAACACCGGGGCTGTAGGCCAGCGACAAATCTGCCTGCGTCGCCATGGGCTTGGACGCGGTGATGGCATATTTTCCGGGCGTGGGCAGATGATGATAGGCAAGCGCCTGCTCATCCGTAAATTTATTGCGGGACATGGGCGCGCCTCCTCCTTGAATGAACCTTTCTTAAACACTCGGGCAGGCAGGGACAACAAAGGCTGAGAGCTGTTTGCGCTGTCAAACCCGCGCTGTTGGCCGAGAGTGCAGAAATTGCGGCCAGCAATAGGCCAGAACCTGTATGTTCACCCCCTTCCCCCTGCCCTGTGCTTTCGTTACCTTCCGCGCAAAATCGCAACGTGAAGGACTGCCTGTTGACCGACACTGTCACCCCGATGATGGCCCAATATCTACAGGTCAAGGCGCAGCACCCTGATGCGCTGCTGTTCTACCGCATGGGCGATTTCTACGAGTTGTTCTTTGACGATGCTGTCGCCGCTGCCGCTGCCCTTGATATTGCGCTGACCAAACGCGGCAAGCATCTGGGCGAAGATATTGCCATGTGCGGCGTGCCCCATCATGCCTCTGAGGGGTATTTGCTGACGCTGATCCGCAAGGGGTTTCGCGTGGCGATTGCCGAGCAGATGGAAACCCCTGAACAGGCGAAAAAGCGCGGGCATAAATCGGTGGTGAACCGCGATGTGGTGCGGCTTGTCACCCCCGGCACGCTGACCGAAGACTCGCTTCTGGATGCGCGCCGCCACAATTTCCTTGCCGCCTTTGCCGAGCTGCGCGACGAAGGCGCGCTGGCTTGGGCCGATATCTCGACCGGGCAGGTGCGCGTTATGCCCTGCAACCGCACCCGCCTTGGGCCGGAACTTGCGCGCCTTGCCCCGCGCGAATTGCTGGTCACAGATGCCCGCAGCGAAGAAATCCGGCCCATTGCCGAAGATATGGGTGCGGCGCTGACAGGGCTTGCCGCCTCCAGCTTTGACAGTCAGACGGCAGTGTCGCGCCTCTGTGCGCTGTATAAGGTGCAATCGCTGGATGGTTTCGGGCAATTCAGCCGCGCGGAACATGCCGCCCTTGGCGCGCTGGTCGATTATCTGGACATGACCCAGCGTGGCAAGCTGCCGCTGTTGCAACCCCCCGTCCGCGATGCCGCCGAAGAGTTGGTGCAGATCGACGCGGCCACACGGCGCAATCTGGAACTGACGCAATCGCTGTCCGGCACCCGCGAAGGCGCGCTGTTGCATGCGATTGATCATACCGTCACTGCTGCGGGCGCGCGGCTTCTGGAACGGCGTCTTGCCTCGCCCTCGCGCAGGCTGGACACGATTATGGAACGTCAGGACGCCGTGACCTTTCTGCATGGCAGCACCCGCCTGCGCACTGATCTGCGCACCGCCCTGAAAGAAGTGCCCGATCTGGACCGCGCCCTGTCGCGCCTGTCGCTGGACCGCGCAGGCCCGCGCGATCTGGGGGCAATCCGCAATGCGATTGCGCAGGCGATTGATATTGCCGCCCTGTTGGAGCAGCACGAAGCGCCTGCCCTTTTGGCCAGCGCGGCCCAAGCGCTGCAAGGGCATGACACCCTGCTGAACCTGCTCGACACTGCCCTGATCGCATCCCCGCCGCTTCTGGCCCGCGATGGCGGCTTCATCGCGCCGGGCCATGACGCCGATCTTGATGAGGCCCGCCAGTTGCGCGACGAAGGGCGCAACGTCATTGCGCAGATGCAGGCCGAGTATACCCGCGATACCGGCATTACATCGTTGAAGATAAAGCATAATAACGTGCTGGGCTATTTCATCGAAGTCACCGCCACCCATGCCGAGCGTATGCTGTCGGAACCGCTTTCGGCCCGCTATATCCACCGCCAGACCACGGCCAATCAGGTGCGGTTTACCACGGTTGACCTATCGGAAATGGAAACCCGCATTCATAACGCCGGGTCGCGCGCGTTAGAGATTGAAAAGCGCCTGTTTGCAGAATTGCGCAGCGCCATTCTTGCGCGTGCCGCCGAACTTGCCCAGACCGCGCGGGCCTTGGCCGAGATTGATCTCGCCGCAGGGTTGGCAGATATCGCGCAGGCCGCGCAGTGGTGCGCCCCGAAACTACACCAATCGCGCGTGTTCGAGATAGAACGCGGGCGTCATCCGGTGGTCGAGGCCGCACTGGCGCGCACAGGCCAGCCCTTCATTGCCAATGACTGCACCCTGAGCGCCGAGGAGGGTGCTGCCATCTGGCTGCTGACCGGTCCGAATATGGCAGGTAAATCCACCTTTCTGCGTCAGAACGCGCTGATCGCCATTCTGGCGCAGATGGGCGCGTGGGTGCCCGCCACTTCTGCCCAGATCGGGCTGGTCAGTCAGGTTTTCAGCCGCGTGGGGGCCAGTGATGATCTGGCACGGGGGCGCTCGACCTTTATGGTGGAAATGGTCGAGACTGCCGCAATCCTAAATCAGGCCGATGACCGCGCGCTGGTGATCCTCGATGAAATCGGGCGTGGCACGGCCACATATGACGGGCTGTCGATTGCATGGGCCACGCTGGAACACCTGCATGACGTAAACCGCGCCCGCGCGCTGTTTGCCACACATTACCATGAAATGAGCGCGCTGGCCGGTCGTCTGCAATGTGTTGAAAACGCCACTGTGACTGTCAAGGAATGGGAAGGCGATGTCATCTTCCTGCATGAGGTCAAGCGCGGCGCGGCAGATCGCAGCTACGGCGTGCAGGTGGCGCGGCTGGCAGGGCTGCCCGATACCGTGATTGCGCGGGCGCGCGAGGTGCTGAGTGCGCTGGAACAGGGCGAGGCAGGCACCAAGCCCAAAGCCCTGATTGACGATTTGCCCTTATTCTCGGCCGCGCGCGCACCTGCGCCACAAAAGCCAGCCACACCACCCGCGTTGGAGCGGCTTGCGCAGATCAACCCGGACGGGCTGACACCGAAAGAAGCGCTTGATCTGATGTATGAGTTGCGCGCACTGACCAAGCCATAGCCGTTTATTCTGTGCCAGAAAAAGGGGGCGAATTGCCCCCTTTATTCAATCCCAGTCATAACCAAGGCGCGTCTAGCTTGCGGGCGTTGACGATACCCCGACATGCGCGGGCCGCAGCAATTGGTCATGCAGCATGAACCCTTCGGCCATGACCTGAATGATCTGCCCTGCCTTGAAATCGGGCACGGGTGCTTCGAACATGGCCTGATGCGAATGGGGATCAAACATCTCGCCCACTTCCGGGCTGATCCGCTGCACGCCGTGCTTGCCAAGAATATTGCTCAGCTCGCGCAACGTCAGCTCTACCCCTTCGACCAGACCGGGGGCTGCGGCGCGGGTATCTTCATTCACGGCATTCAGCGCGCGGGTCAGATTGTCGTAAACCGGCAGCATGTCGCGTGCGATTTTCGAGCCGCCGTAAAGCTGCGCATCGCGGCGGTCTTTCTCGGCACGTTTGCGGCTGTTCTCGGCATCGGCCAATGCACGGATCATGCGGTCGCGCATTTCATCGCGCTGCGCGATCAACTCGTCAATCTCGACCTCCAGCGCGCTGATGGGGTCTTGCGCCATTTCGGCGTCGTTGTGCATGTCCTGATTTAGATCGTCTTGAATATCAGGGTCCACTTCGGGGCTTGGCTTTGGGTCGGCCATAATCTTCCCTTTTCCTTCGTTATTCTGTGCGCCGGTCTGTCAGCATTCGGCCAACAAGCTGCGCTGTGTAATCGACAATCGGTACGATGCGCCCGTAATTCAACCGCGTCGGGCCAATCACACCAACAGCACCAATGATCTTGCGTTCTGCGTTCATATAAGGGGAAACCACCAAAGTTGAACCCGTCAGCGAAAAAAGACGGTTTTCAGCCCCGATAAAGATGCGAACCCCCTCGCCCTGTTCGGTGAGTTCCAGAAATTCCGTGATGTCACGCTTTCGCTCCAGATCGTCAAACAGGGTTCGGATGCGCTCGATATCTTCAGCAGGCGCGCCTTCGTCAAGCAGATTCGCACGTCCCCGGACAATCAGGCGCTCTTGCAGCTCGCCTTCGCTTTCCCAGATCGCCAAACCCTGCTCGACCAGCGTGGCCGCCAATGCATCAATCTCGCGCCGGTTGCGCGCTATCTCAGAGCGGAACCGCTCCAACAAAGAAGTGACGGTTGCCCCTTCGATCATGGAATTCAGGTAATTCGCCGCCTCGCGCATGGCCGAAGGTGTCATGCCCTTGGGCGGGGTAAACAGCCTGTTCTCGACATGTCCGTCGGCAAAAACCAGAACCACCAGCGCACGGTCAGCAGCAAGCGAGACAAATTCGATATGCTTGATCGCAGCTTCATGCTTGGGTGACAGCACAAGCGACGCGCCTTGTGTGATGCCACTCAATGCGCCGCCCACCTTTTCCAGCAAACCCGACACATCGCGTTCATTGCTGCCAAGGGTCGAATCCAGTTTTTCGCGGTCGCGGTGGTCCAAAGGTGCCACTTCCAGCAGGGAGTCCACGAACAGCCGCAAACCCAGATTGGTGGGAATACGCCCCGCAGAGATATGCGGGCTGTCCAGCAGCCCCAGAAACTCCAGATCCTGCATGACATTGCGCACAGTCGCAGCCGAGACTTTCTCGCTCATATCCCGCGTCAGGGTCCGCGAGCCGACAGGATGGCCAGAATGCAAATACCCCTCGACCACACGGCGAAACACCTCGCGCGAGCGGTCGTTCATTTCTTCCAGCAGTTGTGGCGCATCAAGTGTCTTGCGCATTTCAAACTCCAACGGCTTGGACCAGCCTGTAATTTCAAAGCACTTGAAAACTGCGCCAGTTTCAAGGGCAATCAGGCTTGCATCCGCCCTATTCGGCCCTGTATCGAAGCACGGTACCCAAGTAAGGATAGACCATGCGCCCGTCAGGTAGAAATCTAGACACCATCCGCACAATTTCAATCGAGCCGAACGTGACCAAACATGCCGAAGGCTCTTGCATGATTTCGATGGGCGACACGAAAGTCCTGTGTACAGCCTCGCTCGAAGATCGCACACCCCCATTCTTGCGCAATACAGGCCTTGGCTGGGTCACGGCTGAATATGGCATGTTGCCGCGCTCCACCAATACCCGGATGCGACGCGAAGCGGCGTCGGGCAAGCAACAGGGCCGGACTGTGGAAATCCAGCGCCTGATCGGCCGCGCCCTGCGCGCCTGCGTCGACCGCTCGGCGCTTGGCGAGCGCCAGATCACCATTGACTGCGATGTGATCCAAGCCGATGGCGGCACGCGTTGCGCGGCCATCACTGGCGGCTGGGTGGCGCTGCGTCTGGCCGTGAACAAGCTGCTGAAAGCGGGCGATGTCGTTTCTGACCCAATCACCGAACATCTGGCTGCGGTGTCTTGCGGCATCTATGCAGGCCAGCCAGTCCTTGATCTGGACTACGCCGAAGACAGCACCGCAGGCGTGGATGGCAATTTCATCCTGCTGGGGACCGGTCGTCTGGTCGAGGTGCAGATGAGCGCCGAAGGTGCCACCTTCTCGCGCATGGAAATGGATCAGCTTCTGAACCTTGCCGAAAAGGGTGTGGGCGAATTGATTGCGGCCCAGAAAGCGGCGATTATATGAGGAAGTTCAGCGGAAAAACCCTACTGGTTGCCACGCATAACGCAGGCAAGCTGGAAGAATTCCGCCAGATCATGACGCCCTTGGGGATAACCGTCACCTCGGCGGCGGAACATGATCTGCCAGAACCCGTTGAAACCGAAGACAACTTTATCGGCAATGCCCGTATCAAGGCACATGCTGCTGCCAAGGCAACGGGCTTGCCGGCGCTGGCGGATGATTCCGGTCTGGAAGTGGCCGCACTGGACGGTGCACCGGGTGTTTACACTGCCGATTGGGCTGAAACCCCGAATGGGCGCGATTTTGCGATGGCAATGGAGAAAACCCATGCAAAACTGATCGCGGCGGGCGCGGCCCAGCCTTGGCGTGCGCGGTTTTGCTGCACATTGGTGCTGGCTTGGCCGGATGGACATGACGAGGTGTTTGAAGGCTATGCGAACGGGCAGTTGGTCTGGCCCCGGCGCGGACAGGACGGGCACGGCTATGACCCCATGTTCCAACCCGCAGGCGAGACGCGCACCTTTGCCGAAATGTCGGCTGATGAGAAGAACACCCTCTCCCACCGTGGCGCTGCGATTACAGCGCTTTTGCAAGGATGTTTCACATGAAACGCATCTCTACCGGTTCCCCCTTTGAAAAAACACTTGGCTTCAGCCGCGCCATCGTCAAAGGTGGCTGGTGTTTCGTCTCGGGCGTCACAGGCTATGATTACAGCACCATGACCATGCCCGAAAGCGCGGCCGATCAGGCGCGCAACTGCTTTGCCACTATCGAAAAGGTGTTGGCAGAGGGCGGCTTCACCCTCGACGATATTGTGCGCGTGCAATACACGCTGACCGATGCTGCGCTGATGGACGAGGTCACACCCGCACTAGGCGCCGCAATGGGCGAGATACGACCGGCGGCAACGATTGTTATTGCAGGGTTAATCAAGCCGGAAATGCTGATCGAAATCGAGGTTACGGCCTTTAAGGGGTAGATATGGACGACTGGCAAAATGGTGGCTTTGGCCTGTATCTTCATTGGCCGTTTTGTCAGTCGAAATGCCCATATTGCGACTTTAACAGCCATGTCGCAGCCGAAATTGACCAGAACGCATGGGAACGCGCCTATCTGTCAGAGATTGACCGCGTGGCCGAGGAAACCAAGGGCCGCTTGCTGAACACGGTTTTTTTTGGCGGCGGCACCCCCTCGCTCATGTCACCCGATCTGGTTGCCACGGTGTTGGAGCGGATCACTGCGCGCTGGACGACCGCCAATGATTTTGAGGTCACGTTAGAAGCGAACCCCGGCTCTGTCGAAGCGGGTCGGTTTCAGGGCTTTGCGCAGGCGGGCGTGAACCGCATTTCCATGGGGATACAAGCGCTGAATGACGAAGATCTGCGCCGACTGGGCCGCCTGCACAGCGTGGCCGAGGCGCGCGTGGCGTTTGATATCGCCCGAGAACAGTTTGACCGCGTCAGTTTCGACCTGATTTATGCGCGCCAGTTCCAAAGCTTGCAGGCGTGGGAGCGGGAGTTGCAAGAAGCGCTGTCCATGGCCGTCGATCACCTGTCGCTGTACCAACTGACCATCGAGCAAGGCACGGCCTTTGGCGAAAGGCACGCAAAAGGCGGGCTAAAAGGGTTGCCTGACGACGATATTTCAGCAGATATGTATCTGTTAACACAGGATATTTGTGCAGCACACGGAATGCCCGCCTATGAGGTGTCCAATCACGCCCGCGCGGGGGCACAGTCGCGCCACAACCTGATCTATTGGCGCTATGGCGATTATGCAGGCATCGGGCCCGGCGCACATGGCCGCCTGACGCGCAACGGAACGCGCATCGCCACACAGACCCCCCTAGCCCCGGCAACCTGGCTGGACCAGGTCTCCCGCACTGGTCATGGAGAACTCGCGCGCGAAACCGTACCTGCGCAGGAGCAGGCGCTGGAATATCTGATGATGAGTATGCGCCTGTCCGAAGGCAGTGATCTGCACCGGTATCAGCAGCTTGCAGGGACCGCCCTGCCATCGGAACGCATCCGCGATCTCATTGAGCAAGGGGTTATAGCGCAGACGGACACCCGGATCATGGCAACAGATCACGGGCGGCCAGTGCTGAATGCAGTGTTGCGGGCGCTTACGTCCTGACCGGCGTGCCGAGGATACCGCACAGGCGGTCAAGCTGTTCCATAGATTGAAAGGTGATCGTCACCTTGCCCCGACCGCCAGCATATTCCAGATCAACAGGCATACCCAGACTCGCCGACAGGTCGTTTTCCAAAGCACGCGTGTCCGCATCTTTACTATAAGCCGTTGATTTTGCTTTCTTACTTGGGCTATATGGGGATTTAAGCAAGCTTTCCGTCTGACGGACAGACAACCCCTCCAGCACGACCTTGCGCGCCAGCATGGCCGGATCATCCGCTGTAATAAGCGCACGTGCATGGCCAGCGGTGAGCTTTCCCTCGCGCACCATAGTCTGCACTTCCGCAGGCAGGGTCAGCAAGCGCATGAGATTGGCAATATGCGAACGGCTTTTGCCCATCGCTTGGGACAGATGCTCTTGCGTATGCCCAAACCGTTCGATCAAGGTCCGGTAGCCCATCGCCTCTTCCACTGGGTTCAGGTCAGCGCGCTGGATATTCTCGATAATACCAACTTCAAGAACCTCGGTATCCGTAAATTCCCGAATGATAACAGGCACTTCATGTACCTGTGCGCGCTGAGCCGCGCGCCAGCGCCGCTCACCCGCAACAATTTCGAACATATCGCCCTTTGGACGCACGATCAGCGGTTGAATGACACCCTTCTCGCGGATGGACATGGCAAGTTCTGCCAGCGCCGTATCATCGAAATGCCGACGCGGCTGGTCGGGATTGGCGACAAGCTTTTCCACAGGCAGGTTCTGTTCGCGCGGACGCTCGGTGCTGGTTGCATCGGGTGTTACTTCGGCCATCAAGGCGGACAGGCCACGGCCCAAACCTCTGCGCTCGGGTTTGCGTTCAGTCATTGGACCACTCCCTCTGAGTGAAGTTTATTGTGCTTTTCAAGAAGTTCAGTGGCCAGATCACGATACGCGATGGCCCCTTTCGACGATGAATCAAAATTCAGAACCGGCATGGCATAAGATGGCGCTTCGCTCAGCCGGACATTCCGCGGAATCATCGTGCGCAACACCAGCTCGCCCAGATTACCGCGCGCGTCTGCTTCAACCTGCTGCGCTAGATTGTTGCGGCGGTCGAACATCGTCAACAAAATCCCCTCGATCCGAAGCGAGGTATTCGCAGTTTCGCGCAGCTCGCGCACCGTCAGCATAAGCTGAGACAGCCCCTCAAGAGCGAAAAACTCTGCCTGCAAGGGCACCAGAACCGACTGCGCCGCAACCATGGCGTTGATCGTCAGCAGGTTCAATGATGGTGGGCAATCCACCAGAATATAGTCGTAGCCCGCCTCTCTGATCTCGGGGTGACGCAAGGCATCGTGCAGCAGATAGCTGCGCCGCGCGCGGGTCATCAATTCGATATCCGCTGATGACAGATCTGTGGTAGCTGGAATGACAGAAAGGTTGTTATGCGGCGTTTGAATGACAATCTCTGACGGGCGGACGCTTGCGAACAAAAAATCATATGTTGTGTATTTGCGCGCCGAGACCTCCAACCCTAGTCCGGTCGACGCATTGCCTTGCGGGTCGAGATCAACCAGCAAAGTCTTCTCGCCACGCTCTGCAAGGGCCGCTGCAAGGTTGATTGCAGTCGTCGTCTTTCCAACCCCGCCTTTCTGATTCGCAATTGCGATGGTTCGGGTGGCTGTCAGATCAGACACGTTTGATATCCTTCAAAATGAGCAATCTCGCCAACGGGTCGGTCTGACTCTCGATAATGGCCTCGCTAAATTGCCATTCTCGCCGCGCCACCGCAAGCTCTTCAGCGTAGTTTTTTCCCTTTGGCAACAGGGCAACACCATCTTTGGCGATATGCCGCGTAACCCAGTCGAGCAATTGCGGCAACGGGGCCAAAGCGCGGGCCGAAACAATATCTGCGTTCTGCGGTGGTGCGGCTTCTGTGCGGGCAACCAGTACGCGCGTATTGAGTTCCAGATCACGTATCGCCGTCGTTAAAAACGCGGCCTTGCGGGCATCACTTTCAACCAGCGTAAACTTGCATTCAGGCAAAAATTGCTTTGCGAGCACTGCACAGACAAGGCCCGGAAGCCCGCCACCAGACCCTAAATCGACCCAATGGCGGGTTGTTGCGGGCGCATGGGTGAAAAGCTGCGCTGAATCCAGAACGTGGCGGTCCCAGAAATCAGGTAATGTAGACGCCGCCACAAGGTTTATATGGGCATTCCACTTGTGAAGCAGCGCCACATAATTCTGAAGGGTGTCATATGTTTCACGTGAAACATCTAACCCGCAGATGGTCACTTCCGTCATGCCGATGCACGATTTTTGCGGTGCTGCAAGCGCGACAACAGGAGCACCAACGCTGCCGGTGTCATCCCGTCTATCCGTGCAGCCTGCGCCAAGGTTTCTGGACGAATACGTGTCAGCTTTCCCGCCAGTTCGTTTGACAGCCCGTTTATCTTTGTGAAATCAAACCCTTCTGGAAAACGCCGGTCTTCATCCGCCTGCAACGCTTTTATCTGCGCATCTTGCCGGTCCAGATAGGAATCATAGACCATTTCTTTCTCGATCTGGCGCTTGGTTGCGTCATCAATTTCTGCAAACTCTGGCACAAGCTGCGTCAGAACATCAAAATTAAATCCCGACAGGCCAAGCAGTGTCAGGGCATTTCTGCGCGTTCCATCTTCGCTGATTTTGTGCCCTGCCCGGTTCAACTGGCCCGGCGTGAATGTAACGGCCCGCATCTTGCCTTTCGCTTTCTCCAGCCGTTCCAGCTTGCCCTCAAATTCCTGTTGCCGCGCCTCAGACACACACCCCAGAGATATGCCCAGCGGCGTCAGCCGTTGGTCAGCGTTATCGGCGCGCAAAGACAATCGATACTCCGCCCGAGAGGTGAACATACGATAAGGCTCCGCCACACCGCGTAGAGTAAGATCGTCGATCATCACGCCAATATAGGACGTTGACCGGCTGAAGGTCACGGCATCGCGGCCATGCGCGAAAAGCGCCGCGTTCAAACCTGCAACCAACCCTTGTGCTGCTGCCTCCTCATAGCCTGTGGTTCCGTTTATCTGGCCGGCAAGGTAAAACCCTTGCATATCCTTCAAACGTAAAGACAGCGTTAATGCTCGTGGGTCGATATAGTCATATTCAATGGCGTAACCCGGCTGAAGGATCGTCACATGCTCTAGCCCGGCAATACTGCGCACATAGGCAGTTTGAACCTCGGCAGGAAGCGAGGTTGAAATGCCATTGGGGTACACCGTATCGTCGTTAAGCCCTTCGGGTTCCAGAAACACCTGATGCGATGTTTTCTCGGCGAATCGCATCACCTTATCTTCTATCGAAGGGCAGTAGCGGGGGCCAACCCCCTCGATATGCCCGCCATACATGGCAGACCGCGACAGGTTATCGCGCACAATCTCATGTGTTCGCTCGTTTGTATGTGTGATCGCGCAGGGAACCTGTGGCGCGATGACGTGGTCTGTCAGAAATGATAAGTACTCTGGTGACTCGTCGCCTTGCTGTTTTTCCAGCATATCCCAGTCAATCGATTTCCCATCAAGCCGAGGGGGTGTGCCGGTCTTTAGGCGACCCATGGGCAGCCCCAAGCCGCGCAGTTGTTGCGCCAATATGCTGGACGCGGCGTTACCCATCCGTCCGGCGGGGAAGCTTTCATCGCCGATAAAGACCTTGCCGCCCAGAAATGTGCCTGTGGTCAGAACGACAGAGCGCGCGTGAATCTCTGCGGTGCCGTTAACTTGGATGCCGACTACAGCGTCACCCCGCTGCAAAAGGGCTGTGACTTCTGCCTCAATTACATCAAGGTTCTGCGCGGCAAGTGTTTCACGTGAAACAATTTCGCGGTATCGCGCGCGGTCCGCTTGGATACGCGGGCCTTGCACAGCGGGACCTTTGGAGCGGTTGAGCAGGCGATATTGAATCGCGGCAAAATCACCCGCGCGGCCCATCAGCCCATCCAAGGCGTCTATTTCACGGACCAGATGCCCCTTGCCCAATCCGCCAATCGCAGGGTTGCAGGACATCACACCAAGATCAGACTTTCTAAATGTGACCAATGCGGTCGCAGCGCCCATCCTCGATGCCGCCAAGGCCGCCTCGACGCCGGCATGTCCACCGCCAACAATAATCACATCATAATGTTTCACGTGAAACACTCCTACTTGCCGATACAGAAAGACGCGAAGATGTCACCAAGCAAATCTTCCACATCTATTTTGCCAATCAAGGAATCCAGCGCTGTCATCGCTTGACGTATGTCAGCTGCCACCAGTTCGGGGATATACCCCTCATCGGTCAGTTTTTCAATCGCACTCTCTAATGCGTGTTGCGCAGCAGTCATGGCCTGCAAGTGGCGACGCCGCACACTCACCCCGTCGCGCGCCGTCATCACAGACAAGCGCTGCACAATCTCTTGCAACAACGCATCAATCCCTTCGCTCGTCACACCCGACACTCCGCCCTGCGCTTGGGGAAACTGGTCAGCCTTGCTAAACGTGACAATATCATTAGGGATAACGTCTACAGGTGGTGGAATATCGGGTCCGTCACACAATATAATGCGAATATCGGCGTCA
This sequence comes from Roseinatronobacter monicus, assembly GCF_006716865.1. NCBI lineage: Bacteria > Pseudomonadati > Pseudomonadota > Alphaproteobacteria > Rhodobacterales > Paracoccaceae > Roseinatronobacter > Roseinatronobacter monicus. Next base: position 3,437,862 of record NZ_VFPT01000001.1, on the reverse strand, counting down.
GCGGCGCGCTTTTGCCCGCGTGCGATGCCGATGCTTTCAATCTCTTCGCGCGTCTCTCGCAGCCCTGCTGTATCCAGCAATGTCACAGCATAGCCGCCAATATCCATGCGCAACTCGATAACATCGCGCGTCGTGCCTGCAATATCAGAGGTGATCGCAGCTTCCCGGCCTGCCAGCGCATTCAGCAGGGTGGATTTTCCCGCGTTGACCGACCCGATCAGCGCAATCTCGAACCCGCTTTGCACCCGCTCGCGTACCGCCTGCCCTGAAATTTCGGCCAATAGCTGAGATTGCACCGCATTCAGTTCTGCCAATATCATCGCATCAAAATTGCCGACATCCTCTTCGACGAAATCGATTGAAACCTCGACCAAGGCCGCTGCTTTTAGCAGATGCCCGCGCCACCCCTCAACCAGCCTGCCCAAGGCCCCATCCAAGACGCGCATAGCCTGCCGGCGCTGGCTTTCCGTCTCGGCCTCCAGCAGGTCACCCAGTGCCTCTACCTGCGTCAGGTCAAGAACGCCGTTCTCCAGCGCGCGGCGGGTGAATTCGCCCGGTTCTGCCATCCGCAGGCCGTGATCTTGCGCCAGACAGGCCTCAACGGCTGCGACAGTTGCCAGACTGCCATGCGTCATGATTTCTGCAACCTGTTCGCCGGTAAAGCTGGCGCCCTGGTCGAAGATTACGACCAATGCGGTGTCCAGCAAGTCCCCATCCGCGGTGTGCAGCTTTCGCAAGGATGCGCGGCGCGCCTGTGGCAGCGCCCCAGTCAGAGTTTTGACAACAGAATGCGCCTGTGGACCCGACACCCGAATAACAGCCACGCCCGATTTTCCACGGGCCGAGGCCAGTGCGAAAATCGTGTCCATGTCAGGAATTCATCGAGTCGAAGAAATCGCTGTTGGTTTTGGTCTGTTTCAGCTTCGAGATCAGGAATTCGATGGCGTCGGTTGTGCCCATCGGGTTCAGGATGCGGCGCAGGACAAAGGTTTTCTGAAGATCGTTCTTCTCGATCAGCAGATCCTCTTTCCGGGTGCCGGATTTCAGAATATCCATCGCCGGGAAGACGCGCTTGTCAGCCACTTTGCGATCCAGCACGATTTCACTGTTGCCGGTGCCTTTGAATTCTTCAAAGATCACTTCGTCCATGCGCGAGCCTGTGTCGATCAGCGCGGTTGCGATGATGCTGAGTGAACCACCCTCTTCGATATTCCGCGCAGCCCCGAAGAAGCGCTTGGGGCGTTGCAGGGCGTTCGCATCCACACCGCCGGTCAGCACCTTGCCCGAGCTTGGAACCACCGTGTTAAAGGCGCGGCCCAGACGAGTGATGGAATCCAGCAGGATCACCACATCGCGCTTGTGCTCGACAAGGCGCTTGGCCTTTTCTATGACCATTTCAGCCACGGCCACATGTCGCGTTGCCGGTTCGTCGAAGGTCGAGGCAATCACCTCGCCCTTGACCGAGCGCTGCATGTCCGTCACTTCCTCTGGCCGTTCGTCGATCAGCAGGACGATCAGATAACACTCAGGGTGGTTTTGGGCGATGCTATGCGCAATATTTTGCAACAAAACGGTTTTACCCGTGCGCGGCGGGGCCACGATCAGGGCACGCTGGCCTTTGCCAAGCGGCGAGACGATGTCGATGATCCGCGCAGAGCGGTCTTTTGTGGCAGGGTCGCCGGTTTCCATCCACAGCCGCTCATCAGGGTAAAGCGGGGTCAGGTTGTCGAAATGGACCTTGTGGCGCGCACGTTCCGGGTCATCAAAATTGATCCGCGTCACCTTGGTGATTGCGAAATACCGCTCATTCTCGGCGGGGGCTTGTATCACCCCTTCGATTGTGTCGCCGGTGCGCAGCGAATACTGGCGGATCACATCAGGCGAGACGTAAATGTCATCGGGACCGGGCAGGTAGTTTGCTTCTGGTGCGCGCAGAAAACCAAAACCGTCTTGCAGCACTTCCAGCACACCCTCGCCAGAGATGATCCAGCCTTCTTCCGCGCGTTCCTTCAAGATCGAGAACATCATCTCGCCCTTGCGCATGGAAGGTGCGTTCTCAATCTCCAACTCTTCGGCCATCGCCAGCAGGTCCGCCGGGCTGTTCGCCTTGAGGTCTGCGAGGTTCAGCGTTTCTTCGCTTTCAGGCCGGTCTTCGATCACCGTATCGGACATTGCAACACCCTGCTTGCCCACACCACGTGCAGGACATCTTGTCATCGTTTCATGTGGAACACGTCCCACCGGACGGCGGGGTTGGCTGTCGCATACGAAATATCAGCGCCAGAGTCAATCTGGCTTCAGAATTTCACGATCACCGACAGAACAATCACCACCATCAGCACGGTCGGGACTTCGTTCATCATGCGGTAATTGCGCCCGCTCAATGCATTGCCGCCTTCGGCAAAGATGCGCCGCCGCCGTGCGCACCACATGTGAAACCATGTCATGCCGATCAGCCCGATGAACTTGCTCCATGGCCAGATCAGGGACCAGTCGATCAGGCCGGGGATGGAGACCATCGTCAGCCCTGTCAGCCATGCCACGATCATTGCGGGGTTCATGATGACGCGCAGCAGTTTTTCTTCCATCGTCTGAAAGACTGCGCCCATTTCTGCGCTGGCAGATCGTTCAACATGGTAGACGAACAATCGAGGCAGATAAAACAAGCCTGCCATCCAGGCGATGACAGCCATGATATGCAACGCCTTGATCCACAAATACAGATCGCTCAACATGATTGCCTCTTCTCTGTTTTGTCCTTCTTTAATTAATAAAGAGATAGAAGGGAATGATGTTGTAGTAAGGCCTGTGGATATGGGGATAACTTTTCCATGCACAGAGTTATCCACACCCCCGCCAAATCTCGATACACGTTGAACGTGAAAAAAACGCAATTAAAACATAGGTATAAAACGGAACAAACCAAGAATAACGTGTTTGTTACTCTTGGTGATTCGGGTTTTGCACAGACGGTACGTGGCGAGTTATCCCGTGTGGACAGACCGGCCCGAGCCCTTGCGGCGGCGGGCACAACATGACAGCACTTGGCATGGCTGGGGATATCTGGCTAGTTTGCCATCACTTATTGGCGTGCTTGATCACAAGGTTATCCACATGACACTTGTCTTGGCTTCGGGTTCTGAAATCAGGCGTCAGATGCTTGAGAATGCGGGCCTGCACCCGGAGGTTGCCGTCGCGCGTGTGGACGAGTCCGCGCTTATTGCGTCCCTGCTGGCAGATGCGGCCCCTCCCCGCGATATCGCTGATACATTGGCAGAGGCCAAGGCGCGCAAAGTGTCCGGGCGTATGCCGGGCCGTCTGGTTTTGGGGTGCGATCAGGTTCTTGCGCATAAGGGCGCTGTCTTGGAAAAACCCCCGACGAAACAGGTGGCGCGCGATCAACTCTGCCTGCTGCGTGCAGGGACGCACCAGTTGCTGTCTGCCGCTGTGCTGTATGATGATGGCGAACCTGTCTGGCGGCATGTGGGCGTCGCGCGCCTGACCATGCGCAGCTTTTCCGACAGCTATCTTGATGCTTATCTGGACCGCAACTGGCCTGCGATTGGCGCTTCTGTCGGCGGATACAAGCTGGAGGAAGAGGGCGTGCGCCTGTTCGCGCAGATACAGGGTGATTATTTTACCATTCTTGGTCTGCCCTTGTTGGAATTGCTGAATTATCTGGCTTTGCGAGGAGAAATCGAGGGATGAGCAAGATACCCTTGGCCGGCGTCATCGGGTGCCCCATTGGTCACAGTCGATCGCCGCTATTGCATGGCACATGGCTGCGGGAGTACGGGATCAAGGGCCATTACGTGCCCCTGCATGTCGAAGCCAATGATCTGGAGCGGGTGTTGCGCGTTATGCCCATGATGGGGTTTTTCGGCGCGAATGTGACGATCCCGCATAAAGAAGCTGTGCTTGCCCTTGCGGATGATGTCACACCAATGGCGCGCGCGATCGGGGCTGCGAATACCCTGACCTTCGTGAATGGCGCGGTCCATGCTGACAACACCGATGGCTATGGGTTTTTGCGCAACTTGCAAGCGGGTGCGCCTGCGTGGCGTGCGGCGGACGGTCCTGTGCTGATATTGGGTGCGGGCGGTGCCGCGCGGGCTGTGATCGTGGCGCTGGCAGATGCAGGTGTCACCGATATTCGGCTGGCCAACCGAACCCGCGCGCGGGCAGAGGGGTTGGCGCAGGATCTCGGGGCGCCCATCACAATCGTTGATTGGGCAAATTGGCCCGATGCCGCGCAGAATGCCGCGCTTGTCGTCAATACAACTTCGCTGGGAATGGTCGGACAGCCCGCGCTAGAGTTGCCCGATACACTGTTTTCGGCGCAAACCGTTGTGACGGATCTGGTTTATACACCCTTGGACACCCCTTTATTGCAACATGCGCACCGCTCTGGGTGTGTTGTGGTCGACGGGCTGGGCATGTTGCTGCATCAGGCCGTACCGGGGTTCGAGCGGTGGTTTGGACACAAGCCAGAGGTGACCGAGGCGCTGCGCGCTGCGGTTTTGCGCGCATGAGGCAGCCATATCGACTGGGGTTGACAGGGTCGATCGGCATGGGCAAAAGCACCACTGCTGGGTTCTTCCGCGACATGGGCGTTCCGGTCTGGGATGCGGATGCAGCAGTGCACCGGTTGTATGGCAAGGATGGCGCTGCGGTCGGGCCGGTTGCCGCCCTTTGCCCCGAAGCGTTGCGCGATGCTGCGATTGACCGCGCAGAGTTGAAGCGCTGGATAGCGCGCGACCCCACGGCATTGGCTGCACTGGAATCTGTGGTGCATCCGCTGGTGGCGCAGGACCGCGAGGCGTTTGTCGCATCTCTATCTGGCCCACTTGTTGTGCTGGATATTCCATTGCTGTTTGAGGTGGGCGCGCAGGTTGATGGTGTCTTGGTCGTCACCGCGCCGGAAAATGTGCAACGCGCCCGCGTGTTGGAACGCCCGGACGTGAATGAGGCGCAACTTGATGCCATTCTTGCACGCCAGATGCCTGATGCCGAAAAGCGCGCGCGCGCAGATTTCGTGATCGAGACGACAGATATGGACAGCACGCGCGCGGCGGTCCAGAAACTGGTCAGAAGACTGGAGGCAGAACATGCGTGAACTGGTGCTGGATACGGAAACCACAGGGTTCGAACCCGGCGAAGGGCACCGGCTGGTCGAGATCGGCATTGTGGAGCTGGTCAATCTTATGCCGACCGGACGGACATATCACCAGTATATCAACCCCAAGCGCCCTATGCCGCCAGAAGCATTTGAGGTGCACGGGCTGGGCGATGACTTTCTGCGCGACAAGCCACTTTTTGAGCATATTGCCGATGCGTTTTTGGAATTTGTCGCAGATGACAGGCTGGTCATCCACAATGCAGCTTTTGATATGAAATTCCTGAACGCCGAGTTGGAATGGGCGGGGCGTCCGCTTCTGTCTTTTGATCGCGCCTTCGACACATTGACGCTTGCGCGCAAGAAATTTCCCGGCTCGCCCGCATCGCTGGACGCACTGTGTCGGCGGTTCTCGATAAACAATTCGGCGCGCACGAAACATGGCGCGCTGCTCGACAGCGAAATTCTGGCCGAAGTGTATCTGGAACTTGCGGGTGGGCAGCAGCCGGATTTCGCGCTGTCATCCCGACCTGCACAAGGAAGCGCTGCTGCCGGACAGCGGGCCGCCCCGCTGCCACGACGACCCAAACCCCTGCCCTCGCGCCTGACAGAAGCGGAAGCGCAGGCGCATGCCGCCTTTGTCACCGATCTGGGGGAAACGGCCGTGTGGGGAAAATACAGAAAGTCATGAAAAAGCCCCCGAAACCGGGGGCTTTTGTGCAGCACGTGACATCAGATCAATTTGCGACAGGTGTTTCGCTCTTTTGCGCTTGGGCAGCCGCCTGACGCTGCAATTCCTGCTTGTAGAGTGCCAGAAAATCAACGGTATCAAGGTTCAGGGGCGGGAAGCCACCATCACGCGTGACGTCTGATATGATCCGGCGGGCAAAGGGGAAGATCATGCGCGGGCATTCGATCAGCAGGAACGGGTGCAATTGTTCCTGTGGCACACCTTCGATATGGAACAGGCCGACATAGTCCAACTCGACGATGAACAAGGTCTGGTCGTCGGACTTGTTCTTTGAGGTGATCTTGAACTTGGTGCCAATCTCATACTGGTTTTCTGCTTCGCGCTTGTTCGCGTCCAGACTGACCTGCACCTGAATGTCGGGCTGCACATTCGAGCCTTGCAGCTTTTTTTGTGCTGCAACATTTTCGAAGGACAGGTCCCGCATGAACTGCGCAAGAATACGCATATTGACCTTTGGCTGGGGTGCGGCGGCGGCTGTAGCGCCATTGCCCTGCTGTTCGGATTCAGTCATCTAAAAGCTCCTTGTATCTTTTCGGGTAATTTTTGTCTGGCGCAGCTTGTAGCAGCGCGCCCGGTTTGGCTCAATCCCGCTTTTCCGGGTCATCCAAGCGCGGGGCCGGGGGTGATTCGGGATCGGGGCGGTGTTCGTACTCGCCTTCAATGATAACAACCTCGTCGCGCGCATGTGCAGCCCGAAGTTTTTTGAACAATTGCGCCAGTACAAGCATCCGCACAAAGGGAAGCAGCAATAAAACGCCGAGTGTGTCGGTAAAGAAACCGGGAAGCAGCAGCAGCACTGCCGCTATCATCCGAAGGGCGGAATGGGCCATCGGACTGGCGGGGCTGGCGTCACGATCAAGCGCTGCACGCACGTCATGCGCGTTGCGATGCGGCTCCAGCCGCATGAGGACCAGCGCTATTGCAGCGGTAGCAAACACCTCGGCCAATGTTCCGATCACGCCGAATTGTGCCCCGATTTGCACGAAGAGTGCAATTTCAAGGATAGGAACAGCTAGAAAAACCAGTAAAATCCACATTACTTCGCCCTTCTCGCGGGTGACATGGTCGCATGTGGTGGACTTGGCCCGCAACCCACCTTACATAGGCAACAGACCCGCCATACCAACCCTTGGCCGAGGAAACAATGGAACCTGCCGTGATCCAGCTTCTTATTCTTGCCGGAATAGCTGTCTTTTTGATTTTGCGTTTGCGCTCTGTATTAGGATCGCGAGACGGCTTTGAACAAAAACCATTGCCGCGTCAGGGTGCTGAGCCCGAGGCAGCAACAAAGCCACGCTTTGAAGTGATCGAAGGGGGTCCGGATACGGATATCACCGATCACGTGCCCGAGGGGTCAGACATGGCCAAGGCCTTGGGTCGCATGAAATCCACAGACCCTGAATTCAGCGTCGATAAATTTCTGCAAGGTGCACGTGGTGCGTACGAAATGATCCTGATGTCCTTCGAGTCGTCCGATCTTGACCCGATCCTGCCATTCCTGTCGCGCGATGTGTTCAACAGCTTCGATGAGGTGGTGCAGTTGCGTGAGAAAGAAGGATTGCGCGTAGACGCGACCTTTGTGGGTCTGCGCGAGTTGAGCATCGTTGACGCAGTGTTTGACGAGACGACCAAAGAGGGCGAGATCACGATCAAATTCGTGGGCGAGCTGACATCTGTGGTGCGCAAGGCGGACAGTGGCGAAGTGATTGAAGGCGACCCCAATGAGATCAAGCGTCAGAAAGACGTCTGGACTTTCGCGCGCGACATGAGCTCGGACAGCCCCAACTGGAAGTTGGTGGCGACAGGCGAATGAGCCGTCGGCGGCGAGGGCTCTCGCCAGAGGATCAAGACTTATGGGGCCGCGTGGTGCAGACTACGCGGCCTTTGAAATCAGAAGCCAGACCGGTTTTCATGCCGGACCCGGCACCGATACCCGAAGCAAAGCCAAGCTTGCGCAAAACACCCGAGACAGCGCGCGCAAGCTTTCGCCCAACCCCGTCGCGCCCACCCCCCGGCCATGATCTGGCGCACCCCTTGTCCGATGCATTGGCGCGCGTGCCGGTGCAGATGGACAAGCGCAAGTTCCAGCGCCTGACCCGTGGAAAACTTGACCCCGAAGCGCGCATCGACCTGCATGGCATGACGCTTGCGCAAGCGCATGGGGTGCTGAACGGGTTTATCCTGCGCGCACAGGCGCAGGGCTTGCGGCTGGTGCTGGTGATTACCGGCAAGGGCAAGACAGTCGGCGATGACGGCCCGATCCCGCGCAGGCAGGGCGCGCTGAAGCATGATGTGCCGCAATGGCTGCGCATGGCGCCGTTGAACGGAACTGTGCTGGAAATTCGAGAAGCCCATGCGCGCCATGGCGGCAGTGGCGCATATTATGTCTATTTGCGCAGACCGCGGTAAGGCTGGCTTTCAGCGCGGGGGCGTCGCCCACCCACCCACCCGCTTGCCCCCGCGCAGAAAGCGCCGCGCCTGAACCGTGGGAGTTGAGTATTTTTGGCAAGAAAATGCACGGTCACTTGGCAAAGCATGGCTTTTGCGTCAAAGGAGCGTCTGGCAAAGGGCAGTATGCATGGGTTTCAAATTTGACATATCGGCCCGCGATGGGCGCGCGCGCACAGGTGTGATCGCAACGCCGCGCGGTGAGATACGGACACCCGCATTCATGCCTGTGGGCACGGCGGCGACCGTGAAGGCCATGATGCCCGAGTCTGTGCGCGAAACCGGCGCTGATATTTTGCTGGGCAATACCTATCATCTGATGCTGCGCCCCACCGCCGAGCGGATTGCCAATCTTGGCGGATTGCACAAATTTATGAACTGGGACCGGCCTATTCTAACGGATTCCGGCGGGTTTCAAGTTATGTCACTCGCCTCCCTGCGCAACATGACCGAAGAGGGCGTGCGCTTCGCCAGCCATATAGACGGCGCGCGCCATATGCTGACACCAGAGCGCTCAATGGAGATACAGCGCCTGCTTGGGTCTGACATTGTGATGTCCTTTGACGAATGCACGCCCTGGCCCGCGGATGAGAAGACAGCGCGCGCGTCGATGGAATTGTCGATGCGTTGGGCGCGGCGCTCACGCGATGCCTTTGGCGACATCCCGGGCCATGCGCTGTTCGGGATTCAGCAAGGCTCGGTCTATCCTGACCAGCGCGCCGAGAGTGCTGAAAAGTTGCGCGCGATCGGATTTGATGGCTATGCGATTGGCGGGCTGGCCGTCGGCGAAGGGCAGGAGCTGATGTTTCAGGTTCTGGACTATGCTCCGGACCAGCTGCCCGAGGACAAACCGCGCTATCTGATGGGGGTGGGCAAACCGGATGACATTGTGGGCGCCGTGCAGCGCGGAGTAGATATGTTTGACTGTGTCTTGCCCTCGCGCTCGGGCAGGACGGGGCAGGGATGGACCGCGCGTGGCCCGGTCAATCTGCGCAATGCCCGCCACCGGGATGACCCGCGCCCACTGGAAGCGGGGTGCACCTGCCCCGCGTGCCGGAACTACAGCCGCGCCTATCTGCATCACGTCATCAAGAGTGACGAGATCATCGGCTCGATGTTGCTGACTTGGCACAACCTGACGTATTATCAACGGCTTATGCAAGGGTTGCGCGATGCAATTTCCTTGGGCAAGCTTGACCAGTTCGTGGCCCGCTTTCATGCCGACCGCGCGCAGGGTGACATAGACCCACTTTAACCTCGCGAAGGAGGCCCGATGGCCGCTGACATGCTTTCGACAGTCGTCAAGCCGATCCATAAGGAAGGCTACAAGTTTATTGGTATCTTTGCAGCGGTCACGCTGCTGCTGTTCGTGATCTGGCAGCCTTTGGGCTGGATCGGGGTGGTTCTGACAGTCTGGTGCTATTATTTCTTCCGCGACCCTGAACGCCAAACGCCCATACGCGACGGTTTGCTGGTCAGCCCGGCGGATGGCGTAATCTCGTTGATTGAACCCGCAATCCCCCCTGCCGAGTTGAACATGGGCAGCGCCGCGCTGACACGCGTGTCGGTTTTCATGAATGTGTTTAACTGCCACGTGAACCGCGCGCCAATCGGTGGAAAGATCACCAATATTTCCTACAGAGCGGGCAAGTTTTTCAATGCTTCGCTGGACAAGGCAAGCGAGCAGAACGAGCGGAACTCTTTGGCAATCGAGATGGAGGATGGTCGCAAGATCGCGGTTGTTCAGATTGCCGGTCTGGTTGCGCGGCGCATTCTGTGTGAGGTCAAAGAAGGGGATGTTCTGGCCACAGGCGCGCGGTTTGGCATGATTCGCTTCGGGTCTCGGGTGGATGTTTACCTGCCCGAGGGCGTCGAGCCGATGGTCGCGCTGGGGCAGACCATGATCTCGGCCGAGACGGTCATTGCCGATCTGTATGCACAAGAACCCCGCCGCTTGGCCGAGGCCCGTTAACCATGCCGCGAGAGCGCTTGCCCCTGCTGCAACTCGTGCCCAATCTGGTGACGATACTGGGCATGTGTGCCGGGCTGAGCGCTATTCGCTACACTTTTGATGGTCGGTTCGAGCTTGCCGCCGCGTTGATCATCTTCGCCGCCGTGATGGACGGGTTTGATGGTCTTTTGGCGCGCAAACTCAATGCTGCCAGTTCATTTGGTGCGGAACTCGACAGTTTTGCAGATTTTGTCAGTTTCGGGGTCGCGCCCGGCATTTTGGTGTTTGGCTATGCGCTGGCTGGGCCGATGGCCGGCGTCGGGTGGACCTTTGTGCTGGTTTTTGCAGTCTGCGCCTGTCTGCGGCTTGCGCGCTTTAACATCTCGCGTGCAGCACCGGACGGGCCGGTGCAGCGGCATTTCGTGGGTGTGCCTGCGCCAGCGGGCGCGATGCTGGGTTTGCTGCCTGTCTTTCTGGGCCTGTCCGGTGTTCTGGACCCTACGCGCGCGCCGTTTCTGGTGGCCCTGTATCTGGCGGGGGTCGGTTTTCTGATGGTCTCGCGTCTGCCGACCCCATCGCTCAAGGCCGTGCGGATCGCGCGTGAAAACGCCATCTGGATCATGATCGGGATGAGCGCTTTTGTGGGCCTGCTATTCTTGCGCACATGGCTGACATTTGTGCTGGCGGATCTTCTTTATCTCTCGGTTCTCGGGTGGCTTGCGTGGCGGCGCAGTCGCGCGCGCGCCAAGGCCTGATTTTGCCCCAGCGAGGGAATTTCCTGCCGCTTTGTGCTTGACGGGCGTTTCCGGATTGCCTAAACGGCGCTTATCGCGCGGTTGTAGCTCAGTTGGTTAGAGTACCGGCCTGTCACGCCGGGGGTCGCGGGTTCGAGCCCCGTCAACCGCGCCACTTAAAAGCCCCTGCCAATCGGCAGGGGCTTTTAACTTTGAAGCAGCGCAATTCTCCTACCTGCACCCCCCCTGAAGGGGCTGCGCCACGATAAAAGCAGATCATAGACAATCTTCATTTTCTTGCCGAAAATACTCGCGGGGGAACACGGCCGCAGGCCGGGTGGGGGCGGCAGCCCCCTCAACAAAAAGGACACGCGCAGCACAATTGAATGAACCCCCTCGACATTGTCTGATAGCGCGCCAAATTCCCCTTCATGTCGCAAGATCCGCCCCCATCGCCGCGCTCGGTCCCGCAACGTGCTTTTGCGCGCAACCTTCGTATTGGCGGTGTCGCAGGGGGCATTCTGGGTGCAACACTGGGGGGTGTTGCGTCAAATCTCATGCGTGGGCGCAGGGCCGATCTGGCGCAAGCGGCGCTGACCTCGGCCAATGCCTTGCGCCTTGCGGGGGGATTGGGGCATCTGCGCGGCGCGGCCATGAAGCTGGGCCAGATGTTGTCGATGGAAAACGGTTTTGCCTTGCCTACGGAAATAACGGCGATCCTTGGCCAGTTACAGGCAAATGCGCCCGCAATGCCGCCAAAGCAATTAAAGGCGGTGCTCATTTCTGAATGGGGCGCTGATTGGCACAAGCAGTTCGCGCGGTTCGATGTGCACCCGCTTGCTGCGGCTTCAATCGGGCAAGTGCACCGGGCACGGTTGCGCGATGGGACTGATCTGGCGATCAAGGTGCAGTTTCCGGGTGTGGCAGAAAGCATCGACAGCGATATTGCCACGTTGGGGCGACTGATGCGTATGCCGGGTGTTTTGCCGAAGGGCATGCAGATCGCACCGCTTCTGACCGAGGCCAGCGCGCAACTGCATCAGGAGGCAGATTATCTGCGCGAGGCGGCCGCGCTTGCGGCTTATGGCGCAGCGATGCAGAACGACCCTGCCTTCATTGTGCCGCAGCACCATAAGGATTTCAGCACACCGCGTATTCTGGCCATGGACTATGTCGAGAGCGCCCCGATAGAGGCATTGGCCGATGCCGCGCAAGACATCCGCAACACCACGGTCGCGCAGCTTATCACGCTGGTCCTGCGCGAGATTTTTGAGTTGGGCTATATGCAGACCGATCCGAATTTCGCCAATTATCGTCTGGCCCCGGATGGGCGACTGGTGTTGCTGGATTTTGGCGCAACCCGCGATATTGCGCCCGATATTGCCGCGCAGTATCGCGGCTTGTTGCGCGCCTTTCTTGCGAAAGATCGCGTGGCGATATGGGAGCAGATGCTTGCGCTTGGTTATTTCGCGCCCGATCAGCCAGAGGCGCGACAGGCGTTGATCGTTGATCTGGCGGTGCAGGCCAGTGCGCCCTTGCGACAGGCCAGCCTCTATGATTTCGGCCGCGCGACCCTGATCGAGGATTTGGCCATCGCAGGGGCCGAGTTGGGCGCTGCAAAGGATTTCTGGCACGTCCCGCCCGCCGATTTGCTTTTCATGCACCGCAAGATCGGTGGCATGTTTCTGCTGGCACAGCGGCTGCGCGCAACAGTTGATCTGCGCGCAGTGCTGGCACCTTGGGCCTGATGATATAGCTACTCTGCCGCGCGTAAGGGGGGTGTGTCGCGGGGCAAGGGTTCGCCAAGTTGCAGCGGCAGTTGCACCTCTTTGGGTTCTGGCGGCACGTCCCAGATCAATTCTGCATCCCGGATACCGCGCAGTTTTTTCTGCAATGCATGGTCACGCCGCGCCGTCGAATCACGCGGCGAGAAGATGCGAGCCAGACCAAACGCCCCGCTATAGGCCCCTTTTTCCACCCAGACGCGCAGCGCCAGCAGCGCAGGCGTCAGCATCAGCGTCAGAATTGTTGCGACGCCCAACCCGAAAACCACAGCCGTCGCCAGTTGCTTCCACCACAGCGCTGTGGGGTTGTCGATGGAATAGCCGCCACCCGCAAAATCAATCGACAGGCCCAGCATCATGGGGGTCAAGCCTGCCATTGTGGTTGTGGTGGTCATCAAAACGGGCCGGATGCGGGCCTCGACTGTGCGGATGATGGCCTCGATCCGGGGCATGATCTTTGCGTAATTCTGATAGGTGTCGATCAGCACAATGTTGTTGTTCACCACAATCCCGGCCAGCGCAACAATGCCTGTCCCCGTCATGATGACCGAAAAGGTCTGGTCCATGACCAGCATCCCGATCAGCACCCCGGCAGAGGATAAAACCACGGCCAGCAGTACCAGAACCGCATTGTAAAAGCTGTTGAACTGGGTCAGCAAAATCACGAACATCAGGCCCAATGCAGCACTGAATGCAACAGTAAGGAATTCGGTACTTTCTTCCTGATCCTGCTGCTCACCGGTCCATTCCCACCCGATGGAGGCAGGCAATGGCGCTTCGGTGTTCAGCCAGTCGGTCAGCGCAGTGATGCGTTCGGTGGCGGTGATTGGCACCTGACGCCATCCATTGCGCTCGATCTCGGCCAATGTCTCGCGCACGCGCTGATATTCGGGCGAGCCAGTCTCATGTTCGCGCGCCACCACTTCAGAGCGGGTCAGAACGCGCACCGTCTCGCCCTCGCGGTCCACGATCCGCACCAGACCAGAGCGCACATCCGCCAGCACATCGTAATAGCGTTGCTGGTTCACGCGGTCGATCTGCCCACGAGAGGCAACGGTTTCACTGGTGATGAAATTCGACAGCGGCACCAGACCGAAATTTGTCTGCACCCGCAACGTGTCCAGCGTCGACAGCAGTCTGTCACCTTCGGGCAGGCGCACGCGAATGTCGATTTCTTCTTCCGAAGTATCGACCCGCATCGTGTCCAGCAACAACCCGCGCGTGACCAGTTGCACCATGCCGCCAATCGTGGCCACATCTGCACCAAATCGGCCTGCCATTTCGGTATCGACATTGATTTGCCAGTCGATGCCGGGCACAGGGCGCGAATCTTCCAAATCAAACAGGCCGGGCATATCTGCAAAGCGTGCGCGCACCGTCTCGAACGCGGTTTCCAGTTCGCCAAAATCATCGCCTGTCAGGCGCAAATGCACAGGTTTCGCCCCTGCTGGCCCACCAGAGGCGATCAGGTACTCGGTATAAATGCCCGGAATCTGCTCGAATTGTTCATCAAGGCGGTCAAGAATGGCCTGCCCACTCAAGTGTGGCTGGCCCTGTCGTTCGCGCCAATGGGTCAGTTCAAACTGGATCTGGCCAATCGCATCGCGGGGCGGCCCTTCGCCTGCGGTGTTGGTGTCCAAACCGCCATCGCCCGCAAAGGCAAAAACAGATGCAAGCCCGTCTTCCGCCAGCGCGATCCGTTCAACCTGTTGCACAAGGTTGTCTTTTTGGGTCAGCGACAGGTTGCCGCGTGCGCGGACATAGATGATGCCTTGCTCGGGTTCGGTTTCGACAAAGAATTCCACACCACGGTTATTCTCGCCGTAATACTGAAATACGCCGATCACAAACGCGACGACAGCAACGACCAGTATTACCGGCATTACCGGGTTGCCGACGAACAGTTTGGCAACATATCCGGCCGGGGAATATTTGCGGGCGGCATCAATGCGCCGGGGTTTACGCGGAGAGGTGATGGCCGCGAAACTTGTGGAAATGCCCATCGCCGAGAGGGCCATCAGCACAGCACCCGGCAGCATCTGCGACAAGCTTCGGGCCGCATCTGTACCCCCGGTCAGCAGCCCCGGATTAAGCAACAACAGCCCCCCTAGCACCAGCCCTGCCACAAACACACCGGCAACCGTCAGGCACACCAGCAAAGGCAACGGGCGCAAGGCTTCTGTCATATAGCCCAGTTTACGCGCAAGGCGGCCTGTGATGCCACCAAGGACCGGCAAGAAAACCAGCGCCACCACAAGCGATGCTGTCAGCACAAAGATCAGTGTAACAGGCAACAGCCCCATGAACTCGCCCGCGACACCGGGCCAGAACAGCATGGGCAAAAACGCACAAAGCGTCGTCGCGGTCGAGGCGATCACCGGCCAGAACATCCGCTTGGCGGCCTTGACATAGGCTTCCATCGGGCCGTCACCTTCGGCAAGGCGTTTGTCGGCATATTCGGTCACCACGACCGCGCCATCCACCAACACGCCCACTGCCAGAATAAGCCCGAACATCACAATATTGGACACCGCGACATCCATCAGCCCCAACAGGATGAAGCACAGCAAGAATGATGTCGGAATGGCGAGCCCCACCAACAGCGCCGAGCGCGCGCCAAGGGCGGCCAGCACCACGATCATCACCAGAGCAATGGCTGTCAGCACCGAACCTTCAAGCTGTGTGACCATCTCTCCTGTCTGGATCGACGTGTCCAGTGCAGGGGTGATCCGAATGGCGGCTTGCAGTTCCTCGGGCCAAGAAGCGCGCTCTGCCTCGATCGCCTCGCGCACTTGGGCGGTGGAGTCGATGGCGTTGAAGCCCTTGCGCTTGACCACCTGAATGGCAAGGTTGGTTTCACCATTGAAACGGGCGGTCCCTTCGCGGTCTGCGAAGGTCAGGCGAATATCAGCCAGATCGCCCAAGGTGACGACCGAATCGCCATTCACCTTGACCGGCAGGCGATAAATATCTTCGGGACTGCTGAAGCTGGACGGCACTGTGACGGAGAAAGCGCCAAGATTGGTTTCCACCTCGCCCGCAGCGACAAGCTGGTTGTTCTGGGTGACCACGCGGATCAACTCGCCCGCCGTGACGTTATAGGCTTCCAGCCGCAACGGGTCGATCAGCACCTCGACCATTTCATCGCGCGAGCCAGCGATTTCAGCTTCCAGAACGGAATCCAGCCCTTCGATCCGCGATTGCAGATCGCGGGTTGCGCGTAAAAGCGTGCGTTCCGACACATCGCCCGCGACCGCCACGATGATGATAGGGAATTGCGAGAAGTTGATTTCCGCGATCGAGTAGTTTTGCGCGCCTTCGGGGAATTTACCTTCGGCCCGGCCCATCGCGTCGCGGATATCCGCCATTGTGGCGGTCTTGTCCCAGCCAAACTCGAATTCCAGCACTGCGGCGGCGAACCCGTCCGCCGAAAAGGCACTGAGGGTTTTCAGCCCGTCCAGATCGGACAGCTCGGATTCCATCGGCTTGACCAGCATCGTCTCGCCATCCACTGCCGAGATGCCGGGGAAGGGCACGGTAATGATGACGGCGGGCACCTCGATATCCGGCTCGCCCTCTTTGGGCAGCGAGAAATAGGCCGCAGTGCCAGCGCCCAGCACCATGACCAGCAGCGCCATCACCATGCGCGCATGGTTGGCGGCCCATGTGACAATGCCGATCATTGCTGCTCCTGAGCGTTGTCATCCCATGTCACATGCACGCGCGCACCTTCGCGGGTGAACTCCTGCCCGACGGTGATGGCGCCAATCTCGTCAGGCAGTCCGGCCAGCCAGATGCCTTCGGCGCTGTCGCGCAGGATCTGGGCGGGCGCGAAGCTGACAAGCCCCGCATCATCGACCAGCCGAAGGCCCAACTCGCCCGTGTCGTTCAACGTCAGGGCCGAGCTGGGAAGCAAGTGCCCGGTCTGGTCTTGCGCCTGAACGATGATATCGGCGCTTTGCCCGTCACGAATTCGGCCATCGGGGTTGGGAATGGTGACATCGACGCGAAAGGTGCGGGTCTGTGCATCGGCAGAGCGCGCGATAAAGCTGACCGTGCCCATCACTTCGCGCCCAGAGGCAAGCCGCGCGCCTGCGGGTGCATCGTGTTCTAGCCGGTCAACCTGTGCCTCGGTCGCGTATCCAACCAGCTTGATCGGGTCCAACTGAATTAGCGTTGCACATAATGCGCCCGGTTGCAGCAGGCTGCCCAGTTCCGCCGTGTCGGTTTCCAGAATGCCATCGAAGGGTGCGTGCATGACCAGACGGGCCATTTCCTCAACCGCGCGGTCGACACCGGCCTGTGCCGATTGCAGGGCCGCGCGCGCATTGGCCAAGCGCACATCCGTGGCAAAACCGCTTTCCGACAGGCCAGATGCGGCGCGGAAATTGATTTCAGCTTCGGTCATGCGGGCCTGCGCTTCGTCCAGTGCCGCCTTGCGCACACCGGGTGCCACCTCGCACAGCCTGTCGCCTGCTTGCACACTCGCGCCACGGCGCAACGGGTCTGATACGATCAGCCCCGATGTTTCCGAGCGGATTTCGACTTGGCGCATGGCCTCTGTCCGGCCCCGCAGAACGACTGTGGTTGCAACCGGCTGCGCGACAGAGCGCTGGGCCAGCACACGTACGCGCGGGGCTTCTGGGGTGTCTGCGTCTGACTGTTCCTGTAGCTCATCCGTCATCACCCCCGCAAAGCCGAGCAAGGCGTCGCGTTCCATGATTGCAAGATACAGAACAAGCGTTACTGCCACCGCAGTAACTAACGGAAAAACACGCATGTAGACCACTCCGATGGATCACGAGGCGAAAACTAAACCAAATACGCTAAACTGACCAGTTCAGATTTGTTTGCGCATGCAGAAAAACAAGTGCTGATGACCCGCTCACAACAAGGTTTTTGCCTGTACACGTGTTCTGGCGCTGATTCTACATAGGCAGGGCTTGGCAATAAGCCGTGCTTCGCGGTAAGAGGGGCTGAGTTTTGGCAGAGGTGGCGCGTGAGCAATCCCGACAGTTTTTTCAATGAGGTGACAGAAGAACTGCGCCGCGACCGCATGGTGGGCTATCTGCGCCGGTATGGCTGGATCGCGGTTCTGGCGGTTTTGCTGATCGTGGGCGGCACCGGTTGGAACGAGTGGCGCAAGGCAAATGACCGCGCCAATGCCGAAGCCTTTGGCGATTCTGTTTTGGCTGCTCTTGAAAATGATGACCCCGCAGACCGCGTGAACGCGCTGGCACAGATTGAAACGACGGGCGCGCAAGCGGGCATGATTCAACTGCTCAGCGCCGGTGAATTGATGGAAACCGACCGCGCCACTGCCATTGCCGCATTGCAGGCCGCGTCCGAAGATACAGCATTGCCAGAAGCATATCGCCAGCTTGCGGCCCTGAAACGGGTTATCGCAGGCGGCAGCGATATTCCGATGGATGAGCGGGAATCGCTGCTGGCGGGTCTTGCACAACCGGGGCAACCGCTGCGACCTATGGCGTTGGAACAGACTGCGCTTTTGCAACTGGAGCAGGGAAATCCTGAAACAGCCATTGAAATCATGACTGACTTGTTGTCTCAATCAGATGTGACTGACACATTGCGCCGCCGGGTGACACAGCTAGTTGTTGCGTTGGGCGGCGATGTTGCGTCACGCTGAACTGTGGTGTCTTGCAAACCCCGACCGAGCCGGGCTGGAGCGATAGGAGCATATGGTGAAACTCTGGACCTGCGCGAGCCTGCTTGCATTGGCGACTTTTGTCAGCGCGTGTAGTCGCGACTTCATTCTGGAAGGCGAGCGGTTTCCGCTGCGCGCTGCGTTTTCTGACGATGCGGGCGAGGTGCCCGAGAACCGGGCGCTGCCAATTTCATTGCCCGCAAGCGCAAGCAATTCCGAATGGACGCACCGGCTTGGTGCGCCGTCTTCGCGGATTGCGCATCCTGCGCTGGGCGGCAATCTGCAACCTGTCTGGTCGGTGCCCATCGGGCAAGGTGACGGACGTCGCCACCGCATCACGGCAGAACCTGTCGCCAGCGGCGGGTTGATCTATACACTGGACAGCCGTGCGCAGGTGACGGCTGTATCGAATGGCGGCAGTGTCGCATGGACACGCGATCTGACCCCAGGCTTTACCCGCAACGCGGACTCGGCCTCTGGCGGCGGGATGGCGATTGCAGATGGCAAGCTGTTTGTCAGTTCGGCCTTTGGTATGCTGTGGGCGCTGGATCTGGCGACCGGTGCCGAAGTGTGGTCCAAACGCTTTGACGCGCCGCTGACGGCTGCCCCGACAATTACGGGCGGCACGGTTTATGTCGTGGCCAGCGACAGCACAGGCTGGTCGCTGGATGCGTCAACCGGACAGACCAACTGGCAGCTTTCGGGTGCGCCATCGCCCTCGTCCATGGTGGGTGGCGCTGCGCCTGCGGTAAGTGGCGAGATGGTGTTGTTCCCAACCTCGGCAGGTGAATTGATCGCCGCGCGCCGCGACACAGGGCAGATCATGTGGCGCCGCGCAGTCGCTGGCACACGGATCGGGGTAGCCTATGCTTCTGTGACCGACGTGACGGGTGATCCGGTGGTGCAGGGCGACGTGATCTATGTCGGAAACCAGTCTGGCCGCGTCATGGCCTTGAACCGCAGCGACGGACGCCCCATCTGGACAGCGGATGAAGCGGCCTATGGCCCTGTCTGGCCTGTCGGCGGTTCTGTCTTCCTGATGTCGGATCGCAACCAGCTTGTCCGGCTGGATGCCAGCTCTGGCGCGTTTGTCTGGGGCACTCCGCTGTCGCTTTACACCGAGACGCGCGAGCGCAGGCGGGCAGAGATTCATCCGCATTATGGCCCGGTTCTGGCAGGCGGGCGTTTGATCGTCGGATCGGGCGATGGGGCGCTGCGCAGCTTTGACCCTGCCTCTGGCGCGCTTGTGGCCGAAACAGAGCTGCGCTCGGGCGCGGCTGTCGCGCCGATTGTTGTGGGGGGCACGCTGTATGTCGTGTCACGCGATGGTCAGCTAACGGCCTATCGTTAAAGGCCATAAACAGGTAATGGAACTGCATGGCCCCGTTGCGGGGCCATGTTTGCGTTCAGGAGCACGAGAGACATGAGTTTCACGCTGGCCATTGTAGGCCGCCCCAATGTCGGGAAATCGACCTTGTTCAACCGTCTGGTGGGCAAGCGTCTGGCGCTTGTTGATGACCAGCCCGGCGTCACGCGCGACCTGCGCGAAGGCGATGCGCGCTTGGGCGATCTGCGCTTTACCGTGATCGACACGGCAGGGCTGGAAGAAGTCACCGACGAAAGCCTGCAAGGGCGGATGCGGCGGCTGACGGAGCGCGCGGTCGACATGGCCGATATCTGCCTGTTTCTGGTCGATGCCCGCACCGGCATCACCCCCACAGACGAGATGTTCGCCGAGATTTTGCGCAAGCGCGCAGATCATGTGATTCTGGGGGCCAACAAGGCCGAGGGCCGTGCTGGCGAATCCGGTGTGCTGGATGCCTATGCGCTGGGTCTGGGCGAGCCGTTGCGCCTGTCGGCGGAGCATGGCGAAGGGATGGATGAACTTTATCACATCCTGCGCCCTGTCGCCGATGAATTCGCCGAACGCGCGGCAGTGGATGCGCCCGAGACAGACCTTGATGTCAGCGAAGACGCGCCCGAAGATTTCACCCCCAGCGCCAAGCGCCCGCTGCAAGTCGCCGTCATTGGCCGGCCCAATGCCGGAAAATCCACGCTGATCAACAAGATTCTGGGCGAAGACCGGCTTCTGACCGGCCCAGAGGCAGGCATTACGCGCGATTCGATTTCTGTCTCATTGGACTGGATGGGCACGCCCACGCGGATTTTTGATACCGCAGGCATGCGCAAAAAGGCGCGGGTCATCGACAAGCTGGAAAAGCTGTCGGTTGCCGATGGCCTGCGCGCTGTGCGCTTTGCCGAGGTTGTGGTGGTGCTGCTGGATGCCGCCATCCCGTTTGAGCAACAAGATTTGCGCATGGCCGACTTTGCCGAGACAGAGGGGCGCGCCGTCGTGATCGCGGTGAATAAGTGGGATCTAGAAGAGGATAAGCAGGACAAGCTGAAAGCCCTGCGCGCCGGGTTTGAAAAGCTGCTGCCGCAACTGAAGGGCGCGCCACTGGTCACAGTGTCGGCCATCACCGGCAAGGGGCTGGACCGGTTGCACGACGCGGTTTTGCGCGCGCATGAAGTCTGGAACCGCCGCATCTCAACAGCGAAGCTGAACCTGTGGCTGGGCGCTATGGTCGAGGCGCACCCGCCCCCCGCACCGGGCGGCAAGCGCATCAAGCTGCGCTACGCGACACAGGCCAAGACGCGCCCGCCGGGTTTCGTCATCATGTGCTCGAACCCCGAAGATCTGCCCGCCAGCTACACCCGCTATCTGGTCAATGGCCTGCGCGAGCATTTCGACATGCCCGGAACACCGATTCGGGTATTCATGCGCTCGCAAGCGGATAAAAACCCGTTCAAGGGCCGCAAGAAAGCACCGCCATCGAAGCTGCGCAAACATTTGCAGGGGCGCAAGCCGGACTAGGGCGCTGCTTTAACAAGCCCATGCGCGGAATCAAGGGCGCGAGCCCGCCGCGCATCGCCGGGCCGCAACCACGGCACGGCGATTTGGCTGCCACAAGGGCAATACCACAATGGGCAGATCGCCGCACCGCGGACCGACGCTGCGCGGCTCACTCCGGCGCGTTCTTCCCGATCTCGGCCACTGGACCGGTGGCCCCTGTCTGGGCACGGTGCAGCAACAGTTGATCCAACAAAACACAGGCCATCATCGCCTCGCCCACCGGCACGGCGCGGATGCCCACGCAGGGGTCATGGCGGCCCTTGGTGACAACCTCGGTCGCCTCGCCTGCGCGCGTGACAGACGCACGCGGGGTGTGGATGGACGATGTGGGCTTGATCGCAAAGCGCACCACCACATCCTGACCCGTTGATATACCGCCCAAAATGCCGCCTGCCTTGTTGGTGCGGTAGTGCGGGCCATCTGCGCCCATCTCGATCTCGTCGGCGTTTTCCACGCCGGTCAGGCTGGCGGCGGCCATGCCTGCGCCGATTTCTACACCCTTGACCGCATTGATCGACATCATCGCGGCGGCCAGTTCGGTATCCAGCTTCGCATAGATCGGCGCACCAAGGCCCGCTGGCACGCCCGCAGCCACCACCTCGATCATGGCGCCGACGGAATTGCCATCCTTACGGATCTGGTCCAGCGCCGATGCCCAGTCTTCTGCCGCTTGCGCATCGGGCACCCAGAACGGGTTGCGGTCAATCTGGGCCAAATCAAACCGCGACCGGTCAATCTGGTGTGGCCCCATCTGCACCATATAGCCGGTGATCGTGACATTTGGCGCAAGGGTTTTCAGAACTTCACGCGCAATCGCGCCCGCCGCTACGCGTGCCGCAGTTTCGCGTGCGGATGACCGCCCCCCGCCGCGCGGGTCGCGCAGCCCGTATTTCTGAAAATAGGTAATATCGGCATGGCCGGGGCGGAATGTGTCCAGAATATTGCCGTAATCCTTGGACCGCTGGTCAACATTGCGGATCATCAACTGAATCGGCGTGCCAGTGGTGCGCCCTTCATACACGCCAGACAGAATTTCCACGGTGTCAGGCTCGCGCCGCTGCGTGGTGTGGCGGTTCTGGCCGGGTTTGCGCCGGTCCAGCCAGTGCTGGATCATGCCCGCGTCCAGCGCCACACCGGGTGGGCACCCGTCAACCGTGGCCCCAAGGGCTGGTCCGTGGCTTTCGCCCCAAGTGGTGACGCGGAACAGATGACCGAATGTGTTGAAGCTCATGCGCGCGGACTCCTTTATGCGAAACACTTAGCGGCAAGGTGCCTAAGGCTCAAGCACTGCTCTTGCTCGGGCGTCGGAAAGCGATTAACTCTCGGTCTACCTCGGGGTGCCCCTACAGGGCTGAGATGCGCTATGCGCGAACCCGTTGAACCTGAACCGGTTCGGACCGGCGGAGGGAAGGTTCGGGCGATCTGCCCGCGTCATTCTTCGCCTGTCGCAAGAGAGATGGAGAGAAACAATGACACGTCCCCTATATGCGACGATTGCGGCGCTGACCCTTGCGGGGGCAGCGCAGGCAGATACCCTGACCGTGCTGGCCCCTGATTACTTCGGGTCAAGCTGGGGGCCGGGCCCTGCCATCAAAGAGGGATTCGAGGCGCGCTGCGATTGCACGCTGGAATTTCGCACGGGCGATGTCCTGCCACGCCTGATGCTGGATGGCGCGCGGCTGCAAGGCGATGTCATCATCGGGCTTGGCACGGATGAATTGCTGCGCGCGCGTCAGACCGGGCTGTTTGCAGACCACGGACAGGATCTTTCCCCGTTGAGTGTGCCGGTCACATGGGAAGACGACATATTCATCCCGTTCAACTGGTCCTATGTGGCGTTCGTCTATGACCAGACCCGGCTGGAAACCCCGCCCGCCAGTTTTGCCGAACTGATCGAGCGCGATGACATCTCGTTGATCTGGCAAGACCCGCGCTCGTCCGGTGCAGGGCTGGCGCTGCTGCTTTGGGTCGATCAGCTGTATGGCGACGATGCGTTGGGCATCTGGGAAAACCTTGCGGCCAAGACCGTCACCGTTACGGCGGGATGGTCCGAAGCTTATGGCATGTTCACCAATGGCGAAGCTGACATGGTGCTGAGTTACACCACATCGCCTGCCTATCACATCATGGACGAAGATGATGACACCAAGGCGGCGGCCATTTTCGACGAAGGCCATTATTTCACCGCCGAGGCAGCGGGCATATTGGCAGGGGCCGCACAGCCAGAGCTTGCGCGCGATTTTTTGGCTTATATCCTGTCGGATGAATTTCAGCAGATGATCGCAACGGCGAACTGGTCCTACCCTTCGGCCCTGCCGCGTGAAGAGTGGCCAGAAGTGTTCCGCGATCTGCCCTTGCCCGAAACCGCGATTTTCCTGACCGAGGATGAAGCCGATGCGCGCCGCTCACCTGCCTTGGCGCATTGGCTGGATGGCATGACCCGGTGACACGCGACCCGGCCCGCACAGCGCGCGCAGCCGCCATTCTGGCGGGTCTGGGCGTTGCAGCGTGGCTGGTGGTGCTGAATTTCGGTGCGCTTGGGGCTGTGGCTTGGCGCGCCGAAGGGCTGACCGCCTTGCGCGGTGCCGATTGGGCGGCGGTGCGGTTTACCCTTGTTCAGGCCCTTTTATCGGCAGCGCTGTCGGTTGCGCTGGCCGTGCCGATTGCGCGGGCCTTGGCACGCCGGCGTTTCATCGGGCGGGACGCGCTGATTATGCTGATGGGCGCGCCGTTTATCCTGCCCACCTTGGTCGCCGTGCTGGGGTTGCTGGCAGTATTTGGCCGCGCCGGGCTGGTCAATCAGGGGTTGGAGGGGCTAGGCCTTGCGCGGCTGAACATATTTGGTCTGCATGGCGTCGTGCTGGCGCATGTGTTCTACAACCTGCCCTTGGCCACGCGCATTCTGCTGCAAGGCTGGGCTGCGATCCCGGCAGAGCGGTTCCGCCTTGGGGCCACATTGGGCTTTGGGCCACGGGATAATTTCCGCCAGTTGGAATGGCCGATGCTGCGCGATCTGGTGCCGGGGGCGTTTCTGGTCATCTTCCTGATCTGCCTGACCAGCTTTTCCGTGGCACTGACAATGGGCGGTGGCCCGCGCGCCACCACAGTGGAGTTGGCGATTTATCAGGCATTCCGGTTTGATTTCGACATGGGCCGCGCGGCGATGCTGGCGTTGGTGCAATTCGGGCTGTGTGCGGGGGCGGGGGTGCTGGCGTGGCGGATGGCGTTGCCATCCGGCCTTGGCGGCGGGATGGACCGGCCTGTGCAGCGTTTCGATACAGGCACTGCGGGCCTGCGCCTGTGGGATGGCGCGCTGATCGTTGGGGGCGCGTTGTTCCTGCTGGTGCCGCTGGCGCTGGTGGTCATGCGCGGCGCGCCGCATGTCGTGGGTCTGCCGGTTGAGGTGTGGCAGGCGGCTGGCCGCTCGCTTGTCGTCGCATTGGGCGCAACGGGCGTGACATTGGCGATGACACTGGCGCTGGCCCATGCGGTGCTGATTGCAGGGGACGCGCGGGGCGCGGTGCTGGAATGGTTGGGGCTGGCGGCACTGGCCGCCTCACCCCTTGTGATCGGCACGGGTCTGTATCTGCTGATCCGCCCGCTTGCCAACCCGCGCGATTTCGCACTGGTGGTGACAATGCTGGTCAACGCAGGCATGGCGCTGCCCTTTGCCCTGCGCCTGATCCTGCCGGGCCTGCGCGAGGTGGTGGCCAGTCAGGGGCGGCTGGCCGACAGTCTGGGGCTGCACGGCTGGGCGCGGTTGCGCATCGTGACCCTGCCGCGTCTGCGCCGCCCTTTGGGCTTTGCCGCTGGTCTGACGGCGGCCTTGTCGATGGGCGATCTGGGTGTGATCATGCTGTTTGCCGAGCGCGAGGGGGCAACCCTGCCCATGCAGCTTTATCGCCTGATGACCGCCTACAGGCTGGATGATGCGGCGGGGGCGGCGTTGGTGTTGCTGGGCGCCAGCCTTGCGCTATTCTGGATTTTCGACAAATGGGGGCGTGGATTTGCTGAGGCTTGAGGGGGTGACGATCACGCAGGATGATTTCGCGCTGCGCGCTGATCTGGCGGTCGAACCGTGCGCGCGCGTGGCTGTAATCGGGCC
Organism: Roseinatronobacter monicus; assembly: GCF_006716865.1. Classification (NCBI taxonomy): domain Bacteria; kingdom Pseudomonadati; phylum Pseudomonadota; class Alphaproteobacteria; order Rhodobacterales; family Paracoccaceae; genus Roseinatronobacter; species Roseinatronobacter monicus. The sequence goes on along the minus strand of NZ_VFPT01000001.1, from coordinate 3,412,391 downwards.
GTCAGGGGCGGGGAAATCGACATTGTTGGGGGCGGTTGCGGGCTTTGTGCCTGCGACGCAAGGGCGCATTATCTGGGCGGGAAAGACCATTTCAGACCAAGGCCCGGCAGCGCGCCCCATCTCGGTGTTGTTTCAGGACAACAACCTGTTTCCGCATCTGTCGGCCTTTGACAATGTGGCGCTGGGCCTGCGCCCGTCATTGCGCCTGAGTGTGGCCGAGCGCGCGCAGGTCACGGCGGCGCTGGCGCGTGTGGGGCTGGAGGGGTTTGGCGCGCGCCGCCCCGCGCAACTGTCGGGCGGGCAGCAAAGCCGTGTGGCGCTGGCGCGGGTGGTGTTGCAGGGCAAGCCGCTGGTGCTGCTGGACGAGCCGTTTTCGGCCCTTGGCCCGGCGCTGAAGGTCGAAATGCTGCAACTGGTGGCCGATATCTGCGCCGAGACGGGCGCGACATTGCTGATGGTCACGCATGATATCAGCGACGCGCGTGCGGTTGCGGAGCAGACCATTCTGGTGGCGGATGGCATGGCCGAAGGCCCGTTTGACACCGCGCATCTGCTGGACAACCCGCCAGCGGCGCTGCGGGCGTATCTGGGGTAGTATTTGCGACCGGACATAAGCTACCCGATTGCTGCTTCGAGCCCTTTGCGGAAGTTGAGGTGATGCACCAAGCCGCGCAGCGTCGGGCCGCGGTGCGGCGATCCCCGGTTGATTTATGGCACTTTATGCCAGCCAAATCCGAGCAAGATCAGAGCTTCGCGCTTGGGGCAGCCAAATCGCCGTGCCCGTGGGCGGCCCGGCGATGCGCGGGGGGCTGACGCCCTTGATTCCGCGCGGAGGCAAACGACCGCAAAGTCCCGCACAGCCGCCAGTCACAAGCTCCGCCCTGTTGCAGCGGGATATCCCGATATGCATAGCTTGAATATGCGTTATGGGATATCTGTCCCATGTGGCTATTCCCAGAGCTTTGATGGATATGCGCCGTGTTGCCGCGCCCGCGTCACGCATATCCCCGCCGCTGTTTCGCGCGCGCGAGTTTCATCAGTGCGGTCACGGCCTGGCCTTCATCGGCATGCGGCTCGATCATCATCTGGCCGCGATATCCGATCCGGCCCCATTCGCGCACGAGGCTGGCACCGCCGAACAGGTCGGGCTGGATGCTCATGCGGTAAAAGCGGCGCATGTTGCGCGCTGGATCGACCCGGCGCATCTGCAGGTCGGTCGGGAAGATCTCCAGTTGGCTGACGGCATCAAATATGTCGCAATCCGGGCGCGGGGTTTGTGCCATGATATCAGGGGAAAGCGCTTGCTTCCACCGTGATGTCCTCCGCTGTGATGTCGCCGTGAGGGGAAAGGGGGCTTACGCCCCCTTCTCAAACTTCATGACCGGGATGCCCAGCTTGCGGGCCTTGTCAGCGAGGTTCTCCTGGATGCCATTGCCCGGGAAGACCAGAACACCCACCGGCAGCACGTCCAGCATTGCGTCGTTGCGCTTGAAGGGGGCAGCCTTTGCATGCTTGGTCCAGTCAGGCTTGAAGGCCACCTGCGTCACGCCGCGGGCTTCGGCCCATTTGGCGGCGATGAGTTCTGCGCCCTTCGGGCTGCCACCGTGCAAGAGTACCATGTCGGGATGTTTGCTCCGGACCTGGTCGAGCTTGCCCCAGATCAGGCGGTGATCGTTGAAATCGCTGCCACCAGTGAGGGCAACCTTGGGGCCTGCGGGCAGCATCACCTCGGTTTTCGCGCGGCGCTTGGCGGCCAGGAAGTCGCGGCTGTCGATCAGTGCTGCGGTCATGTGCTGGCGGTTCACCATCGATCCGGTGCGGGGACGCCAGGCGGATCCCGTGTGATGCATAAATTCCGTGGCGGCGTGATCGCGCATCATGTCCATGCAGTTGCGCCGCTCGATCAGCGTCAGGCCTTCAGCCATCAGGCGCTCGAGCTCGGTGGATTTCACCTCGGAGCCGTCCTGCTCGCGCTGGAGGCGGCGCTGCGCCTGCTCGTTCTCATCGAGCGACCGGTCGATCCGTGCTGTCGCGCGGTGGAAGAGGTTGACCTGGCCCCAGAGTAATTCCTCCATGTCGGGTTCCATGCGGGTGTCTTCCAGCGTGCCTATGAGCGCATCGAAGATATCGGCAGCGGCGCGGCGCAGGTGGTCGGCATCCGGCATCGGGCGCGGATCGGGCTCGTCGTCAAAGGGACGGTAGCCATAGAGCTGCAGCTCTTCGAGCGCATGGGCGGTCTGGGATGCGGTGTGGGCGGGTTCATACGCGTCGTCGTGGGTGTGGATCGTCATTCTGGTCTTGCCTCCGGGCTTGTCTCGTCCGCGCGACATCCCGCGCGGCCTTCATGGGCAGCTCTGAGCCGTCATGGCGGACGCCCCTTCACCCCCCCTTTGGGGCCGAAACGCAGTGGAGGAGGGCGGCAGGCAGGCTATTTGTTTCGCGATGCAAAGTGGGGGCTCGTCCCCTGCGGCGGAAATAGCCTGACTGCCGCCCTTGAGGGGGCGGACCCTTTGACGGCAGCACGCCCATCTCTGAGAAGGCCGCACGGGTGTCGGGGGGATGAGATTACCCCGGAAAGCGGCAAAGACTGTGATCCACACCCGCGACAGGACTGCTGAAACCCTGCCCCTTATTCCCGAACCGCCCCTTGCGCGTTGCTGCTCAGCCGAACAGGCGCTGCCGATCCTCGGGCCCGATCTGCCCTGCCAGATGCTGGCGCAGCGCCTCCGCGCCGTTCGCTCGGAGATCATCGTTGAAATCCCCGAGCCGTGGTTCCAGCATCCGGACGGTAATCCCGACCTCGGTTGCTCTGGCGCTCAACCTCTCTGCCGCGCGTTGGCCGGCCGGATCGCGGTCGATGGCGATGTAGAGGCGCTGCAAACCCTCCGGCAGCAGGACGGCCCCGAGGTGACCCGATGAGAGCGCCGCCCAGACAGGAAGGCCGGGGACCGCTTGCGTGAGCGACAACATGGTCTCGATGCCCTCGCCGACCACGAGGATGTTTTGCTGCGGGGTCAGCCTGACGGCATTGCCCAGAAGGTGACCCATGGCACGCCGCTGCGTCTTGACCGCCGCCTTGCCCTGTCCGTCAGGCGCCAGCCAGGTGCGATGCACGCCCTGCAAGGCCCCTGCCCCATCGGTGACAGCCGCGATCAGCGCAGGTCTGGGGACAGGCTTGCTCTGGCCCTCATCGCGATGCCAGCACTTCGGGTGGAAGCGAAGGGCGCTCATCATGCCGCCTTGGGTGAGGCCCCGGGCGCGGAGGTAAGTGTCGGCAAGCGTGCCGGCGACCGGCTTTGCGGCCGCAAACAGGCGCGCCGCTGCTGGTGTGCCACCGGGGGTTTTGGCTTTCCGAGGGCTTGGCGCATCCGGGATCACCGGCATTGGGCGGCCAAGATGCGCGCGGGCCTCGTCCAGAAGCTCGGGAAACCGCGTGATCCCCGTGCGCGCTCGGATGATATCCAGCAGATCTCCATATTCCGACGTGGCGGAATCACTCCATTTCCCGCACGCCCCCGGCCCGGATGTTGGCCCGGTAAGCCGCACAAAGAGCGACCGGCCCGGGCTGTTTTGTAGATCGCCCACCATCCAGTAAGACCCTTCCCGCCGTCCGGCGGGAAGATAATGACGACATACGCTTTCCGCGTTTTGCGCAAGTTCGCGCAGAAGATCTTGTGTTTCAACCGACATGGACCGCATCTTTTTCAACCATTGCGTGCATGTAGGCCAGCCACGGGCAAGCGCGCAAGCAACTGCTCCAGCACCGCAACCCCGCGCGGATCCGTCGGGCAGAAGAGCCGCAGCTTCCAGGCGATGATTTCCGAAAAGAAGCCATCCGCCTTGAGCCGGTCCTTGGCGGCCTCGGTGAAGCCAGACAGCTCGATCCGGTTGACCCCCATGACGCGCGATCGGTGCAACTCCATCCCCTCCGCCAGCCGCACCACCGTCTTGCCCTCCAGAATAAGGGCATGAACCTGCGCCGCTGTCAGTTTTGGTGCGTCCTCCGCCAGCGTCATTGCGACCCAGGCGGGCGAGACGCGGCGGCCGATGATGCGCTGGCCGTCATCGGTCTGCAGTCGGTAGACGCGGGTTTCATCCTGAGGGAGCTGCTTCCAGATGGGGAGCAAGAGGCCTGCCACGATATGCAGCGTGCTCTCAGAGAACTCCGGCACCTCTGCCAGTTCTGCGGTCCAGGCGGCAGTGAAGGCCGCGCGGTCGGCTTCCAGCCAGTGGGTGTCCTCCATGATTTTGGCCGGAACCGTGCTGGCATCAAGCGGGCGGATCAGCCGCAGGCGGGGCTCGATCGTGCCATCATCCAGCATCAGGCTGGTCGCGGGCACCTGCACCGCGGCCCGGCCCGAGCGGCTATTGACCAGCAGGCGTGCTTTGGGGACTTCGAGCCAATCCAGCGCGTCGATTAGCGACAGCGGCGTGTTACGCTGCTTTTGCGCGATAGTGAGAAGCTGGGTTTCCGCACCAGAACCCGGATGGGTGTAGATGACGCGGGCATCCGTGACGCGGAAGCTCTCTGCGCGGAGCGTCTCGAGCCCGAGATCGTAGACCCCGGCGGCGATAGCGCCCTCGATCCGTTGGTCGAGAAGCTCCTCGAAGGCCGAGAAGAGCACCGCCTGCATATCAATCGTCAGCGCCAGCAGGCGATTGAGGAAGGTGGTGATGGGGGGCAGATTGTCCTTGAGGCCATTGTCATCGGTCAGGCTGAGACCCGTCGCATCCTCGAACGCCTCCAACGAACATCCCGCCACATCGCCGCGATGCAGTTTGCGGTAGAGCTGGCGCAGAGCGTCGCGCGCGTAAGGGGTCTCAAAATTGTCTTCCGGCCGGAACAGCCCCTGCCCGCCGGTCTGGCGCTGCCCGCGCGTGATCGCACCAAGCGTGTCGAGGCGGCGCGCGATTGTGGACAAAAAGCGCTTTTCTGCTTTGACGTCTGTGGCGACAGGACGAAACAGCGGCGGCTGCGCCTGATTGGTCCGATTGGTGCGCCCGAGCCCCTGGATGGCGGCATCGGCCTTCCAACCGGGTTCCAGGAGGTAATGGACCCGCAGGCGCTGGTTTTTCGCCCCGAGATCGGCATGGTAGCTGCGCCCCGTGCCGCCCGCGTCCGAGAAGATCAGGATACGCTTCTGGTCATCCATGAAGGCGGCAGTTTCCGCGAGATTGGCAGATCCTGCCCGACTTTCCACAACGAGCCGCGCCGCGTGACCCTCGCCTTTGCGCACGATGCGACGCGATCGGCCCGTCACCTCGGCCACGAGATCGGTGCCGAAGCGCTGGACAATCTGATCCAGCGCGCCGGGCACGGGCGGCAGGCTTGCCAGATGCTCGATCAGCGCATCGCGGCGGCGCACCGCCTCGCGGCATTCCACCGGCTGGCCATCGCGCGTGACAGGGCGCGAGGAGAGGTTGACCTCGCTGTCGGTGAAGGGCTCGTAGAGCTGCACCGGGAAGGAGTGCTGCAAATAATCCAGGCAGCTCTCTCTTGGCGTGATGTCCACCCGCACATCGCTCCATTCATCCGTGGGGATGTCTGACAGGCGGCGTTCCATCAGCGCCTCGCCGGTCGAGACGATCTGGATGACGGACGCATGGCCTGCTGCGAGGTCGGCTTCAATGCTGGAGATGAGGGTGGGGGTTTTCATCGAGGTGAGGAGATGGCCGAAGAAGCGCTGCTTGGCGGACTCGAAGGCCGAGCGCGCAGCGGATTTGGCCTGGCGGTTCAGCGTGCCGTTGGAGCCTGTCGAGCTGGCCGGGCCAGTGATGTGGGCCGCCTCCATTGCGGCGGCAAGGTTGTTATGGATGATGGCGAAGGCCCCGGCATAGGCATCATAGATGCTGCGCTGCTCGGGACTGAGCGCATGAACCAGCATCTCGTACTCGACGCCGTCATAGGAAAGCGACCGTGCTGTGTAGAGGCCGAGGGACCGCAGGTCGCGGGCGAGGACCTCCATCGCCGCGACGCCGCCTGCCTCGATGGCCTGGACAAACTCTGCCCGGGTGGCGAACGGAAAGTCTTCGCCACCCCAAAGTCCGAGGCGCTGCGCATAGGCGAGGTTGTGCACCGAGGTTGCCCCCGTGGCGGAGACATAGACCACGCGGGCATTCGGCAACTTGTGCTGCAGACGCAGGCCCGCCCTGCCCTGCTGCGACGCCTCGGTGTCACCGCGGTCTCCCTTCGATCCGGCGGCATTGGCCATGGCATGACTTTCGTCAAACAGGATCACCCCGTCGAAATCTGAGCCCAGCCAGTCGACGATCTGGTCGACGCGGGACTTTTTTGCACCCCGCTCTTCCGAGCGCAGCGTCGCATAGGTGGTGAAGAGGATGCCTTCGGTCAGCGGGATGTCTTTGCCTTGCGCAAAGCGCGACAGGGGCGTGACGAGCAAGCGTTCCTGGCCAAGGGCCGACCAGTCGCGCTGCGCATCCTCCAAAAGCTTGTCACTTTTCGAGATCCAGAGTGCCTTGCGACGGCCTTTGGCCCAGTTGTCGAGCAAGATCCCGGCCGACTGGCGGCCCTTGCCCGCGCCGGTGCCATCGCCGAGGAAGAAGCCGCGCCGAAAGCGGACAGCGTCCGCGGCATCATCGGGCGCGACCGAGGCCATGGCCGCCGATTGCACCAGCTTGGTCGGGTGCGGTGTGGCGCCGGGGATGTCGATCGCGTGCAAGCGGAAGGTTTCGTAGATCGCGTCAGAAAGGCGCGCGGTATTGGCCTCCTCGGTCGCATCGCGCAGCGCATAGGCCAGATCTTCGGCCTCGATTTGTGCACTGGACTGGTGTGGCTGGGCCGCAGGGGTTGCGCGTGATGTGCTGATGGCCGTGCGTGTGGTGCAGGAAGGATTTCCCGGGAAGGGGGAAGTGGGGCGATTTTCTGCCGCTATGTCCGGGTCCAGCGTGAGGCGCGGGGGGACACCGGCTGAAATCTGCGAGAGCAAACTGGCGATATCAGGCGATATCGGGCGCGCAAGATCGGCGGTGATGCCGCCTGCCTCACCGTCCCGGCATTTGTCGAAGACCGACAAGCGGGTCTCGAATCTGGTGCCGTGTTTGGCAAAAGCGGCACCCGCCACCGCGCCGGTGAAGACCAGGTGCGCCGACTCGGTCAGGCAGGTGAAAGTTTCAGCCCAGGCCGAGGCATCGGGCGCAAAACCCGCACCGGTGATGGCGACCAGCCGCCCGCCTGGGGCCAGCCGCGCAAGCGCCGAGCGCAAATGCCGGGCCGTCGCCTCGGTCGTCCGACCATCGACATTGGCCACAGCCGAGAAGGGCGGGTTCATCAGGATGACGCTCGGGCGCAGGCCTGCGTCGAGATGATCGTCGATCTGGGCGGCGTCGAAGGCCGTCACGGGACGGCCTGGGAACAGGCGACGTAGAAGATCGGCGCGCGTGTCAGCCAGCTCGTTCAGCACGAGGCTGCCGCCCGCGATCTCGGCGAGGATCGCCAGAAGCCCGGTCCCGGCCGAGGGCTCGAGGACCAGATCGCGCGGCGTGATCTGTGCCGCAGCCAAAGCCGCCAGCCCCATCGGCAGCGGTGTACTGAACTGCTGGAACCGCTCCATTTCTTCCGAGCGGCGGGTATGCGTGGGCAACAGGCCTGCCACCTTGGCGAGGATGGGCAAGCGTGCGGCGGGTGAACCCGCCCGGGCCAGAAGCGCGCGGCCGAATTTCCGCAGGAAGAGGGCGAGCGCTGCCTCGCCAGCCTCATAGGCGAGCTTCCAGTTCCAAGCACCGTCGGCATCGGAGCCGCCAAAGGCACGCTCCATCTCAAGCCGAAGGCGCAACGTGTCGATCTGGAAGCCCTGCGCGAGATCGGGCTGCAGCGCTTCGGCCACAGCGAGGATCGTGTGCGCCGTGTCGGGGGTGTGCGTGTGGTGCGCCGCGGCGGGGGCAGCTGCATGGATCGGCAAAACCGGCACCTGTACAGGCGTGACTGGGGAAAGATGCGTCATGGGAAAACTCCGGAATAAGGGACAGGATCAGGTCCAGGCCCCCTCTCTCAGGCAGGCTCAAACCTGATCTTCCCCATCCCTCCTCAAGCTCTCAAAACCCCTGTCATAACGACAGCCGGCTTGCATTTGTTCGCCTTATGTTCTATATTGGAAAGCACGCCAGCAAGGGAGACCGCCCCGATGGAAGAGACCACATTCGCCCTGCCCGCAACGCCCAAGCAGATCGCCTATGCGCGCGCGCTGGCCCTGCGCAACCAGACGCTTTTGCCGTGGGACGTGCAGCAGGATCGCCGCGCACTCAGCGCCTGGATCGACGCGCAGGCCAGGATGACACCCTCCAAAGCGCTCGACAGCCTGCCCTCGTCCAAACAGGTCGCCTTCGCCGAACGCCTCGCCCGCATCAAACGCCGCGCCGTCCCGGACGAATGTTTCCGCGACAAGGGGCTGATGGCGAAATGGATCGATGGGAATAGGTGACGGTGGGCCCGGAGTTCCTGTCGTCTATTCCACTTTGAAAGCCGTATTCACCCTGCGCGCGATATCAGTACAGCGATCCATCAAGATGTCGAACGGCTCAGGCGCAATAGCCAGCAGGCCGTCTTCTGTCATCCGACGGTAATCGTCCGCGAGGAGGTCAAAAGCCTCACCACTTGGCACCAGTTGCAGATTCCCGGAAAGTGCAGCGTCATAGATCACTCTTGAGCCATCGGTAGCCTTTTCGACAAAGAACATCGCCTTGTGCCGTGCCACTGCTGCCGCGAGCGCTCGATCTTCAATGGCCACAGCAGCTGTGCCCGCCTCATCCAAGCGGGAAACATCATGCCAGTGTCGGGAGAAGCGATCTCCGCGCATGCGGTTCTGCAAGCAGAAGACATGGATTGCCGTCGCCTTCTCCCAGAACGTTCGCTCGGCATGCATGACACGGGGGCGCGCCACCGGAAACTCCACGCCTTCAATCGCCGCCGCAGCATCGCAGACAATGTCGCGCACAGATGCAGGCTCTCCGGTGGAGCGCGCACCGAATTCCAGCATCACGCTGGGGGAAACATATCCCGTGCCTTGCACAAGATTCGGATAATCGATGAACAGCTTGTCACCGTCCAGCCGAAGTGCGGCTTCGATGCCGTCGTGTTCGAGTGCCCGCCGCAAGATCGGCTGGATGGTCCCTGCCACCCATTCGGGCAACGCCTGCCGGACCCGCTTCGACCAACGCCGCTCTTCGCTGGATGAGACTGGCATGGCATCCTCACGACCATCCAGCAAATCCGGGATCAGCGCGCGGATATCAAAGGTCAGATCCACATCTTCAGAAAACCGATCAATGACCTGATAGGCCTTCGAGAGCGATGTGCCACCCTTGAAGACAAGGTTCGCACCAATAGGCGACCCGAATAGCTGCTGGATCGCCCAGACAACCCAGACGTCCTTTTCGAGCAGATGGCTTGGCCGCCCAAGCCGATCGGCTGCGACACCAAGCGCGTCCAGACGGTCACGAGCGCTGAGACGAAGGAACGCTTCAGCCATGGACCAGTTTCCCGATCAATCGCGCCAGCCAGGTCGGAAACTGCGGCGCGACGGTGATCAACTCCATCTTCGCTGTGTCCGTGAGCTTGGAACGCAGGATAGGCAGAGCGCCGGTCGCTTGCTCCGGCCCAAGCCAGGCAAGAGCACGCACAACCTGCCCGGAGGTCTTGTTGCCAAGGGCCAATTGCCAGCGCGGCGCGTGGCGTAGCTCGACCACTTGGCGGCCAAGGCTGAGTACACGACTTCGACCAGAGGTGAGATAGACCGACTGAACCGGGACCTGCGTCGTCAGGCCCAGGGCGTTCGCAGCAGAAGCGCCGCTTGGGACGATTGTCTCCCCCCTCTGTGCAGCCAGCGCCTCGATCGCCTGTTCGGCCGAGGGGCTACGCGGGCCAAAGCGCGTCTGGACCGGGCGCATATAGATCCCGCGTCCGGCCCGGATCAACTCTCCACGCGCGGCCAAGCGCGAGAGGGTCTGATCGACTGCCGCGCGCGAACCGAGGTGCAAAAGCCCCTTCGCTGCCAAGGGCACCCCCTCCGGCAACGTTGTTGCGACTTGCATAATGCTTTCGGTCATGCGTTCCATGATCGCTCCTTTGTCAGAAACATAAGCAGTTTTCTGACAGATTTCAACTGCGCATGCTCACCCAAACCGCCGCCCGGTTTCCGTGAAAGTATATTCAATGGCGATGATGCCGTCCTCTATTGCCTCATCCGAGGTGAGGTGGTCGTACTCAGACTGAAGCTGACGATAGAGCCAACGGGCCATCTCAGGGTCATTCTGCCCATATCGGGGAGTTTGTGACCGTGCATTACCCTTACCATCCGCTTTTTGGAAGGCGGGTGCGGTGCGAAGGCGTCGATCAGTCTCGGAACGGTGCGGTGGCGCGCGTTGAAGCCGCGCCGGGGCATGTCATCATGATTTCCACCTGGATGCTCGATCCGGTCGCCTGCGTGGGCATGGCGATTGGCGAGGCGCGCGTTTCGCTTAGCGCCCTTGCCGAACTCGCTGAGTTTCTCGCCACTCATCGCGGAAGTGTATGCTCCTCGACTGTAAGTTCAGTTCTGGAGATTCCCCCCGATGAAGCGATCGACATCAAATCCGCCCGAGAGTTCGCGCCAAATGATCATGGCGTTCGATTCCCACAAGATGCGCGGAATGAGCCCGCGGCAGCGCGAAGCAGCCCTGGCGGCGCTCGCAAACCTTCTGATGGAGGCGACCGAAGCAGCCGGGAAGGAGGAACCGCATGAACGCGCTTAGCCCTCTTCCGCCCGCACTCTTGAAGCGAAAGGCGGTCGTCTATGTTCGGCAGTCGACGCAGAGCCAAGTCTTGCACAATCTTGAAAGCCAGCGGAGTCAGTACGACCTGGTGAACACGGCCCGTCGGCATGGATTCCAGCATGTCGAGGTCATCGACGATGATCTCGGGCGCTCGGCCAGCGGCGCTGTTGCTCGCCCGGGCTTCGAGCGTCTCGTCGCCTGGCTCTGCGCTGGAGATGTAGGCGCAGTGCTTTGCCTCGACGCTTCGCGTCTCGCCCGAAACGGGCGTGACTGGCATCACTTGCTGGAACTCTGCGGTCTGGCCGATGCCCGGGTCATTGACCAGGACGGCGTCTACAATCCCTGCTCCCCCAATGACCGACTGTTGCTGGGCATGAAGGGAACGATCAGCGAGTTCGAGCTTGGCATCCTTCGGGCGCGCATGCTCGAGGCCGCCCGAGCAAAGGCAAAACGGGGAGAGCTGCGCATCAACGTCCCCATCGGCTATGTCTGGCACCGCGACGCAGGCCTTGGGTTCGATCCCGATCTGCGCGTGCAAGAGGCCATCCACCTGATCTTCAGCCGGTTCCGGGAACTGAAAAGCGGTCGCCAGGTTCTGCTGTCCTTGCTGGAGGACAAGCTCTTCTTTCCACGCCCATCAGAAGGGCGCTACATGACCTCATTTGATTGGACGCCAATTCGATACCGCAACGTCATCTCTGTGCTCAAGAACCCGTTCTATGCGGGGATCTATGCCTATGGGAAAAGCGGGCCGCGCGCCGAGATTGTTGACGGGCGAGCCCGCAAGTCCTACGGCCATGGCAAACCGATGGAGGAATGGGAGGTCTTCCTGAGGGATCACCATGAAGGCTACATCGGGTGGGAAGAATACGAACGCAATCTGGCCCACCTTGCGACCAATGCGCATGGTCGAAAAGGCGGCGTCAAGTCTGGGCGCGGCGGTCGCGCGCTGCTCTCCGGCTTGCTGTCATGCGCCCGGTGCGGATGCCGTCTCACGGTCACCTATCCCGGCCAGGCCCGGAACCCAGTCTACCGATGCGACTACATGAACACGATGCTTGGCCATGACCGATGTCTTCGTTTTGGCGGGTCGGGGGTCGACAAGGTGATTGCCGCAGAGATTCTTCGCGTGGTGCAGCCCGTTGCGGTAGAAGCAGCTAGGGAGGCAGAACGAATGCTGACAATGGCCAGCGAAGAACGACGGCGCGCTGCGGAACTCGACTTGCAGAAGGCGCAGTATGAGGCTGGGCTGGCCGAGCGCCGCTATGCGGCCTGCGATCCCGATAACCGGCTTATTGCCGCAACGCTTGAACGGAACTGGGAGGCGACCCTGCAGCGTCTCGAGGCGTGCAAAATGCGCGTTGACGTCGGTGAGGCCCCCATCGTCGCAGTGGAACCGCCCGACCTTGAGGGCTTGGCTGAAGACTTGGCGGCGGCCTGGAACGCGGCTGGCGTCAGCGCACGGACCCGCCAACGGCTGGTGCGCACGCTGATCAAAGACATTGTCGCGGACGTCGATGAGCAAAGTCGCGAGGTGATCCTGACCATCCACTGGCAAGGTGGTCAACACTCCCAGCTGCGCGTCAAGAAGCCCAAACCCGGTCAGCATGGCCGCGTGACTTCCGAAGATGCTTTGACCTTGATCCGATCCATGGCCGGGCGTTGGAGTGATAGTGACATTGCGGCGACGCTCAACCGAATGAGCCTGCGCACGGGGTGCGATCACAGTTGGACTGCGAAGCGTGTTTCCTCCACCCGGAAGAACAATGGCATACGAGCATACGCGTCAGCCGACAAACAGGGCGGGTGGCTGACGATGGCCGAAGCGGCAGACAAGCTGGGTGTGACACATCACGTCATCCGCTGGCTAATAAGGGAGAAAATCCTGCCGGCTGAACAGGTTATGCGGCACGCACCACATCAGATAAAAGTCGTCGACCTCAAAAGTGATGCGGTTGCAGATGCCCTGAAGCACCGAAATGCCCCGTGTCGCGATCCTCGACAAACCACACTTCCAATCATTACAAACACTTAGAATGAGGTGCATAATGAATCGTTGTCGGCCAGATCGCGGATTGCTTCAACCACGGTTTCCTCGGCATCCTCGGTCGGCGGCTGCCAAGTGGGGCTGTCGCGGGTGACGTCCACGGACATGCTGTATTCGTGGTAATAGCGGCCTCGGTGGCTGATCTCGGCGGCAAGCTGGTAGAAGTTGCGCCGCTGGATGGTCTGCAGCCGGTCGGCGATGCTGTGCAGCGCCGCGTCTTTGGGCGCATAGGCGCGAATGCGTGCGGCTGCGCCCTTGGCGTGGCTGTAAAACCCTTCCAGACAGGCGCCATCGCCCTGGCTCCAGAACCCCGAGAACCAGATGCAGGGCTTTTGGCGTGTGCCGCCACCCATCAGGCGCACGGGGGTGGTTTTGAGGCGGATGCCGAGGATCTCGCAGACCTGCTCAAAATCCTCATAGACCGCGTCCCACCAGTCATCATGGGGGCCCAACCCGCGATACCAGTTGCGCGCCTTGTCCTTGGCGACATCCGAGAGTTCGGGGAACTGGTAAACTGTCGTGCAAATCACCTCAGGCATGGGGGTGCTCCCCGTTCAGTGCCGCCGCCAACCAGTCTTGCGTGCTGGTGGCACCAATGGATTTGCGCGCGCCAAGGTCGATGACATGCGCGCCACCACCGAATGCATCGATGCGCAAGCGGGAACAGGTCACAGCGTAGGTAAACCCCCACAGGCCGGTGAGATCGAGGTCGTGCGCAAGGCGCAGCACGAAGCAGATGACCGCCTCGGGGTCGCCGTGGTCTTCGCTGCGGATCCAGAGTTGTGATCCAGAAGGATTGCTCTCGATCGTCAGGTCAAAACCGCAACACAGGGTTTCTGTCTCGGCATAGAAGTCATTGCACAGCGCGAGATACGCCTCATAGGCGCGCGCGGCATTCTGGGGCGTGCCAACGTCCAGCAGGCACGAGAAACGGGTGAAATAATCCGCCATTGGGGTCTCCATAAGAAAAGGCCCGACCAATGGCCGGACGTGTGGTGTGATGGGTTGAGGTGATCAGGGGCGGCGGCGTCAGTCCGCGCCCACTGGGTTATTCTTTGACTGGAGGCGCGCATGGCTGGCCAGCATTGCGCGGTAAAAGCGCTGGCGCGCAACGCGAAGCCCGCGCATGCGCCGCAAGCTGGGATGCAGCGCCCGGATCGCGGCGCGCAGCACAGTGCAGGGCCTGCCCTGCGGGCTTACCCCGAGAAGTGCATAGAACGGGACCATCACCATGGCCCCTGCGCATAACTGGCAGCGCAAGCTTGCGGCGGGCCGGAGGGGGCCATCGCATCGCATGGGTTGTAATCGAGCAGGTTCGCGCGCGCGGCTGCGTCGAAGCAAAAGCTGCCATCTGCGGCACGGGCCGTGCCGGATGCCGCGCGCAAATCCTGCAGCACATCGCAGGCAATGCGCGCAATCGCGTGCCTGAGCGCCAGATTGCCGGGCGCAGGTGCGGGCTGGTCCAGCGCAACATAGGGGATGGTCACGTCTGGACAGGGGCATTCCACATCATCCGCCCAAGCGGTGAGGCCAATGATCCGGCAGATGTCATGATCACAGTGAAAGCTGACCATGACATGGGTGATGCCAGCACGGGTCAGATGATCATAAAGCCGGGTCATATTGGCGGCCATCAGCGCGGCCAGGCGAGCCTCGGCCTCGGCATGCCGGGCCTGCAGCCCGTGAAAATCCGTGCTGGCCGGGGGCAGCGGGGCGGGTAATGTCGGGGAATTCTGGCGCATCGTTCTCTCCTTGAAACAGGCGGGGGACGTACGCGTCGCGGGGCGATCATTCCTCTTCCCCCGCAAAGCGCATCTCTGCCCTGCCCGCCTCTGACTCTGTGGGCCTCACGCGGCCAGTTGCAGCGCGCGGGCGGCAAATGCGCGCCAGAGCGGATCGACCAGACGCGCATCCAGCAGATCGGCACGCTGGCGCAGCCGCTGTGCCAGATCAGCCTCACGCCAATCGGCGGCACGGCCCGCCTGTGCGCGCAGCTGGCTTGCCTCATGCACCACGGAGCGCGCCTCGGCGGCACTGGTCACCGGGTGGCACCAGGCCACTGCGCTTTCGCTGGCCGCACCCGCGAGCACCAGACGCGCGTCGCGGTCCAAAATGGCAATCATCTGCGGGGCAGCATTGCGGGCCATGTTCTCGGCGTGATCGATCGCGCCCTGCATGGCTTCAGTCAGTGTGGCAAAACGGGCAAGGACCATGGGCGCGGCCCAGCCCGACATCTGCGCGGCGGGCAAGGTGTTTGAGACTGTCAGGGCGAAGGGGCGATTGGGATCAGCGGTGCCATTTGGGCTGTGTGACGCGGGGCCGCTTGGGCGAGGGGTCGGGTGAAACGGCAGGGGCAAGTCGAACATGGCTGATATCTCCGACGGCGCGGAAAGCCTCTCTCCCCGCTTCAAACCGTCAAAGACCAAACCGCCGCCCTCTTCCTCGAAAGGGGGCGGCGGCGGTGATGTGAATGGCCATGCAGAATGTGAAACGGACGTGGCCGCCCGTTGGCTTGGGCGGCCACGTTCAAAAGGATCGCGTCAGCCGACCCGGTCGAGCAGCTTTTTCGCGCGCCCTTCCATGTCGAGGCGGGCATCCTGCTGGGTCTTGTCGCGCGCAAGCCGTGTGATGCCCTGCACGAAGTCGAAGATCGACTCGGGCGGGCGCTCCTCTTCCATCAGCACTTTCTCGATGATCTTGCCGGATTCGGCCTTCGAGAAGCCGCGCTTGCGCAGGAAATCCGCGCGGTCCTCATCCGTCCGCGCCACGATCTGCTGCCGTGCGGCCTTGATCCCGTTCACAAACCCTTGCGGCGAGGAATTGGCGAACCGCGTCAGCGCCGGGGCGGCCTCATGCGCGAAGCGCGAGGCCGCGTATTTCGAATGCCGGATCCGGATCTCCTGGAAATCTTCGACACCCCACAAATTCCTGTTTTGACACACTGCCCGCAGGTAGAAACTTGCTATGCCAAGGGTCTTCGCGCCCACCTCGGAGTTCCAGCAGTAAAAGCCCCGGAAGTAGAGATCGGGCGAGCCATCGGGCAGCCGGCCCGCCTCGATCGGGTTGCGATCATCGACGAGGAACAGGAAGACATCGCGGTCCGAGGCATAGAGCGTGGTCGTGTCGCGGCTGATCTCGACACCGGGGTTGTAGACCCCTGTCGACCAGTCGAGCACACCCGGCACCTTCCAGCGCGTGTCGCCCGTGCCATTGCCCGCGATGCGTTGCACGGCCTCGACCAGCTCGAAATCGTGGATGCGGCCATAATCGGGGCCGGTCACCGCGCGCAGTTCGGTGCGGCCGTCTTCCGTCTCAAAAGTCTTCACTTGCTCGGCGCGGTGGTTGGTCAGGCCGTATTGCAGGTTGATCCCCGCCAGCGGCGCTGGCAACTGCCGCAGATATGACGCCGGAGCGCCGACGATGCTGGCCAGCTGGCCGAAGGCCCAGTGCGTAGGCGCCACCGGTTCCTGCGCTTTCGGCAGCATCAGATGCAACCGCTCGGGGTTGTCGCGCGCAGCCTCGACCCGGATGTCCGCCGTCTGCACCACCCGGCTGCGGCTGCGCTCGGACCGGCCCTTCACATTGGCCCAGAGATCGTCGAGCGACAGATACCGCTCATCATCGGGCCGGTTGAACCATTCGGACGACACCCGCCCATTCCGCTCACCCCGGCTTACATCCACTTTCCAGCCACCAGCTCGCGTCGGCTGAACCGGATCCAAAACTTCCACAACACCCATCGGTATTCCTCCGTGACAGGCGCTGGAAGCCACTCTCCCAGCCCTTAACCCGTCGCGAAAGCAACCAACCCTTCTCTCACTCTCCAACGCGGATGTGAGGGGCAGTTATGCGGGACTTTGCGTTCGTTTGCCTCCGCGCGGAATCAAGGGCGTCAGCCCGCCGCGCATCTCCGGGCCGCCCACGGGCACGGCGATTTGGCTGCCACCAGCACAACGCTCTGATCTTGCTCGGATGTGGCTGGCATAAAGTGCTTTAACTTCAATTGCGGATCGCCGCACCGCGGCCCGACGCTGCGCGGCTTTGCACCCGGAAACGCAATGCCTGCAAAGTCCCGCATAACTGCCCTTTATTGCTTCAGCTTGCGCCCCAGCAATTCCAGCCGGTGCCCTTCCAGCCGGTAGCCGAGGCGGCGTGCGATTTTTTCTTGCAAAGCCTCGATCTCCGGGTCGCAGAACTCGATCACATCGCCTGTGTCCATGTCGATCAGATGGTCGTGATGGGCGCGCTCGCTGTCCTCGAATCGCGCGCGCCCGTCGCCAAATTCCAGCCGGTCCAGAATGCCGGTTTCCTCCAGCAATTTCACAGTGCGATACACAGTCGCCAATGAAATCCGTGCATCCAGTGCATTGGCGCGGGCGTGTAGCTCCTCGACATCGGGGTGGTCATCGGATGTCTCGATCACGCGGGCAATGGTGCGGCGCTGATCGGTCATGCGCAGACCCTGTGCTTCCAGACGGTCAAGAATGGATTTGTTCACGCTGTTTTTCCCCGGCACTGTCTGAGCGCTCAGCTTAACCCCTCGCGCTCAAGCTGAAAACCGCTAATCGCGGCACTGCGCCGAAACTGGACAGCCCCGTTGTGTTGGGACGCTGGTCAGGGGGCGATGCGGGACAGGGCATGGCGCAAAATGCCCCCTGTATCTTCCAGCGCGGCCATGGCCTGCTCTGGCGTGGCTCCGCGCGCCACCAGAACGGCGGGTTTGATCCGCCAATCGGTGCGGGTCAGTGCGTCTTCGGCCTGCATGTGCGCCACATCTGCGATGCGCGCGACCATGTCACAGGCACGGGCGCGCAATTTTTGGTTTTGCGGGCGCATATCGACCATCAGCCCGTCATGCACATGCCCAAGGCGCACCATGATCTGTGTGGACAGCATGTTGAGCACTACTTTTTGCACCGTGCCCGCCTTCATCCGGGTCGAGCCTGCGACAACTTCCGCGCCTGTCTCTAGCAAGACCCCGTAGCGGGCGGCTTGCAGCAACGCGGTATCGGGGTTGCAGGCAATGCCCACAGTCAAAGCGCCTGTCGCTTTCGCCGCCTCCAGCGCGGCCACGGTAAAGGGCGTGCGCCCGCTGGCGGCAAGGCCGATCACCACATCGTGGCGCGTCAGCGCCGCTGCATTGACCTGTGCGCGGGCGTCTTGCACATTGTCTTCGGCCCCCTCTACGCCCACCATCAGCGCGGTTGTGCCGCCTGCAATCAGATACAGGGTGCGGGCCTCTGGCCAGTTGAAGGTCGGGCCAAGTTCGGTGCCATCCTGCACCGCAATACGGATCGAGGTGCCCGCCCCCGCATAGACCAGCCGCCCGCCCCCGCGCAGGCCGGGCAGCGCGGCTTCGACCACTTCGGCCAGAACGGGCAGGGCGGGCTGTATACAGGCCAGCGCGGCAAGCTGGCTTTCCCAGATTGCGGCAAGGGCGGTCTGGCTGTCCCAACTGTCCAGCAGGCGGTATCTGGGGTCGGCAAATTCGGTCATTGGTCTATGCCTCTGGTCGGAGTTCGGGGCCGGGTGCCCGCGCCCTATGGGTATGTGGCGTCTGTGGGATCATGGCAAGCCCGTGAGGGTGCGGCAACCGTTGCAATGCCTGCGCGGCGTAAAAACCGCTTTTCATCGCGGGCATTTTCGGCATGACTCTCCGACAGGGGGTAAGATGCAGATTTTCATCGGGCTGGATGGTGGCGGGACCGGCTGCCGTGCACAGGCAGAACTGGCGGACGGGCGACGCGGCGCAGTGCTTTGCGGCGGGCCTGCCAATGTTTTCACCAATCCTGATGCCGCCTTGGGGGAAATCGCAGCCCTGCTGGAGCGGTGCCATATGCAGGCACTTGCGCTGGCCGGGGGCGACTGTGTGCCAAGGCCTGTCTTCGTTCTGGGACTGGCCGGAGCGACCGAAGCAGGCGCGCAACCGCAGATCGCGGCCCGTTTGCCCTATCGGAATGTGACTGTGCTGGGCGATATCGACATTGCCGCCAAAGGAGCGTTCCCAGAGGGCAATGGCATTGTCATGGCTGTGGGAACCGGATCAGTTCTGGCGCGCCAGACAGCGGAGGGCATAGTGCGCGTCGGCGGGCATGGTCTGGTGCTGGGGGATGATGGCAGCGGCGCATGGATCGGGCGCGCGGCGCTGCGGTGCTGTTTGCTGGCGCAGGACGGGCTGGCCGAGTCTGGGCCTTTGACACGTCTGCTATGGGCGCGTTTCGGCGCAGTGGGCGCGATCATCCGCTTCGCCGCCGATGCCCGCCCTGCCGATTTTGCCACGCTGGCACCGCTTGTGCTGGAACAGGCGCAAGCGCATTGTCCTATTGCAGGTGCCATTCTGGATGCGGCTTGCGCCTATTTCCGCAGCGCGATCCGGCAGTTACAGCAGGGGTATGCTGATCTGCCGGTTGCTGCAACTGGGGGGCTGGGCCCGGTTTTGTTGGAGCGCATGATATTTCAGGGCGGCGGGCTGCTGCGCCGCGCCGATCCGGCGGGAACGGCGTTGGACGGTGCGCTGTGGATTGCGCGTCAAAAGTTTGAAAGCATGAAACCATGATGTCGCGCAGCAAAACGCAAGCTTCGCCCTTAAGCGGCAGGGAGAGACAATGCTCAGCGTTCTGACAGCCGCACAGGTGTTTGATGGCCACCAGCTTCATGCGCGCGCCTGTGTCGGGCTGGATGCGACAGGCCGGATAGTGGCATTCTGGCCCGATGCCGCCGCAGTGCCGCAGGGCGTAGCGGTGCAGGATCTGGGTGATGTGATCCTCTCGCCCGGTATGGTGGATGTGCAGGTCAATGGCGGCGGCGGTGCCATGATCGGCGCGGCCACCGATGTAGCACAGGTGCGCCGCATATGCGCGGCCCATGCAGCCCTTGGGGCCAGCGCGATAATGCCAACGCTGATAACCAATCGCCCGGATGTGACCGGGCAGGTGCTTGCCGCCGGAATTGCCGCCGCGCGCGACAATGTGCCGGGTTTTGCCGGATTGCATCTGGAAGGGCCGCATCTGGACCCCGCGCGCAAAGGGGCGCATGACGCACGCCTGATCCGCCCAATGGCGGACGCGGACCTGCGCGAATTGCTGCGCGCTGCGCAAGACCTGCCTGCGCTGATGGTCACGCTTGCACCCGAAGCTGTGACGTTAGATCAGATTGGTCAGCTTGCGCGCGCGGGCATTATCGTCAGTCTGGGCCATAGCGGATGCAGCGCGCAGGATGCGCACCGCGCCTATGAGGCGGGAGCGCGTTGCGTCACGCATCTGTTCAACGCGATGGGCGGATTGCAGGCGCGCGCGCCGGGGCTGGTGGGCGCGGCCCTGACCGCTGGCTTGTCCGCCGGGATTATCGCAGATGGTGTGCATGTCGCGCCCGAAAGCTTGCAGGTGGCGCTGGCAATGAAAGCACCTGACGGGGTGTTTCTGGTCAGTGACGCGATGGCCGTTGCGGGCACATCGCAGCAGGCATTTATGCTGGACGGGCGGCAGGTCTTGCGCGCGAAAGGTCGTCTGACGCTGGAGGATGGCACGCTTGCGGGCGCAGATGTGTCACTGCCGCAATCGGTGGCGTATCTGGTCGGGCTGGGGGTTCCGTTGGCGCGTGCGCTGGCCATGGCCACGCGCATTCCGGCTGATTTGATTGGCGCGGTGGATCGCGGGCGCATATCTGCGGGCGCGCGGGCGGATTTTGTGGTTCTGGCGCGCGATCTGACTGTGGTGTCTGTCTGGCGCGATGGTATCGCGCAGGGGTGATGCGCTGTTGTCACCTCTCGGATGCGAACGGCGGCACAGAATGCACCGCCGTTGCGTTTGATGGTACGAAACCTGTCCGCGGTCAGTCGGCGTCCATTGGTTCGGCGCTGGTGATCAGACCAGCATCCACGGCCGCCTCATACTCTTCTTCTGAAACCTCACCATCACCATCGGTGTCGATCAGGAAGTAGGTTTCAGGCGTGACTTCTGGATAGGCGTCCATGAAGGCTTCCATCTCTACCGGAAAGTCATGCTCTGCCGCGTCGTGGTCATGCGTGTCGGCCAGTGCTGGTGCAGCGGCCAGAGCGAAGACGCTTGCGGCAAGTGCGATTTGCTTTTTCATGGTTCAGTCTCCTTGGTGTGAACGAAGGTTGTTTGCAGCTGCAATGGTGAAAGCGTTGGCGAAACGATTAGTTCCGGCCAGGGTTTTCGCCTCGGCAGAATCCTGCTTTTCCCGCTCTCTGCACCCCAGATCAAAGCCCGGTCAGGGGCTTTGATCTAGGTGTATCTGGCAGCATTTATGTGCCTGAATGTGGGGTGTTAGGGGCAAGGGCGCGGGTTTAGCCGCTTTGGGCATGGAGCCATGACCAAATGCGCTGCGGGGTCAGGGGCATATCGACATGCCGAACCCCATTGTCCCACAGCGCATCCAGCGCTGCATTTGACAGTGCGGCCAGTGCGCCCACGGTGCCCGCTTCGCCACAGCCCTTCATGCCGATTGGGTTATTGAGTGAGGGGACAGGTACACTTTCAAAGTCGATCATGGGGAAATCGGCAGCACGCGGCATGGCGTAATCCATGAAACTGCCGCTTTGCAACTGGCCCTGTGCGTCAAAGATAACTTCTTCCAGCACGGCCTGCCCGTACCCTTGGGCTACACCGCCATGCACTTGCCCCTGTGCCAGCGCCGGGTTCATCAGGTTGCCGAAATCATCGACCGCCAGAAAACGGTCCAGCCGCAGCGCGCCGGTTTCGGGGTCAATCTCGACCTCGCACAGATGCGCGCCGTTGGGATAGGAGCGCCCTTGCAACTTGACCCGCCGCTCATGGCGCAAAAGGCCTTCTGCGCCGCGCGTACGGGCCAGGGCTACGGCTTCGCTCAGGGTCAGGCGCTGGTTTGATCCGGGGGCCGAGAAGATACCATCTTCAAACTCGACAGGCCCTGAACCGATTTCCGCTTCCAGAAACTCGGCAAAAGCAGCGATCATCTGCACGACCATGCCGTGGGTTGCCGTTGTCTGAACTGTGACGGAACGTGACCCGCCTGTGCCGCCCCCTTTGGCAATCAGGTCGCTGTCGCCTTGGACAATATCAATCAGCGCCTCGTCCAGCCCGGTCAGCCCGGACAGATAGCGCGCATAGACCGTTTCATGTCCTTGCCCGTTCGATTGCGTGCCGACATACAGTTTGACCCGCCCGTCAGGCATGAACTCCACCGCAGCGCCCTCGGTATCGTCGCCCAAGATTGCCTCGATATAATAACTCAGACCCAGCCCGCGCAGGAACCCGCGTGCCGCACTTTCTGCCTTGCGGGCGGCAAAGCCTTTGACATCGCCCAAGTCCTGCGCGCGGCTCAGCAGACGGCTGAAATCGCCGACATCATAGGTTTCGCCTGCTGGCGTTTTGTAGGGAAAGCTGTCAGCGGGAATAAAATTCTGCGCACGCAATGCGAAGGGCGAAAGACCCAATTCGCGCGCGGCCATGTCCATCGTGCGCTCGAGCAGGGTTATCGCCTCTGGCCGGCCTGCGCCACGATAGGCGTCGACAGGTGTGGTGTTGGTGTACATGCCCTGCACCTGCAAATGCGCCGCCGGAATATCATAGACGCCGGTAAACACCTTGGAAAACAGCGCTGTCTGAATGTTCTGACCGAATTGCGAATTATACGCCCCCAGATTGAACTGCGAACGCACGCGGTAGCCGATGATGCGGTTCTCGGCGTCAAAGGCCATTTCGGCGGTGCTGGTCAGATCGCGCGCGCCATTGTCCGAGGCGATGGATTCGCCCCGATCCGCCACCCAAGCCGCAGCACAGCCCAAGGCACGCGCTGCGGCAGCAAGTGCCACATGCTCTGGATAGACCATCACCTTCATGCCGAAACCGCCGCCGACATCGGGCGTGGACACATGCACCTGTTCGGGGTCGAGCGACAGCAGCTTGGCCAATTCGCGTTTCATCGTCCACACGCCTTGGCCGTTAAAGGCGAAATGCAGCCGCGTGCCGTCCCACTGTGCAAGCGCCGCGCGGGGTTCCAGACTGGCGGCAGTGACGCGGTTCTGGCGCACACTCAGCGTTGTGACATGCGCGGCGCGTTCAAAAACTGCATTAGTCGCCGCCTCATCGCCCAATTCCCAATCAAGGGCCACATTGTCGGGTGCCTCCGGGTGCAGGGTTGGGCCGCCGGGCGTCAGGGCCAGTGTGACAGGCAGATCCTCGAAATCCAGCTCGACAGCCTCGGCGGCGTCCTGCGCTTGGGCGTGTGTGTCGGCCAGCACCAGTGCGACAGGCTCGCCCACATGGCGCATTGTGTCTTCGGCCAGTATGGGCCGTTTCGGTGCGGCCCCCTTGCCCCCGCGCCTGTCGGCCAAGGTTGCGCCCAGTACTGACCCGTTCACCCCCGCGTCTTGCAGGTCTTTGGCGGTCCAGACCGCGCGCACACCGGGCATGTCGCGCGCGGCGCTGACCTCTAGCGTGGTGATGCGGGCGTGGGCCACGGGTGCACGCACAAACACTGCATGCAATGCGCCTTCGGGCAGGATATCGGCCAGATACTGGCCCTTGCCAGTCAGAAAGCGGATATCTTCGTGGCGGGTTCCCCCCTGAGATGTGCCGAAAGCCTGCAAAACCTGTTCCCCCGAATGTTGGTCACCGCACACGATAGCGGCAGAGTGGGCAGGAACAAGGGCAAGCCTTGGCCGCCCGACACTATTTTGGCTGCACATGCTGCAATGCTGCCTGCATGATGCGCGCTGCATCCTGCCATTTGGGCAGTTGCGCACCAAGCGCGGCGCTTTTCGAGGCATACGATTGGCGCAGTGGTTCGTCTTCGAGCAAATTGGCCAGCGCATTGGCGAAAGCCCCTGCATCATCGGGGGGCACCAAAATGCCGCTGCCGGGTGGCACGGTCTGCGGAACCGCCCCGACAGCACAAGACAGGATCGGCAAGCCGTAAAGCTGCGCCTCGCTCAGAACCATGCCATAGCCTTCATACCGCGTGGCCAGCGCAAACAGGCTGGCTTCGTGAAAAAGCACATCCAGCGCATCGGGGCCAATCTCGCCGGTGAAGCGCACGCGCCCTTCCAGCCCAAGGCGCGCGCGCTGGTGCAACAGCCTGTCTTGCACCTCTGCGTCATGCACCATGCCGACAATCGCGGCCTGCCAGTCCAGATGTTTGATCTGCGCGAGGGCATCCAGCAGCACATCATGCCCCTTGCGCTCGCAAATGATGCCCACAGACAGGATCAGCGGCGGGGCGGCCTTGGGCACTGCGCGCAAGGCGGGGCGGTCAAACCCCGGCAGCGCGATTGAGATATCGGCGGCCCGTACGCCAAATTGCTGCACCAATATGTCGCGCGTATGGGGCGAAGGCACGACCACATGCGCGGCATGGCGCAGGTTGGCCGCTTCGCGCGCGATCAATTCGGCGGCGCGGTCGGGGGCCAGCCCTGCTTCCAACCCCAAAGGATGATGCAGCATGGCGATGACAGGCAGGTTCAGACTGCTGAGCATTTCGGTATCCATCGCGCCAAAGACCAGCCCGTCAAGGATAAGCGGCATGCCTTGGGGCAGGGCGGCCAGTTTTTCCACCAGATCGCGCGTGGCTTGCGCTGTGGGATGCGGCCATGAGGTCATCAGTTCCACATGGCGCGTGGGTTGGCCCAAGTCCCGCAGGCTTTCAAGCATACGGCGTTCATAGATATATCCGCCTGTGCGGGTCTGGATGTCGCCGGGAATGGCGAAAGCGGCCTCTGGTCGCATAAAATCTGGTCCTTTAGCTGCGCAATTGTTCCGGGGCGACGCGGGCAAGCACGGCACGCTCGACCATGCTGACCAGCCCATAGCCGATGCAGGCCCCCAGCGTGACCACCACAATCGCCGACCACAGCAAGTTGTAATCCGAGGTCGAGGCCGTCAGCGCCATCAGTGCGCCCAAGCCCCGCCCCGTTGCCAGCCATTCGGCCACTGTGACGGCAAGAATGGCGGCTGGCACCGACAGGCGTGCGGCGGCGAAGAACGCAGGCAACATGGCTGGAATCTGCGCGTGCCACAGGCGCGCAAGCGGGTTGGTGGCATACAGGCGCATCACATCCAACACTTGCCCCGGTGCTTGGCGTAACCCTTGCAGGCAGGCCACCAAGGCGGGGAAGAATGTCATTACGGCGACAATCGTGATGGACCCCGCCGCCCCGCGCCCCAGTGCCAGAACAATAAGCGGGGCAGTGGTAACGATGGGGACCGAGCGCAGCGCAATCGCCAAGGGCAGAACCCCGCCTGCAAGTGCTGGCGCAAGCGTCAGCAGCAGTGCCGTTGCAGCCCCAAGCGCCAACCCGGCCAGATAGCCCGGTATAACCTGTTCCAGACTTGCGGAAGTTGCGGCCCATAGCACAGCGCGGTTTGCACCGGCATTGGGGGCGGTGATCAGATAGCGCCAGACATCATCCGGACGCTTGGCAAAGAAGCGACTGAGAGAGAATACCTCCATCAAGGTCCACCAGACCCCGATGACCAGCGCGGCGGTAATCGCCACAAGGGCGAGGGTTTTCATCCCGCGTGTCAGGGTGCTGCCGCGCGCCGGGGCAGGGGGCGGGGCCATCAGTATTTCGGGGCGCGCGCCTGCGTTGGTCTGTGCCACCCAGCCGATCACGCCATAAGCCAGCATCGACACTGCCGCCGCGATCAGGGCGATGGCCCAAGTTGCCTCTACATCCAGCCCGCGCATGGCGCGGAGGGCCAGCACGCCCATGCCGCGTTCAGCCCCCGTAAACTCGCCCACCATTGCGCCAAGAAGGCCGCCGGCGCCGCGATCTGCAACCCTGCCAGCAGGTAGGGCAGCGATGCCATGACCCGCACCTGCACAAACACGGTCCATGCCCCGCGTCCATAGAGGCGGATCAGGTCGAACCAGCTTGCAGGGGCCGCGCGCAGCCCCACCAGCAGTGGAATGAATGTGGTGTAATAGACCGCCAATGCGGCCAGTGTGATCTGCGGGCCCGGCCCCGGCCCGTAAAGTACGCGCAGAATTGGCCCTGTCGCCACCAAGGGCAGGCAGAACACCACCAGCGCCAGCGCTGCAACCAGCATGCGGGCTTGTGGCACCAGTGCTACGATCAGCGCCAAGCCGATGGCTGCCAGATTGCCCGCGACAAACCCCCATGCGGCGTTCTGCACCGTGACCCACAGCGCGCGGCCCAGCAGCGCATGATGCGTCAGGATATGCTGCACAACCTCCACCGGTCCGGCCAGCATATAGCGCCCTGCCAGCCCCATCGCCGCCGCCTGCCACAGCGCCAGAACGAACAGCACGCCAATGCCGTGGCGCAACGCAGGTTCCAGTGCAACGGGCGGGTGCCGCGCGGAAATCATTGCGCGGCCCAAGGGTGCGCCTGCGCGCTGTCATCTGCCCAACCTTGGGCAAGGGCGGCATTCACCTGCTCGGTCAGGGCCAGTTGGCGGGCCTTGTCGCCGCGCGCCTCTGGCGGGATCATGATATCCCCCACAACCCGCGCGGGGCGGCTGGAAAAGACCAGCACGCGGTCTGCCAATGCAACGGCTTCGCGCACCGAATGCGTGACCATCAGCGCCGTGGTGCCGCTGGCTTGCCACAGGGGCGGCAGTTCCAGATTAAGGCGCGTGCGGGTCAATTCATCCACTGCGCCAAAGGGTTCATCCAGCAGCAACACACGTGGTTGCGTGATCAGGCATCGCGCGATGGCCACGCGCTGGCGCATACCGCCGGACAATTCAGCGGGCCGCGCATCCTCGAACCCCGACAGGCCAACGCGTGCGATCATGTCTTCGACCGCAGCCGCATCGGGCGACATGCGTGCGAGTTTGCGCGCCAAGGCGATATTCCCGCGCACCGACCGCCACGGCAGAAGCGAGGCATCCTGAAACGCCATCGCCAGTGCGCCCTGCCGCTGCATGTCTTGCGGCGACTGCCCGCCCAAAGTGATTTGGCCCGCGCTCGGCACCTCCAGCCCTGCGATCATGCGCAGCAGGGTTGATTTGCCACAGCCCGACGGCCCGACCAGTGCGGTCATCTGCCCGGCGGCAAAATCCAGTGTAAGCGGCGCCACCGCTTCCAGCGAGGTTGTGCCGCCGCCAAAGGTTTTAGCGACGTCCGCGCAGCGGATATCTGGGCCAGTGTGTTCCATGGCCGACCTAGCCGTGAACCTCTTCAAGGATGGAGCGGTCCCACAAGGCAGGCTCGACCGGCATGTCCAGCAGGGCCAATGTCTCGATATTGCGGGCGACAGTGTCCTCGGTGAACCAGCCAAACCCTTCGGCATCGGTCAGATCAGAGAACATCAGCGGCACCTGACGGCGGGCCTGTTCGATCTGCGTGGGCCGGTCCAGCCCTGCATCGGGAAAGCGCGCAAGGGTCAGGTCGGTTGCGGCATCCAGATCGTCCCGATAGGCGTTCCAGCCCGCAACCTCGCCCGCCATCAGCGCGACCAGCTCGTCCCGGCGGTTGGCAATGCTGTCTTCGGTGGCGATATAGGTCTGCGAATGCAGCGTATAGCCGAAATCTGCCATCAGCATGGTTACGCTGTCAATGTCGCGCACAAACATCGCAACCGGCAGATCGGTCGACCAGCACAACAGGCAATCCACCTCGCCTGCGACAAGGGGGGCTGCGTCATATTGGGTCGGGATCACTTCTATCGCGTCAATATCGACATCGTTCAGCGTAGCCAGCGTGCGCAGCACCGGCATATTGGCCAAGGGCATACCGATGCGCTTGCCCTCCAGGTCTTTGGGCGTGTTCACGGGGTTGTCGGGCAGCGAAGCGATGGCGAAGGGGTTATTTTGCATCGCCACCCCGATAATGCGGAAAGGCGCGCCCTGTTGAACAGCGGCGGCTGTGTAATCGGCAGCAGAGATGCCCACAAGCGCTGTTCCGGTCACAACGGGCGGTTCCACTGGTGCATTCGGGCCGCCTGCATCCAGCCGCACGGACAGGCCGCGATCCGCCCAGAACCCGCGCTCATCGGCGATGTAACTGCCTGCGAATTGGACGGAATGCAGCCATGACAGTTGCAAGGCAACCTGACTTTGCTGGGCCAGCAGGCCACGTGCCCCAAATGCAGTGGCCCCGATGCCGCCAAGGCCCATGGCCATCAAATGCCTGCGTGAAATGTCAAACTGGCTCATCTGTGCGTTCTCCTGTGTTGCAAGGTGACGGTGAAATATGGCGCCGCCCAATCGCGTGGGCTGAATGCAAGATACAGAGGTTCTTCTGAGAGATTGGGCATCATTATCCGGCAATCGCTCCTGCTCCGGGTCGCAGCAAACGGCGACAAACTGGGTGAGCCTGACTGCCCTCTGGCGGCAGACTGTCTTGGTATCCAGTAATTAGCTTGCGCGATGTGATTGTCCACACGCACAGCTTGTAACGCGTCCGGCTTATGCCAATTTCCGCAATCGGGATTTCTATCGGCGCGTAACGCGTATGTTTAACTCGCGAAACTGCGCTTCGTTCCCGGTTTCCATAAAGGCGACGTCCGCGCAATCACGGCCTGCGCCAATGACGACCATCGTGTCAGGTGTGCTCATCGCCGTTGCATCCACCAGATGCCAGCCCCCGCCCAGCCACACTTCTGCGACAGCATGAAAATCGGGCGGCGTTACATCAGGGCCATAGCCAGAGACATAGCGCGCCGGAATGCCAGAGGCGCGCGCAAGGGCGCAGACCAGATGCGCATAGTCGCGGCAGACCCCTTCGCGGGACATGAATGTCTCCATCGCGCTTGTGCTCGAGTTGGAGCTGCCGGGCACATAGGCCAGCGCACCCTGTACCCAGTCGCGGATCGCCAGAATCAGCGCCCCCCCGTTCAGATCGGGGAATTTGCGCGACACAAACGACTGGAACAGGTCCGAGGGGCAATACCGCGATGGTCGCAAATAGGCCAAAGCCTCGTTCGGCAAGGCATCCAGTGGTGTTGTCGGCAAATCCTCAATCGCGGTGATTGCGCGGTCAACCTCGACACTTGCACGGTAGCGCGCCTGAAGGCGGTTGTCCTTGGTGATCGCCCAGACGCGCTGATCCAGACTGCCCTCTGCGCCCATTTTGCGCAGTTCCGCATTCTCGATATCCAGCCTGCTGTGCACGATATGCTGGCCGCCTTTGCGCGCAGCTTCGATCATAAGCAATGCCGCATCGCCCTGCGTCAGATCAAAGTCTATGAAAACGTCGATATCGAACTGCATGTCGCCTGACCTTCGCAATTATATGGGCTGAAAAACACGCCAGCTACCCGCGTGCGTGTGACCGCAGAATGCCTTGCCTGCCACGCGCCGTCTGCCGGTTTTGCCCCTGTGCCGTCAAGCCTTGTCTTGCACGACACCCCCTGTGACATAGAAGATAGCGCGCATCTGCGGCGTGGCACTTTTGCGCGGGGCTGGGGGGTTGGTTTGGCTGCGCGATGCGATAGGTTCAGAATAGCGGGTCGAACAGTGCCATATTCGGGCCACGCCAACCGCGCCAGAGAGAGGGAGCCATATGTCACGACCGCGCCTATTGGCCGCAAGCATTGCCGCACTGGCAGCGGTTCTGGTGACAGGCGTGTTGCTTGTGCAGCGGGCGCAGCAGTCAGACGCGCTGTCAGCCAGCACAAATGCACAGGTTGATTGGCTGGGCGAAGTTGCCAATATGGCGCAAGGCGGGTTCGAGCGGCCCACCACGACACTGCCGGTTACTTTCCCCCAAGATCATGCGGTCCACCCTGCCACGCCGTCCGAACTGTGGCAGGTGTCGGCGCATCTGACAGGGCCGGAGGGCGCGCAGATCAACGTACAGTTTTCGCTGACGCGCATCGGGTTGGTGCCGCCTGATACCCGCGAGGGGGACTCTATCTGGGAGTTGCGCGACCTCTATCGTGCGCATCTTATCACCACCGACAGCACCGGGGCGCATAGTATCGCCGAGGAACGCTTTGGCAGGGGCCTTGCTGGTTTGGCGGGGTTTGACGACGCCGCACAGGAATTGCATTTCGACAATTGGACGATTGCCTTTCCGGATGACAGCCAGACCGGTATCTGGCAGTTCCGCGCGACTGCTGGCGATGTCAGCATCGCGCTTGATCTGACGCCCGAGAAACCGCCCCTGCGCGTGAATGCAGACGACACGCCGTTTCAGGGATATGCGTTTTCCCGGCTAGGCGTCACTGGCACGCTCAGTACACAGGGCAACGCAGACAGCGTCGCAGGTCATGCGTGGTTCGATCATGCTTGGGGCGAGTTGCCCTTGCCCGGTGCCGGGCCTGTCATCTCGGACAGGTTGCTTTTGCAACTGGACACGGGCCATGATGTGTCCGTAGTTGTATCGCAGCGCCGTGACGGGCGCGGAACGCCGAGCGTGGATGCTTTCGTGATTGATCGCGATGGGGGAATCAGCCCGCTTGGCGGCGACGTGGCGCAGGTAGAGTTCCCCCGCATGTGGCAAGGTGCGCATGTCCAATGGCCTGTTGCATGGTCGATCCGGCTTGATGACGTGCTGACACTGGAGGTCAGCGCCGTGAATGACGCGCGGGAACACAGCTTCACGCCTGCGCTCTGGTCTGGTCTGGTGCAGGCCGAGGGCAGCTTTGACGGGCAGCCTGTGCGGGGCACGGGCATATTGCAACTATCAGGAGACAGGCCATGAGCCGTAAACCCCTTGTCTATGCCGCATCTGCGGTGGTTGCGGCCAGTGTTGTTGCGGCGATATGGGTGGGCGCTGGCCTGCCGGTTCCCTTCAGTGATGACCCGGATCGCTTCCGCTCGCCTACAGGCCGGGTTGCCGCAACCCCCCAGCGCGCGGGCGACCCAGAGGCGGGCTATGCAGCGTTGGTCAATGAACCGTATGTCGGTTGCGGGATGCCCTATTCGGCCTATCGCCGTGTCGCCCCGGAAACCGACCCCGCCACCCTGTTGCCCGGACGAACCGGGCGCAATGCGGAACTGCCCTATTTCCTGACCGCGCATGTCAATGATGATGGGGTCGAGGTGATCTCAAACAACTGTCTGGTGTGCCATGCCGGGCGCATTGGCGATGAGGTGGTCGTGGGGATGGGCGACGCGTTCGCAGATTTCACCGCCGACCCCCGCCAATTGGTTACGCAGGTCGGGCGCTATGTGCAGGGGCCGGACGAGAGTGCAGCTTGGCAGCTTTGGGCGGACCGGATTGAGGGGATTGCCCCTTATACGCAGACCAACACAATCGGCATGAACCCGGCCACGAATCTAAGCTGGGCCTTGATGGCGCATCGTGATCCGCGCGACATGAGTTGGTCAGACACGCCCCTGATCGACCCGCCGCCAACCACACCGGTGCCCCTGCGCACGCCGCCCTGGTGGTGGGTGGGCAAGAAAAACGCCATGTTCTACACCACGATCGGGCGCGGGGATCATGCGCAATACATGCTGTTTGCGTCATTGCTCTGTGCGGATAGTGTGGACGAGTTGCAGGAAATTGACAGCTACGCCCCTGATATCCGTGCCTTCCTCGAAGACCTGACGCCGCCTGAATACCCTTATCCGGTCGATGCTGAACTGGCCGCGCAGGGGCAAGAGCTGTTCATGACCGAATGCGCCAGTTGTCACGGCACCTATGGCGAAACGCCCAGCTATCCCAACCGCGTTGTGCCGCTGGATGAAATCGGCACAGACCCGCTTTATGCGCAGACCATGACCGATGGCAGTCTGGACCGGTTTTATGACTGGGTCGCGCAGTCACCCCATGGCGGCACTGTGCGCGCGGCCCCTGCCGAAGGGTATATCGCGCCCCCGCTGGACGGAATCTGGGCCGCCGCCCCTTATCTGCATAACGGGTCGGTTCCAAATCTTATGGCCGTGCTCGACAGCCGTTTGCGCCCAAGCTACTGGCGCCATGTCACCCCGCAAGAATATGATCCCGACGTGGTGGGCTGGCGCAGTGAAGTGCTGGAGAGCGGCAAGGACGCTGCCCCGTCGGGACCAGAGCGGGCCAGAATCTATGACACAACACTGCCCGGTTACGGCAATGCAGGGCATACATTCAGCGACAGGCTGACAGACGCGCAACGACAAGCGCTGTTGGAATACCTCAAGACGCTCTAGTCGCGCGTATGGTGGCAGGCCGACGCGTCGGCCTGCCACCTGTTCAGATCACCAATTGGCATAGGCCAGATATTTGCCGGTCATCTCGACCTTGACCCGGTCGCCTTTGGGGTGCGGGACACGGCTGATGACCATATCGAAATCAATCGCCGACATGATGCCATTGCCGAACTCTTCCTGAATGAGCGCTTTCATCGTGGGGCCATAGACGCCGACGATTTCATAAAGCCGGTAAATGCAGGGATCGGTCGGAACGGCCTGTTCCCAGATCTTGGTCGGGTACTCCTCCAGCACCTCTTGGGCCTCAGAAGGCAGGTCAAGCAGGGCGACCAAGGCGGCGGCCTTGTCTGCGGGAAAGGAATTCATGCCCATGCAGGCCGAATGCGTGAACACAGGCGAGAAGCCGATGCTTTCTGCAATCTCTTCCCATTTCATGCCCTTGCGCTTTTTCGCAGCAAGGATCAGGGCGGTCACATCCTCTTTGGTCAGCATCTCTGCGGCGGTCATCAGGTCTTTCATAGCGGGTCTCCTTCCTTGGGTTTGGTCAGGCTTTCAGCCGTTTACGGCTTGCAGATGTGTGGGCTTTTGTTTGGGGTCCGGGTCTGCCGTGCCTTCGGTCATATCTATGCGCACTGTCTCCGGGCTTTGGCTTTCGCCTGCGGAGCGCTGGCCCGCCAGTTCTTTGGAGCGTTTGCCAAGGAACTGCACCAGATGGTTGCGAATGGCATAGTAGTTGGGATGCGTGACGATTTCCGTGCGGGTTCGGGGCCGGGGGATCGTGATCTCGACCGATTCCGCGACGCGGGCGAAGGGACCGTTTGTCATCAGCAGGATGCGGTCTGCCAGCAGGATCGCTTCGTCAATGTCATGGGTAATCATGAACACGGTCTGTTCGGTCTTGCTCCAGACTTTCAGCAATTCTTCCTGAATGGTGCCGCGTGTCAGCGCATCCAGCGCCCCGAAGGGTTCATCCAGCAGCAGCAGTTTCGGCTGGTTTGCAAAGGCCCGCGCAATCGACACACGCTGGCGCATCCCGCCCGACAACTGGCTGGGCTTGCGGTGAATAACATCGCCTTCCAGCCCGACCATCGCCAGATACTTGGTTGCATGCTCCAGCACCTTGTCGCGCGACCAGTCGCGGTAGCGGGCCTTGACCCCGAACGTCACATTCTTCAGCGCCGACAGCCACGGCAGCAGCGAGTAGTTCTGAAACACGACGCCCCGGTCCAGACTTGGCCCCGACACGGCAACCCCGTCCATCTTGACCACGCCAGAGCTGGGGTCCGACAGGCCCGCCAGCACATTCATGATAGTGGATTTGCCGCAGCCCGAATGGCCAAGGATGCAGACGAATTCGCCCTTATCAATGCCGAAACTGGCATTTTCGAACACGGTCATTTTGCCGCCAGAACCATCGGGGAACGTTTGGGTCAGGCGTTCGATACTCAGGAAGTTATTGCTCATCGCAATGCTCCTTTCATTCAGCGTAAGTGACAGCGCGTTGCAGGGTTGCGAAAAACGCATCCAGCAACATGCCCACCACGCCGATCATGAGGATTGAGAAGATGACAGATGTCAGGTCGAGGTTGTTCCACTCGTTCCAGACATAATAGCCGATGCCCGTACCCCCGACGAGCATTTCAGCCGCGACGATCACCAGCCATGCAATCCCGATGGAAATGCGCATGCCTGTCAGGATTGTCGGGGCAGCGGCGGGCAGAATGACGGTCAGCGCGGTGCGCAGGCTGCCCAATTCATGGGTGCGGGCGACATTGACCCAGTCACTGCGCACCCCTGCCACACCAAAGGCGGTGTTCAGAAGCATCGGCCAGATCGAACAAATGAAGATGACAAAGATCGCGCTGGAGTTTGCATCCTGAATAATGAACAGCGCAAGCGGCATCCATGCCAGAGGCGATATCGGGCGCAGAACCTGAATAAACGGGTTGAGCGCCTTGTAGGCCACGGGCGACATTCCGATCAGAAAGCCCAGTGGAATGGCCACAAGGACGGCCAGCCCGAAGCCAGACAGCACGCGAGAGATGGAGTAGGCAAGCTGGATTCCAATGCCTTTGTCGTTGGGGCCCGCATCGTAGAAGGGGTTGCTCAACTGCTCCCATGCTTTGACCATCACATCGCTGGGCGGAGGGATAGCAGAGCGTTGCTGCCCCAGCCCCATCAGGATTTCATATTCGGTCAGCGCCTCACCCAACACCTGGCGCGTGATTGAGATTTCCCATGCGCCAAGAAGGACAATCAGCAACACGACTGACAGAATTGCGGCGCGTTTGTTTATGGACAGGCTTTGCATAGTTTATCCCCGCCGAATCGCAAAGCTGTCGACATAGGCTTCGGGCTGGTCGGGATCGAAGGTCTTGCCCATGATGGTGTGTGATTTGTAATTCACATCGGGCGCATCATAGCCCAGATCGGTCATCACCTTGCGCGCGTCCGAGGCCAGATAGACCTGCTCGGCAATCGCCTTGTAGTCGATATCGCCGTTGATATAGCCCCAACGCTTCATTTGCGTCAGAATCCAGACCCCCATCGACTGCCATGGGAATGGATCGAAATCGATCCGGTCCGGCACGCGTTGCACATTGCCCAGACCATCGGCAAAGGTGCCGGTTAGAACCTGCTCGATCACTGGCACAGGCTGATTAAGGTAATTTGCAGGCGCAATCGTTTCCGAGATTTCCTTGCGATTGTCAGGGTTCGAGGCGTATTGCGTCGCATCAATGATCGACCGCAAAAGCGCGCCATAAGTGTTGGGCATTTCCACGGCAAAGCGGCGGGGGGCGGCAAAGGCGCAGCACGGGTGCCCTTCCCAGATATCCTTGGTCAGCATGTGAATGAACCCGATCCCTTCCCACACGGCGCGCTGGTTGAACGGGTCGGGCGACAGATAGCCGTCCAGATTGCCCGCGCGCAGGTTGGCGACCATTTCAGGCGGCGGCACAACGCGGATCTGGATGTCCTGATCGGGGTCCAGCCCGTGTTCGGCCACGTAATAGCGCAGCAAGAAGTTGTGCATGGAATATTCAAACGGCACGCCAAAGGTCATGCCTTTCCATTGCTGTGGATCGCGCTTGTCCAGATGCTCGTTCGACAGCACAATCGCCTGACCGTTGATATTCTCAACAGCGGGCATGATGTATGGTGTCGCCGATGACCCTGCGCCCAGCGTCATCGCCAGCGGCATGGGGGTCAGCATATGGCTGGCGTCATACTGGCCTGACAGCGACATGTCGCGCGCCACGGCCCAGCCTGCGGTTTTGACGACTTCGACATTCAGGCCATAGCGGTCATAAAAGCCCATTGGCTCGGCCATGATGATTGGGGTCGCGCAGGTGATGGCGACGAAGCCCACTTTTAGATCAGGCTTTTCCGGGGGGCCGAGTTCGTCAAGTATCAGCGCCTTGGCCTGATCCATCGGAAAGACGGATGCAAGTGCTGCCGCGAAAGCGCCGCCGCCCAACATACCCATCATGGACCGGCGGCTGATATCATTATGACCGAAGACCGACCGCACAACTGCGCTTTCAACCGCGCGCTCCAGCAGCGCCTCTGAGGTCATGGGGGCGGCGATTTTGGCGCGTGCATCGCTGGAACAGGTTTCACAGCCGCAGCCCGCACCGTGGCGCAGGTCTGTCTTGTGGGAAAACGGGTTTCCAAGGCTCTTGTTTGACATGGTATCCCTTTCTGAGAATGGCAGCGTTCTAGAATATGATACCAATTCTGCGGTGCAGAAGAATTCTATTGCCCAACTTTTCCGCAGATAAAATATACTAGTGAAATCAGTTTCTTAGGATAAAGCACATCGAAAATAAGTTACGATAAATCGTAAATTACGAAATATCGTGTTGCCAGTCAGGGGTAACTTCGGCGATCGTGTAGCGCATGACCCATGACCCCCTCATGCCCGATTCCCTGCTCGAAGCCATCCCACATGCCGCCCTTGTTCTGGATACGGCACAAGATCAGGTTGTGGCGGCAAACCAGCTTGCAAAACGGCTTTTGGCGCAGGACGATGCGGAGGGTTTTCGCTTTGCGCCCCATATCGCGGGCAATTTCGGCGGGTTTTTGGTGTTCTTGGATGAGTTGGCGCATCGGGGGCGTGTGTGGCGGCGCGATATTCCGCTACAGGACAAAAATCGCCACCCCCTAAGCTGCGAGTTGCGCGGCACGCCCATTGGCCATGCGCAA
Source organism: Roseinatronobacter monicus (assembly GCF_006716865.1). Lineage (NCBI taxonomy): Bacteria > Pseudomonadati > Pseudomonadota > Alphaproteobacteria > Rhodobacterales > Paracoccaceae > Roseinatronobacter > Roseinatronobacter monicus. The sequence continues at coordinate 3,376,325 of NZ_VFPT01000001.1, read as the reverse complement.
ACCCTTGTGATGCTGACGCTGATTGACCTGAATGAGTTGTCGCGCCACGACCAGATCGCCGAGGCCGGCGATGTGCAGCGCCTTGGACTGTTGGAATGGCAGCGCGCGCAGGCGTTCTTCAGCGAGTTGGAACGCCAGAACCAGTTGATCCTGAACGCAGCAGGCGAAGGAATTTATGGCGTCAACGCCGATGGCAAGACAACCTTCGTAAACCGGGCCGCGCGCGAAATGCTGGGGTGGAGTGCCGAAGACCTGTTGGGCCGCGATATCCATTCGATGATTCACCACCATCACCTGAATGGCGAGCACTATCCGGCGCATGATTGCCCGATATACCAGTCGTTCCGCTATGAGCAGGTGAACCGCATTGAGGATGAGGTGTTCTGGCGCAAGGATGGCAAACCGATCCGCGTCGAATATGTCTCGACCCCGATCTATGACCAGAATGTGCTGGCAGGGGCCGTGGTCATTTTCCGCGACATAACCGAGCGCAAGGAAAACGAAAGCAAACTGCATAGCGCGATGGAAGAAGTGCAGGCCCTGCGCGAACGGCTGGAGCAAGAAAACGCCTATCTGCAAGAAACCATCGCGTCCGAGCGCGCGCATCATGACATCATAGGCCGCTCTCCTGCGGTGTTGCAGCTTCTGAGCAAGATTGATCTTGTGGCGGGCACCGATGCATCCGTCCTGATCTTGGGCGAGGCGGGCACCGGCAAGGCACTTGTTGCTTCCGCCATACACAAAGGCAGCGCGCGTCGACGCCGCTCGCTTATTCATTTCAAGTGCAGCGCGGTCACATCAGATGCGATCGAGGCAGAGTTGTTCGGCCAGATCCGTGGTGCCTTTCCGGGCGCATTGCGTGACAAGCCGGGGGTGCTGGAGCTGGCGCATAACGGCACGCTGTTTCTGGATGATGTGGATGAATTGCCGCTGAACCTGCAAGGGCGGCTGTTGCATGCGTTGCAAGAACACAGTGTCACGCGGCTGGGCGATACCCGTGCGCGCGACATTGACCTGCGGGTCATCGCTGCGAGTCGCCGGAATCTGGAAGTGCTGGCGCGCAAGGGCGCGTTCCGCGAAGAACTGCTCATGTTCCTGAATGTCTTTCCCATCAACTGCCTGCCGCTGCGGGATCGGCGCGAGGATCTTCCGGCACTTGCGGCGCATTTCCTGACACTGTCATGCCAGCGGCTGAACATCAGGCCGCCCATCATCTCGAAACTGTCCATGGAAAAGCTGATCGCTTATGACTGGCCGGGAAATGTGCGCGAGCTGCAAAATGTCATTGATCGCGGCAGCATCATTTCAACGGGTGGCAAATTGCAGATTGATCTGGGGCTGACAACACCCCAAAGCAGCGCGGGTGACGTGGCGGTTTTGTCCGAGGCCGACATGGCAGCAGCGCAGCGCAACAATCTGGTCGCAGCCCTGCGGCGCACAAATGGCAAAGTGGCGGGCGACGATGGCGCGGCACAATTGCTGGGCATACAGCCGACAACCCTGTATTCACGCATCAAAAAACTGCGGATCGCCGCCGAGGAGTGGCACTGACCAATGGTGTGATCGGCGGCAAGTCGCACCAGCAGACGGCCAGCACCGCCGGTATCGTGGCCAGAATGGACAGTTGCCGACGACATGCGTATCTGTCGTGTCGGGCAAGAACAAGGGCAGACAGATGGATATGGCCGATATGCTATTGGCGGGGATGGCGCTGTTTCTTGGCGGTATCCTGAAAGGGGCCACAGGGGCAGGCGCCCCTATTATCGGGGTGCCCATTCTGGCGATGCTGTTCAATGTGCCAACGGCTGTGGCGCTGTTCACCATTCCAAACCTGTTGACCAATATATCGCAAGGCTGGCAGTTTCGCGCCCATCTGGGCCGTATGGGGCTGGCCACAACGCTTGCGCTTTGGGGTGCACTGGGAACGGTGGTTGGGTCGGTGTTGCTGGCAGTTGCCCCTGCCACGCTGTTGATGGCCGGTGTGGGCGCTGTTGTGCTCAGTTATATTGCATTTCGCCTGCTGCGCCCTGAATGGCAGCTTGGCGCTGATGCCGAAAAGCGCCTGACCGCTCCCGCAGGGCTTGTCGCGGGGGTGTTGCAGGGGGCGGGCGGTATCTCTGCGCCGGTTTCCATCACCTATCTGAACGCGCTCCGGCTGGAGCGGCCACGCTTTATTGCCACCATTTCGATCTTCTTCTGCGCAATGTCGCTGGTGCAGATTATCGCACTGGCGGGGCTGGGCATAATGACTGTGCAACTGACACTTCTGGGTTTCGTCACACTTGGGCCGTTGCTGCTGGGTATGCCGGTTGGCAACTGGCTGGCCAAGCGCGTGTCGAGAGAGGCATTCGACAAGGTAATCCTTGTGCTGCTGGCCGGAATTGCGGGTAAACTACTGTTCGACGGGCTGATCGCCTGACAGGCCCCATCGGGGCCGGGCAGATCAGTTCATCTGTATCTGTAGCGGATAGTGGCCGTTATGAAACTCGCCAAATAACTCACTCAGATCCGGATGTTCGACAGGTTCCCCCGACTCGTCCGGCACAAGATTCTGCTCGGACACATAGGCGACGTAGAAACTCTCGTCATTCTCGGCCAGAAGGTGGTAAAATGGCTGATCCTTGCGCGGGCGCACTTCTTCGGGAATCGAGTGATACCACTCTTCCGTATTTGCAAATTCCGGATCGACATCAAAGATCACCCCGCGAAACGGGTGCTTTTTGTGGCGCACGATTTGCCCAAGGTGATATTTCGCCGACTGTCGTTCCATAGCATTCCTTCTTACCCTTTTTTACGCGGTGGAGGGGTGATTGTCCATGCCTGCAACAGGGATTCGCAGAAACAAACTGTGACACTTGCACGAACAAAGACACTGCATTCCAGCTGTCTGGGCCGTATTCGGCTGGCCTGCACCGCGTTTGCGCCAGCATTTGACGCAGCAGCGTTGCACTGTTTCTGCATCATGTTACAAACATGTCGGATTGCAGTCATCTGTCGCAGCACAGCTTCTGTCTGAGTTGGACAATCTGGATATAGAGAGAGGAGATCCTATGACCAATGTAGTTATTGTTTCCGCGGCGCGCACTGCCGTTGGGTCGTTCGGAGGCGCGTTTGCCAGCACCCCTGCACATGATTTGGGCGCCGCCACGCTTCAGGCCGTTGTCGAGCGTGCGGGCGTCGATAAGGGAGAGATTTCAGAAACCATTTTAGGGCAGGTTCTGACTGCTGGCCAGGGTCAAAACCCGGCCCGTCAGGCGCATGTCAACGCAGGCTTGCCGATCGAGGCTGCTGCATGGTCGATCAATCAGGTTTGTGGCTCTGGCCTGCGGGCCGTCGCGCTGGGCGCGCAACATATCCAGTTGGGTGACGCCGCGATTGTTCTGGCCGGTGGTCAGGAAAACATGTCGATGAGCCAGCACGCCGCCCTGATGCGCACAGGTCAGAAAATGGGCGATATGAAGCTGATCGATACGATGATCCGCGACGGGCTGTGGGATGCGTTCAACGGCTATCACATGGGCCAGACCGCCGAGAACGTGGCCGAGAAATGGCAGATCACCCGCGAAGAACAGGACACGTTCGCCGTGGCCAGCCAGAACAAGGCCGAAGCGGCACAAAAGGCCGGTAAATTCGTGGATGAAATCGCGGCCTTTACCGTCAAGACCCGCAAGGGCGACATTGTCGTGGATCAGGACGAATACATCCGCCACGGTGCGACGATGGATGCAATGCAGAAACTGCGCCCTGCTTTCGCCAAGGATGGCTCGGTCACTGCGGCCAATGCGTCTGGCCTGAATGACGGTGCCGCCGCCGTCATGCTGATGAGTGCGGAAGACGCCGAAAAGCGCGGCCTGACGCCGATTGCGCGCATTGCCAGCTATGCGACCGCAGGGCTTGACCCGTCGGTCATGGGCGTGGGGCCGATCTATGCCAGCCGCAAGGCGCTGGCCAAGGCTGGCTGGAAACCCGAAGATCTGGACCTGATCGAGGCGAACGAAGCCTTTGCTGCGCAAGCCTGTGCGGTGAACAAGGAAATGGGCTGGGATGTGGACAAGGTGAACGTCAATGGCGGCGCTATCGCTATCGGGCACCCCATCGGCGCATCTGGGTGCCGTATCCTGAATACGCTTTTGTTCGAGATGCAGCGCCGCGACGCCAAGAAGGGCTTGGCCACATTGTGCATCGGTGGCGGCATGGGTGTCGCCATGTGTCTGGAACGCTAAGCAAAAAAGGTTGCGCAACAATCTTGCGCAACCTGCCCGCGTTCGATAACAGATATTGCGAGGAACCTAATCCCTGAGGAGGAGTAAACATGGCAAGAGTGGCATTGGTCACAGGTGGATCGCGCGGCATTGGTGCAGCGATTTCCAAGGAACTGCAATCAAAAGGGTATACTGTCGCGGCAACTTATGCCGGCAATGATGCGGCTGCGGCCAGCTTCACCGAAGAAACCGGCATCAAGACCTACAAATGGAACGCCGCGGATTACGAGGCGTCCAAGGCCGGTCTGGCACAGGTCGAGGCTGATCTTGGCCCGATCGAGGTTGTGGTGGCAAACGCGGGCATCACCCGCGACGCGCCGTTCCACAAAATGACGCCAGAACAGTGGAAAGAAGTGATCGACACCAACCTGACGGGCGTGTTCAACACAGTGCACCCCATCTGGCCCGGTATGCGCGAGCGGAAATTTGGCCGCGTCGTTGTGATTTCCTCGATCAATGGTCAGAAAGGCCAGTTTGCTCAGGTGAATTACGCAGCCACCAAGGCGGGCGATCTGGGCATCGTGAAATCACTGGCGCAAGAGGGTGCACGTTTTGGCATCACGGCGAATGCGGTCTGTCCCGGCTATATCGCAACCGAAATGGTCATGGCCGTGCCGGAAAAGGTGCGCGAATCGATCATCGCGGGCATTCCCGCCGGACGACTGGGCGAGCCAGAGGAAATCGCGCGCTGCGTGGCCTTTCTGGTGTCTGATGACGCGGGCTTTATCAACGGCTCGACCATCAGTGCGAATGGTGCACAGTTCTTCGTCTGATCTGTCCTGCGCGACAACAAAAAACGGCCCGCATTTCGCGGGCCGTTTGCGTAACCTAGGAAAGAGCGGATCAGTGGTGCGACAGGCGCTCGATTTCCTCTTTCAGGCGAAGCTTTTTCTTTTTCATATCTGCGATCTGAAGGTCATCTGTGCCCGGGCTGCGTTGGGCAACTTCGACCCGGTCAGAGAGATGTTCATGCTTTCGGCGCAGCTCTGCAATATGCGAACCCAATGACATTTAAAGTCCTCCTACTCTGATGAAAGTAAAGCTATTGCACCACAGGTCACAGCCTGTGTCACCAAAAATCGGTGTGAGCGGGCTGTGTGCCTGCTGAATTCTGCCAACACGCTTAATTTGCCTTAAACAAGCACGTCCTGCGCTACTTGTGGCCCCAGATCGAACACGCGCTTATAGCGTTCAATCTCGTCCTCTGGCCCCATTGCCTTGTGCGGATTATCCGACAGTTTCACCGTTGCGCGGCCATTCGCCGATACGGCCTTGCACACCAACGAGAACGGGGCCAGCCCGTCATCTGGCGCAAGGTTGCGAAAATCATTGGTCAATAATGTGCCCCAACCAAAACTGACCTTCACGCGGCCAGAGAACTGCGCATGAAGTTCCTTGATCTTGTCCACATCCAGCCCGTCCGAGAAGATGACAAGCTTCTCGCGTGGGTCTTGGCCGCGATCCTGCCACCAGCGAATGGCAATTTCCGCCCCTGCTGCCGGATCACCAGAATCGATGCGCATGCCGGTCCAGTCAGGCAACCAGTCGGGCGCGCGATCCAGAAAGCCCTTGGTGCCAAATGTATCGGGCAGGATGATCCGCAAATTGCCCGAATGCTCGGCCTGCCAATCGGCCAGAACCTGATAGGGGCTTTGGGCCAGCTCATCGTCGGTTCTGGCAAGGGCGGCATAGACCATAGGCAGTTCATGCGCATTGGTGCCAATCGCCTCGACCTCCCGGCGCATGGCGATCAGGCAGTTGGATGTGCCCGCGAACCCAGCGCCCAAGCCCTCCATCATGGCTTGCACACACCAGTCCTGCCATAGAAAGGAATGCCGCCGCCTTGTGCCGAAATCGGCAATGCGAACGGCCTCTAGCCCCTGTAATTGTTCGATCTTCTCCCAGACGCGGGTCATCGCGCGGGCATAAAGCACCTGCAATTCAAAGCGTTTCATCCGCCCCAGCACCGCCCGAGAGCGCAACTCCATCAGCACCGCCAACGCGGGAATTTCCCACAGCATCGCTTCGCACCATGTGCCCTGAAAGGTCAGTTCATACTGATCGCCCACGCGCTCCAGATGATAGGGCGGCAGGCGGAAATTCTCGAACCATTCCATGAAATCGGGTCGGAACATCTGGCGTTTGCCGTAAAACGTATTGCCGCGCAAAAAGGTGGATTCCCCGCGCGACAGCGACAGCGCGCGAATATGGTCAAGTTGCTCGCGCAATTCACCCTCGTCAATCAGATCGGCCAGTGGAATATGCGTGGCGCGGTTTATCAGGCTGAATGTGACCTGTGTTTGCGGGTGGTTGGTAAATACCGATTGACACATCAGCAGCTTGTAAAAATCAGTGTCGATCAGCGACCGGATGATCGGGTCCATTTTCCAGCGGTGGTTGTAGACGCGGGTTGCAATATCCATGAGTTACTCCAGCGTCACGCCTGCCGCGCGCATCGCATCCTGTGCGCGCGCCATCGAGCCATCCAGATCAATGCCGCGGCACAGACTATTCAGCACACGCACCTCAAAGCCCAGCTTTGCTGCGTCCAGTGCGGACCATGCCACACAAAAATCAGTGGCCAGCCCGACAAAATCCAACTGTGTCAGCCCACGGCTGCGCAAATACCCTTCCAGACCGGTGGGGGTGGTCTGGTCATTCTCGAAAAAGGCGGAATAGCTGTCAATCTCGTGCCGGAACCCCTTGCGGATGATCAGATCGGCGCGGTCCGTGTCCAGATCGGGGTGAAATGCCGCGCCTTGCGTCCCTTGCACGCAGTGATCGGGCCAAAGCACCTGTGGGCCGTATGGCATGTCGATCATTTCCAAAGGCGCGCGCCCTGCGTGCTGGCTGGCAAAAGACGAATGCCCCGCAGGGTGCCAGTCCTGCGTCAGTATAACAGCGCCCGCCTGCGCCATGCGTGCGTTGATTTCCGGCACAATCTCGTCACCGCCCGCCACTGCCAGCGCGCCGCCGGGGCAAAAGTCATTTTGCATGTCAATCACGATCAGCGCATGGGTCATGGCGCGGCCCTCCTGTTTTAGCAAGGGCTAAGGGGCGCAGGGGCTGGCGTCAATGCTCCTCTCTTGCGCGGGCGCTGTCTGCGCAGTAAAGCACATTTATGTTCATTGTTGCCGCCCTATATCATTTCACTCGGTTCGATGACCCCGCCGCATTGCGCCCGCCATTGCTGGCGTTGGCCGACGAACATGGCGTCAAAGGGTCGCTTTTGCTGGCCCCCGAGGGGATCAATGGCACGATTGCAGGCACGCGCGCAGGGATCGACGCTGTGCTGGCCCATATTCGCGCGTTTCCCGGTTGCGCCGCGCTGGAGTGGAAAGAAAGCTTTGCAGAGGCTATGCCCTTCGGGCGGCTGAAAGTGCGCCTGAAGCGCGAGATCGTCACAATGGGCCAGCCCGATGTCGACCCACGCGCGCGGGTCGGCCATTACGTGGGACCAGAAGACTGGAATGACCTGATTTCCGCGCCCGATGTGGCTGTGATAGACACCCGCAACGATTACGAGGTCGCCATCGGCACGTTCGAGGGGGCAATCGACCCCGGCACGCGGTCATTTGGCGAGTTCCCCCAATGGTGGGAAGAAAACAAGCACCGCTTTCACAACAAGCGCATCGCCATGTTTTGCACGGGCGGCATTCGCTGCGAGAAATCGACAAATTACCTGCTGGGGCAGGGGGTAGAGGATGTCTTTCATCTGAAGGGCGGCATACTGAAATATCTCGAAGAAGTGCCGCAAGAGCAAAGCTTGTGGCACGGCGCGTGTTTTGTGTTCGACAAGCGTGTCTCGGTCGAACACGGGCTAAAGCCCGGTCCGCATATCATGTGCCACGCCTGCCGCCGCCCGCTTTGGCCCGAAGACCGCGACCGCCCGGAATACGAGGCAGGCGTGCAATGTCATCAATGCGTAGACGAGTTTTCGCCCGAGCGCCGCGAAGCCTTCCGCGAACGCCAGCGCCAGATTCACCTGACCCGTGCGCGCGGATACGAGCATCTGGGGCCAAGGAAACAGGCGGATTGACCAGATTCAGGCTTAGAAACGAGAATTGATATTGATTTAAGCAGTCGTGGCGCGATAACGAACTCTCGCGCGTGAACGGGCGTTTGAGTGTTGTGTTATTTGAGAATTTGACTGGAGTTATTGTGAAAGACATACAGACACCTTCTGTCGGTGTGGTTATCCGCACCAAGGACCGCCCCGTATTTGTGAAACGCGCCCTTGCGACTGTCATGGCGCAAGACCACCCCAATCTGCATGTTGTTCTGATCAATGACGGCGGCGATATTGCAGTGCTTAGGGCCGCGCTTGAAACGTGAATCGATGGATTCCCTTTGAGGTTGATTTGTGATTCATGTTCCTTGGGAGGATGTCTTATGTCATCAGCATTGCCGTCAGCGCTTCGTGCGCGGTTTCAAGAGTGTATTGTAGAAGGATTGAGCGGTCGTGCCGCAGCAGCACGGCTGAAGTTGTCCGCCGCCACTGGTGTGCGATGGCAACGCAGGCTGCGGGAAACGGGTTCGATTGAGCCGGAGCCCCAAGGCCGTCCTCCTGGTCATGGGAAGCTGTCTTCTCATCAAGCGTTGCTGGAAGAATTGGTGGCGCAGGATGGTGATATCACTTTGCCAGAACTTGCCGGTGCATTGGAAGCTGCCACTGGCATTACCGCGCACGCGGCCTCCATCGGGCGGTTTCTGCGCAAGCTCGGATACACATATAAAAAAAGTCGCTGGTTGCCACCGAACGGTTGCGCGCTCATGTGAAGGAGCGGCGTAAGAACTGGTTCAGGCATCACCTGCCTGCCATGCAAGCGCATCCTGATCGGCTTGTCTTTATTGATGAAACCTCCGTCAAAACCAACCTGACCCGTCAATACGGACGCAGTCTCTGCGGAAAGCGCCTGGAAATGGATGCCCCGTTCGGGGCGTGGGGAACGCAGACATTTATCGCTGGTTTGACGCACGACAATCTGATCGCGCCGTGGGTCATCAAAGGGGCAATGGATGGTGAAGCCTTTGAGGCCTATGTCCGAAATGTCCTGGCCCCGGAATTACAGCCAGGCACTGTCGTTATTTGCGACAACCTCGCCACCCATTACAACAAGGCTGCTGCGACGGCTTTAAGAGATGTGGGATGCTGGTTCTTGTACCTGCCGCCATACTCCCCTGACCTCAACCCCATCGAGATGGCTTTCTCAAAGCTCAAGGCACATCTGCGTAGGATTGGAGCCAGAACATTCGATCAGATGTTCGACGCGCTCACGGAAATCTGCGACCTCTTCACACCGGACGAATGCTGGAACTTCTTCTGTGGGGCTGGATATGCATCAGGTTAAAGGCTCGACGCTCTAGGGCCGCGATTTCCCCCGATGGCCATGTGCCTGTGCCGCAAGACAGATTTACACTGCTTGATCTGAACCCGGGTCAGGGTCGCTCGGCGGCGTTCAATCGCGGTGTCGAGGCGTTGAGAACCGATTTCGTCACCTGTCTGGATGATGATGACACATGGGACCCGACATTTATGTCGGCGCTGATTGGCTTTTTTCTGGAAACAGCGCCTTCGGTGCCTGATCTGGGTGGCGTTGGCGCGCGGGTAACAGCCGTCAAGGAAGAGATCATCGGGTCAGGACCAGAGACAGAGATCAAGGTGATCGGCGAAGACAACCTGCCCCCTGCGTTTCATCGCGGCGAGTTCTTTCTGAACCCGCTGGCTTATGCGTGTTACCGACAAGATATTTACCCAGTGCAATGGATGATGCGCCGCGACGCTGTGTTGCAGGTCGGCGGATTTCCGGAAAACTTCGACGTGATGGAAGATCGCGCATTCATGAACCGTTTTCTGGCGCGCTGGCGGGTCGCTATACTTGACCAACCGCTGGCGTTTCACCATCGCCGCGTGCAGCGGGCCGAAGACCGGACGCGCAATGTGCTTCTGAACACGCTCGACAATCCGTCATATAACTGGCGCTACTTTGCAGATCTGGCCAAACCCGCTGTCGATCTGGAAGCAGATTCAGCGCAAGCAGGGATCATTCGCAGCATTGTGTCAGATTTGCTGAGCGAGGTGAACTACGAGACGAGCGCCATCTGGCAAAAGGTCGATGGCGAGATGCGCACGTTGCGTGCGCAACTGGCAGAAGACAAGGCAAGCATCCTACACCAGTTTGAGAGTGCCTTTCAGAATGCCCAGCCCGTACCCCCGGTTGCCGAAGAACCGGTGAGAACGGCAGTGCAAAAGTGAGCCACGGAAGTGGCGTGATAATCTCGCTGCGGGCAGCGTAAAATGTTGCCACTTTGGCCCTTTCTGTTTGCAGGGAGGGCGGGAGATTTTAGTCGTGGATTTATATCTGAAGGTCCGCCTCGCGCGTCGGGGTGGTATGAGCGAACGGGAGGCCGCTGGCCATTTCGGGATTTCGCGTGCGAGCGTGAAGAAGATGATGATGTTTTCGGTCCCGCCCGGGTATCAGCGAACGGCGCAGATCAAGCGGCCCAAGCTGGACGGGTTCACCGGCTTCATCGATCAATGGATGCAAGACGATCTGAAGCGTCCCCGTAAACAGCGCCACACCGCCAAGCGCATTTTTGAACGGCTATGCGACGAGCACCAGTTTCTAGGCGGTTACACGACGGTCAAGAATTACGTCCGAGAACAAGGGCGGCGCAGCCGAGAGATGTTTGTCCCGCTGGCGCATGCCCCCGGCCATGCTCAAGCGGATTTCGGCGAGGCGATGGTCGTGATTGGCGGGGTTGAGCAGAAGGCGCATTTCTTCGCGCTGGATCTGCCTTACAGCGATGCCTGCTTTGTTCGGGCTTATCCTGCGGCGGTCTCCGAGGCCTGGGTTGATGGTCATGTTCATGCTTTTGCATTCTTCGGCCGGGTTCCACAGTCGGTTCTTTATGACAACGATCGATGCCTGGTCGCGAAGATTCTGCCGGACGGCTCGCGCAAGCGGACCAAGCTGTTCAGTGGGTTCCTGTCGCATTACTTCATCCACGATCGTTATGGTCGACCGGGTAAGGGCAACGATAAAGGCGCTGTTGAGGGTCTGGTTGGATATGCGCGGCGCAACTTCATGGTGCCCATCCCACATTTTGCAACATGGGAAGCCTTCAATCTCTGGCTGGAAGAGCAATGCCGTAAGCGCCAGTCAGATGTCTTGCGCGGACATGACGACAGCATCGGGCAACGACTGGCGCGCGATCTTGAAGCGATGATGGATCTGCCGGCGTCTCCATTTGATGCCTGTGATCAGGCCAGTGGCCAGGTAAACTCACAATCCCTGGTGCGCTACAAAACCAATGATTACTCGGTGCCGGTTGCCTATGGCCACCGTGACGTCTGGATCCGGGGTTATGTCGATCAGGTTGTCATCGGCTGTGGTGGTGATGTGATTGCCCGCCACCCCAGGTGCTGGGACCGCGAGGATATGGTCTTTGATCCTGTTCATTATCTGCCGCTGCTGGAGCAAAAGACCGGGGCGCTGGATCAGGCTGCCCCATTGGTGGAATGGGAGTTGCCAGAGGAATTTGCAACCTTGCGCCGCTTGATGGAGGCCCGCATGATCAAGGCAGGTCGGCGCGAGTATGTGCAGGTCTTGCGGTTGTTGGAGACGTTTGACATGGCCGACCTGAATGTCGCTGTCAAAAACGCGCTTCGCATGGGCGCGATTGGGTTTGATGCCGTCAAGCATCTTGTCTTGTGCCAAGTCGAGAAGCGGCCGCCCAAGCTGGATCTGGATGTCTATCCGTATCTGCCAAAGGCCAATGTCGGCACCACGTCGGCGGCCAGTTATATGTCCCTGATGAAGCGAGGGCAGGCAGCATGAGCGACACTCCTCAAATCCTGCTGGACCATCGCCTCAAATCCCTGCGGCTGCCAACGGTGCTGCGAGAATATGGCAAATTGGCCCGCCAATGCGCCAAAGAGGGGCATGACCATGTTGAGTTCCTCGCACGTTTGGTTGAATTGGAAATGATCGACCGTGAACGGCGGATGATCGAACGGCGCATCAAGGCCGCGAAGTTCCCAGCTGTCAAAAGCCTGGATAGCTTCGACTTCAAGGCGATCCCGGCCTTGAACAAGATGCAAGTGCTGGAGTTGGCGCGCTGCGAATGGATTGACCGGCGCGAGAATGTCATAGCGCTCGGCCCCTCAGGCACGGGCAAGACCCATGTTGCTTTGGGCCTTGGCCTATCTGCCTGTCAAAAAGGCCTGTCGGTCGGCTTTGTTACGGCTGCAGCGCTGGTTCACGAACTGATGGAGGCCAGAGACGAACGCAGGCTCTTGCGGCTTCAAAAGCAGATGGTGGGTTACAAGCTGCTCATCATCGACGAATTGGGCTTTGTGCCGCTCAGTAAAACCGGGGCTGAATTGCTGTTCGAGTTGATCTCCCAACGCTACGAGCGCGGCTCCACGCTGATCACAAGCAACCTGCCATTCGACGAATGGACCGAAACCTTTGGGTCAGAACGCCTGACAGGCGCACTGCTCGATCGCCTGACCCACCATGTCAACATCCTTGAGATGAATGGCGAAAGCTACCGCCTTGGACAAAGCAAGGCGCGTCAGGCAACACCCAAAACCTAAATCACGATCAGCACAGATTGGCCCTGACGGGCCAAAGCATCCGGGCAACCGCCAGCTATATGACAAGCGCGGCCGCCCGGATGCTGGCGCTCGTCTGGAAACTGATTACCCCGCCCCCAAAGTGGCAACATTTTGCGCTGCCCTTTGGCTCACTTTTACTCTGCCGTTGACAGCGCAGATCACGGTTGCGCGGCATATAACGGATAATACCAGAGCAAATGGCTGGTGCGGGCGGCTCGGCTGGATACCGCAGGCCCCGCAGTTCCTGAATGCCTGCTTGGGCATGTGTGTGCACTCCACAGAATTTGTTTTGAGTGCTGGTGAACCCGACACAGAGGTCTAATCACATCTTTCTTCTGGTCAACCTTCCCCTAAGCTGGCCGTGTGAGCGTGTTTTCGCCCAGTTAGCATTGAAGCTGGTTTAGGGGCGTGAAACCTGTTCCGTCCCACCCGTCTGGCCAGCACTGCGATCTTGTTGCTGACGGTACGGAAAGCCCCTCGGCGTTATCCATTGAGAAACCCACTTTGTGACATACTTGCATCATATCCGATGCGACTTGAAGATCGCCCCGCAACATGCTGAATCTAAGTCTTTAATCTGTATAATGCCCCCTATGAAAACTGCAGTGGAGACGAGACAGATGGGCTATCACAGCAGAAATGGTCGGGAATTTGTGGGGCTTCGTGCGCTGCGAAATGGGCGCCAGCAGATTGTGTATGATGCTATATCAGGAGAACGGGTTGTGGTGACAATCAAGGGTGCCACTACATCAGCCGTTGAAATCGATGCCGCTCTACAAGAAGGTATACGGGCAGCCAAAGTGTTTTCAGGCGTTCTTACCGCTCTTACGGCACGTAATATCCGCTTTGAACTGTCGAGCTGAGCACAGACGTTTCGCCACATCGTCAAACTATGCCATACTGAGCTTGAGCCCTTCGCAGAATCGGGCCAAGTGAGGAAATATGCAGGCATTGATCCACCAAGCGCGCCTTCACGGGCTCAGGATACCTATTCGTGGCTCCAGCATGGCGCCGGGGTACCCTGTCGAGTTGGCGCTTGACCCCAACTATATCGTTGCTGCTTTTGTGACGCTGCCCTCGCGCCTGCCTTTTGGGCTTGGCCGGGCGACTCGGAAACATCTGGGGTATCTGGACCCGCAGATGGCAGAGAAAATTGCCCCCGCGATCGAGAAGCAAGCTGTCCTGCGCGTGCGCATTGTCGAGATAGAGCCGGCGCATGCCCGCACCGATGGGGACGATCAGATATCAATTTCAGTCTGGGGCGAACCAGATGCCTTGCCAGTGCCGCGCCCCGAGAGAGAAAGACCGCGCGATCACCCTGCACGGCGTGATATGAAAGTGCTGTCGCGCACATTGCGTCGATAGTGTCTTAGGGTCTTTCTTCGGATGCATGGGCTTTCCACGGTGTGGGGCCGTCGAGCGCGACGAGTGGTCAGCAGGAGCGCCATCAACACACGCATCAAGAGCATTCGGCGCAAAGACGTTGGCGGCTGAGGTGTCGCGCACCCAGGCACGCCTTCGATGATCATCCTCTGGCCCTTCATAGCGCTTTGCGCACGCCGGACGCGCGGCATAGAGTTGCGCGCATTCAGCGGTCCCAATGCGCCGCAAGCACCTCGCTTTTGGCAAAGTAGGGATGGCGTTGGTACAGCGGTTCCTGAAAAGGTCCGACGCCATCGGCCTTATACTCCATGTCGATCCGGGTCAGGGGCGGGGTCTGCATGCCTGTCGCGATCTCGGTCCAGCCGGCGCCACTGGCGAGTTCGCTGGCAAGGAACATGTATTCGACACAGACCACGCGTCCTTCGATCACACAGTATATCGGGCCCAAAGGCAGGGCTGCCGGTTCGGCCCAGTGTTCACCCATATGCGGCACATGGGGGCAGATCGCAACAGCGTCGGGGGCGATGACGGACAGCATCGGCAGATGTGATAGGCCGTCTGCTACCACAGGGGCCGCAAGGGCAAGTCAGGCAAGGAAAGTGACAGGTTTCAGTTTCATCGGGGTCTTCTCCCTTCCGATGGGTGACGCGGGCTCGTGATCTGGGCATCGCCTCAAAACTCGACCACGGCCCTGATGGATTTGCCTTCATGCATCAGATCGAACCCGTCATTGATCTGGTCGAGCGTCAGCTTGTGGGTGATCATCGAGTCGATCTCGATCTTGCCATTCATGTACCAGTCCACGAATTTCGGCACATCACTGCGCCCCTTGGCCCCGCCAAACGCCGTGCCTTTCCACACGCGCCCCGTGACCAGCTGAAACGGCCGGGTCGAGATTTCTGCGCCCGCAGGGGCCACGCCGATAATGACCGACACGCCCCAGCCCCGGTGGCTGCATTCCAGCGCGTCGCGCATCACCTTCACATTGCCGGTGGCATCAAACGAATAATCCACACCGCCAATCGCGTCATCGCCGCGCTGCGTCAGTTTCACAATCTCACCCACCACATTCTCGACCTTGGACGGGTTGATGAAATGCGTCATGCCGAATTTGCGCGCCATCTCTTCCTTGCCGTCATTCAGGTCGACCCCGATGATCATATCCGCACCCGCCATGCGCAGACCCTGAATGACGTT
The DNA here is from genome assembly GCF_006716865.1 of Roseinatronobacter monicus. Taxonomy (NCBI): domain Bacteria; kingdom Pseudomonadati; phylum Pseudomonadota; class Alphaproteobacteria; order Rhodobacterales; family Paracoccaceae; genus Roseinatronobacter; species Roseinatronobacter monicus. The sequence continues at coordinate 3,360,860 of NZ_VFPT01000001.1, read as the reverse complement.
GAGGCCAATGCCCCCCAGCCCGAACACCGCCGCAGTGGACCCGATCTCAACCCCTGCTGTGTTGATGACCGCGCCAATGCCGGTCGTCACGCCGCAGCCGATATAGCAGATCTTGTCAAAGGGCGCGTCGTCGCGCACCTTGGCCAGTGCGATTTCCGGCATGACTGTGTGATTGGCAAAGGTCGAGCAGCCCATATAGTGATAGATCGGCGTGCCATCGAGCATCGAAAACCGCGTCGTGCCATCGGGCATCAGCCCTTGGCCTTGGGTGCCGCGAATGGCGGTGCAGAGGTTGGTCTTGCCTGAGCGGCAGGAATAGCATTCGCGGCATTCGGGCGTGTAAAGCGGGATGACATGATCGCCCGGTTTCAGGGTTGTGACCCCTTCGCCGACCTCGATCACGATGCCTGCGCCCTCATGACCCAGAATGGAGGGGAACAGTCCCTCGGGGTCCGCGCCGGAGCGGGTGAACTCATCCGTGTGGCAAATGCCTGTTGCCTTGATCTCAATCAGAACCTCGCCCGCCTTCGGGCCGTCAAGGTTCACCTCCATGATCGTCAGCGGTTTTCCGGCCTCAAGGGCCACGGCGGCACGTGTGCGCATATTTTTTCTCCTCCCGATTTTTCTTGCGTTTTGCAAAAGGGATATCATAATTTGAGAATAAGTCTCGCAAATTGGAAAGATTCGGTCAACATGCATCTGGACCGCTTGATCACAATACTTGAAATCATTGCTGTGGCGGGGCGACCTGTTTCAGCGACCGAGATTCAAAGGGCAACCGGTCTGCCCAAACCAACCTGCTACCGCTTGGTTCAGACGCTTCAGGATCAGGGTCTTGTCACGGCCCCTGCTGGTGATGGGCGCGTCGTGATTGGCGAGCGGTTGATCCGGATTGCATTGCTGGGGAAATCTGACGTGGATGTCCGTCGGGCGGCGGCCCCGCTGTTGAAAGCCGCTGCGGTACAGTTCAACGAAACGGTATTTCTGTCGCGCTTTCGCAATAGTCAGGTCGAGATCATTCACGTCGAAACGCCCGAAGACCCTGCGCGCGCCTATATTCACCCCGGCTTGGGCGTGCGTCCGATGCATGCCTGTTCGTGTTCCAAGGCCATCGCCGCCTTTTCCGAGCCGGAATTTCAGGCCTGTATCATCAGCGGCAGCCTGAAGGCCTATACCGAACACACGCTGACCACCGAAGCCGAGTTGCGCGCGGATTTTGCGCGGATCGTGGAACGTGGCTTTGCCGATTGCGATCAGGAAATCGACCTTGGGATCGCAAGTGTGGCCGCACCGGTTTCCATTGGCAATATCGGCGCGACATTCAGCGTGGGGGCCGTTGGGCCGATCCGGCGTTTTGGAGAGGCGTATCGCTCTGAAATCGGGCGGAAACTTGTTGATCTGGCCACCCGTGTCAGTGGGGCCATTCAACTGTGCAACGTGGTCGAGGTTTGAGGAGGCAGCGACCACGCCAAGACGAGAGGGGACGTGATCAGAACGGCCCATGACGGGCCTATTCATCCAAGGGAGGACGACATGACTTTACGACCAGATCCGACATTTCATGCCACAGCGCAGCTCGCCATGCAGGCCCCGGTAGAAAACTACGGCTTCGTGGTGATGCTCAGCCCCGACGGGTCGCAGCCTGACGGGATTGCAGTGGTCGACCTGAATCCGAAATCCGATGGTTACGGCAGCATTGTCCATCAGATTTTGATGCCCAATAAAGGCGACGAGTTTCATCATTTTGGCTGGAATGCCTGCTCGTCCTCTTTATCTCCCTTGTCTGGACATGCCTTTCTGGAACGGCGCTATCTGATCGTGCCGGGGATACGCTCTTCGCGCATCTATGTCATCGACACCAAAGATCCGCTGGACCTGAAAATCCACAAAATCATCGAGCCGGAAGAGGTGTTTGCCAAGACCGGCTATTCGCGCCCCCATACCATCCATTGCGGGCCGGAGGGGATTTATGTCTCGACGCTGGGTGGGGGCGGCAAGGACGGGATGGACGGGCCACCGGGCATCTTCATCATGGATTGCGAAACCTTTGACATCATCGGGCGGTATGAAATGGACCGCGGCAAGCAAGAAAAGCACTATGATTTCTGGTGGAACCTGCCGCAGGATTATATGGTGAGTTCCGAGTGGGGCCTGCCGCCACAATTCGAAAATGGCCTCGTGCCCGAAGAACTGTTATCCAATAAATATGGCCATGCGCTTCATTTCTGGGACTTGCGAAAGCGCAAGAACATCCAGACGATCGACTTTGGCGAAAACCACCAGATGACACTGGAAGTGCGCCCCGCCCATGACCCGAAGAAGTCCTATGGTTTTTGCAGCATCGTTGTAGACACAACAAACTTGCAGGCGGCTGTCTTTACCTGGTGGCGTGACGAGGATGGCACGTGGCAGGCGAAGAAGACGATCACCATCGACCCGCGCCCCGAAAAGCCCGAGAATCTGCCACCCCTGCTACAGGGGTTCGAGGCCGTGCCACCACTGATCACCGATATCGACCTCAGCCTTGATGACAAATACCTTTATGTCTCGTGCTGGGGGTTGGGCGAGCTGCATCAATATGACGTGTCAGACCCGATGAACCCGTTTCTTGCCGGCAAGGTCGAGTTGGGTGGCATCGCGCGCGGCACGAAGCACCCGAATGGGCGTGAGTTTGTGTTCGGGCCGCAGATGGTCGAAATCAGCCGTGACGGTAAACGCGTTTACTGGACAAACTCGCTCTATTCCACGTGGGACAGCCAGTTCTATCCTGAACAGGAAGGCGGCCAGATGGTCATGGCGCTTGTCGGTGAAAACGGTGGGCTGACGCTGGACAAGGATTTCTTCGTAGAATTCCCCAAGGGCCACCGCGCGCACCAGATCAGACTGGAAGGCGGGGACTGCTCGACCGACAGCTTCTGCTATCCCAACGTTTGAATGGAACTTGATGCAAGCACAGTGGCGGCCCTTTGGGGGGCCGTCATACTGTCGGGCGTCTATCACGGCGTCAATCCGGGCATGGGCTGGCCGCTGGCGGTATCTGCGGGCCTGATGGAAGGGCGGCATGGCGCGCTGGCGAAAGCCATTGGTGCGCTGGCCTTCGGGCATTTGCTGGCGATGCTGGCAATCCTGCTGCCGTTTTCCATGATGACCGCCCTTGTACGCTGGGAAACGGAATTGCGTGTTGGCGCAGGCGCGCTGGTGATCGCAGCAGGTCTCTATCTGCTGATCAACCGCAGGCACCCGCGCTTTCTGGCGCGGGTGTCCCCATCTCGGTTGGTATTGTGGTCATTTCTGGCCGCGATGGCGCATGGTGCAGGGCTGATGCTGGTCCCGATTTACCTTGGTATATGCGGCGCGGATCTGGGTGATGGCGGGCATGAGGCCGCGCGCGATTTGATGGGGCAGAATATTGCCTCGGCCTTCGCGGTGGCGTTGGCGCATACCTTTGCCATGACACTGGCTGGCGGAGTGATTGCAGCGGCAATCTATTTCTGGTTGGGACTCAAATTCCTGTCGCGCACTTGGTTCAACCTCGATCTGGTCTGGGCCTTAAGCCTGATCCTTGTGGGGGCGTTCGGGATTTACCTTGCCCTCTATGGCCACTGACGGGTTTGATGGATCGCATAGCAAGGGGACACATACGAAGAAAACCGTTATGATCGCCTTGGGTGCGCTTGTCCCACGGCGCCCTGCATCATGGGGCGTGCGGACACCCCCAGCGCGCAAACCCGATCACCTAGAAATCTGTCGGCGCGCCCCCTTCGGATTTGCGGCGCGCCACGAAGTCGCCCAGTTCATCTCGGATACCTTCATCTATCGGCGGCGGGGTGAAGCTGTCGACGATGTTGCGGTAAATGCGGTGGGCGCGGGTGATGGTGTCCGTGGCGCCATCGCGTTCCCAAGCCTCATAATTGCGCCAGTCCGAGGCGATGGGGGAATAAAAGGCCGTCTCATACCGCTCTCGCGTGTGCTGGACGCCGAAGAAATGCCCACCAGCGCCAACCTCGCGGATCGCATCCAGCGCAAGGTCATCAGGGGTGGTGGCTGTCAGCATGGGGTCGAAATACCGCTGGATCATTTGCAGCATCTCGCAATCCATCACGAATTTCTCGGGGCTGGCCATCAGCCCCCCCTCCAGCCAGCCCGCCGCGTGATAGACGATGTTGGACCCCGATTGCACCGCTGCCCACAGGCTGTTGCAGGTTTCCCACATGGCCTGTGCGTCAGGAATATTGGCCGTACACACCCCAGAGGAGCGCATGGGCAAGCAATAGCGGCGCGCCAGTTGGCCGGTCATCTGGGTGGCGCGCATATATTCCGGCGTACCAAAGGCAGGCGCGCCCGAACGCATATCGACATTCGAGGTGAAGGTGCCGATCACAACAGGCGCGCCGGGGGCGGCATATTGGATCAGCGCAATTGCACATAGCGCCTCGGCCAATGATTGCGCGACGGCCCCTGCCATCGTGACCGGCGCCATCGCGCCCGCCAGCGTAAAGGGGGTGACAATCACCGGCTGGCCGCGCCGCGCCATTCTGAGTGCGCCGTCGATCATGGGGAAATCATGGCGCAGCGGCGAGACAGAGTTGATATTCGTGAACATGCGCGGTGCGGCGTCAAATTCTGCATGGCTCAGCCCGCCCGCGATACGCACCATTTCCATCGCATCCTCAACCCGTTCGCGCCCAAGGCTGTAGGCATGCACAGGTTTGTCGGTCAGCAGCAATTTCTGCTCAATACAGTCCAGATGGCGGATTGCGGGGTGAATATCGACCGGCTCAACCGGATAGCCGCCCACCAGATGAATGCAGTTGAACGCCTGCGTCAGCATCAGAAATTCGCGGTAGCTCTCGTAATCGCCTGTGCGCTTGCCACGGACCATGTCCCATGTCGCAGGCGGGGACGAGACGTTGACAAACGCCATATGCGCCCCGCCAATCGGAACAGCATGCGCGGGCTTGCGCGGGGTGATGGTGAAATTTGCAGGTGCGCGGGCCAGCATTTCCATGACGAAATCGGCGTCCATGCGCACATTCGCACCCTCGACCCGGCAGCCTGCGTGCCGAAACAGGGCCAAAGCTTCTTCATTCAGGAATTCAACGCCGATCTCAGCCAGAATATACAGCGCAGCCTGATGGATCGCCTCGATTCCGTCTTCGGTCAGGGGGGCGGTCGGCTGGTCGGTATTGCAAGGCACGCACCACGGCATCTGGTCCAGCCTGAAACTGGTAGTCCTGCGGGCATTTCCCCCACGCCCGCCATGGCGGCGGGGACGCGCGGGTGCGGGGTGATCCATTGCCATGGGGTCCTCCATGCCTGTGCCATGCTAAAGACGCTAGCGAGGTCAGGGGGCAGGCGACAAGCGGAGTGTTGTCAGCAGGGGTGTCGTGTTGGGGGAACGGAAGCAAAGAGCGCTTTGCGGACTGTCCCCAAGCGCGGAATCAAGGGCGTCAGCCCGCCGCGCATCGTCGGGCCGCCCACGGGCACGGCGATTTGGCTGCCACCAGCACAACGCTCTGATCTTGCTCGGATTTGGCTGGCATAAAGTGCTATAGATCAAGCTGGAGATCGCCGCACCGCGGCCCGACGCTGCGCGGCTTTGCACCCGGAAACGCAATGCCTGCAAATCCCGATTGCTGCCCGCCCCCTCTCACGCCGCCCTTAAACTTCGAACCCAATCTGCCGCTTCATGGGCATGCACTTCGGCGGCGCGAATATGCCCGTCAAAGCCCTGCGCCAGATCACGGATAAGGCGCTTCGAGCGGATCAGCAGATACACCTCGCCCGCATAAACGGCGGCGCGGTGATAGCCAAACAGGGTCATCGGCGGGGCAAACCGCTTGCGCCCATCGAACAGATACATGCGAAACGAGGGGTACAACTCGTCCACCGTCTGCGCGATATAGTCCAACTGCTTTTGCCGCACAGCCGCAGGCAAGCCGCGCCAGACGCCACAACCTGCCGCGAATATCTCGAAACTTTGCAGCGGCATACACATCTCGATATCGGCTTCGGGGGCACGCGACAGGCGTAAGCGGCGCTGGGTCTGGGCGTGCAGGCGGCGGCGTTCTTGCTCGGACTGTTGCGCCTGAAAGGCAATAACTTCAGGCGTTCGCATCAGATCCGGCAAATGCGCAGGCACATAGCGCATTTTCTGGCCGGTGGCTTCCTGATGCCAGCGCTCCATCGCTGTGCGGCTTTCGCTGTCCAGCGCGGCTTCAGTCTCGACGCTGTCTAGGGTCTGGGTCACCGTGCCGGTATCTTCACTCAGGCCCAGCAACCAGTCGGCCGAAACCTGAAACTGCGCCGCAATTGCCAACAGGGTTTCGGCGCGGGGCAAGCGCGGGTCAGGCCCGGTCAGAAGCTGCGAGAGCGCCGAGCGGTCAATGCCAAGGCTCTCCGCGAACGCAGATTGGGTCATGCGGCTTTGGGCCAGAAGTTGCGCCAAACGCCCCCGAAACAGGGCCGATGCCTCGCGTTTATTCATGCGCTTTTTCAATCTCACAATGTAGACTTTAGTAATCATAAGTAACTAAAAACATCAATACTAGATCAATGTGGCGTTAACACTCGCGTTGTCGCAGCCCAGCTTTGCAGGCACTCTTTGCGCAGACTTCAATCTCATAACCACAGGGAGGACTGCGTGCGGCGGATAGAATGGCCGACAGTTGCGCTGATTGCGGGCTGTTACGGGGTATGGTTAATCTGCGGGCTTTGGCTATGGCCCGTGGCCCCTGTCAGCGCGCTGTGTATCATGGCCCTTATGGCGGCGCTGCATTCTTCGCTGGTGCATGAAAACCTGCACGGCCACCCCACCCGCAACCGCCATGTGAATGAAGCGCTGGTCACCTTGCCCCTGTCGCTGATCTACCCTTATCGGCGCTATCAGGTCACGCATCTGGCGCACCATCATGACGCACGCCTGACCGACCCGCTGGAAGACCCTGAAAGCTGGTACAAGGCCCGTTGGCAGCATGACCGTATGCCGCCCCTGATACAAAGCCTGCTGGTCGTCAATAACACCCTGATCGGGCGCATGCTGCTTGGGCCGGTTCTGGGGGCGATAGGCTTTCTGACAAGTGAAATGCAACTTGTGCGGCTCAATGCACGCGGCGTGCGGCGGGCATGGGGGTTGCATCTGGCAAGCCTTGCGCCGGTTCTGGCGCTGATCTGGGCCTTTGGCATTCCGCTATGGCTGTATATGCTGGCAGTGGTCTGGCCCGCACTGGCGCTGATTTCCATACGCACCTTTGCCGAGCATCGCTGGCATGACGCGCCAGAAGGGCGCACCATCATTGTCGAGCACTCGCCACTGGCGTGGCTTTTCCTGAACAACAACCTGCATATCGTGCATCACCAGATTCCTGCCGCGCCGTGGTATGCCTTGCCGCGCCTCTATTCCGAGCGGCCCGCGCATTGGCAGGCGCTAAACCATGGCTATGTTTACCGCAATTACTGGCAGATGTTTCGCGCCCATGCCCTGCGCCCGAAGGAGCCCGTTGTGCACCCTGTCTTGCAGCAACACCCCGCCACGCCTGCGCCAGCACCCTTGGGCAAACAGGCCGCATGAGCGCGCGTGCGGCCCTGCCCATGTATGACTGGCCCGAATTGCGCGAACAGGTCGATGCGTTCTATGCACAACTGCGCGGCCTTGTGCCAGATTTGCCCGAAACCCTGACCCGCGTTCAGACGGAGGCGCAATTGCACGCCCTGTGGCACGCGCCCGATCTTGTGCTGGCCCAGACCTGCTGGGGGCCGCTGCAATCCGGGCTTGATGCGCATGTGCATGTGCTGGCCCAACCGCACTATGACGATGTGCCGGGCGGGCGCGGCACCCGCTACCGCTCGGCGCTGGTGATGCGCGCGGGCCAGCATTGCGCCGCCCCCCTGTCGGACGGGGCCTGCCTTCCGCAAGGGTTGGCGAAACTGCGCCCCGCCATCAACGCGCCCGACTCGATGTCTGGCTGCCTTGCGCTGATGCAGGATATGGACGCCCCCAATCTGGCACAGGGCGCTTATGTAACCGGCAGCCACCGCGCCTCAATCCGGGCGGTGGCCGACGGCAGGGCTGATTTCGCCGCCATTGATTGCCGCTCTTGGGCCTATGCGTTGTCCCATGAACCCGCTGCCGCCACGCTGATTGTCACGGGCTGGACAGCCCTGCGCCCCGGCCTGCCCTTCATCACATCGCGCCAAACCCCGACCGCGCTAAGAACCCGCCTTGCGAAGGCGTTGGTCCAGCTTGGCGCAGCACCTGCCTGACTGAAAGGAGGGCCCATGACCCAGACTTACCGCGCCATCGTCATCGGAGGGGGGGTTGTCGGCTGTTCGGTCCTCTATCATCTGGCAAAAGCAGGCTGGACCGATGCGCTTCTGATCGAGCGGTCGGAACTGACTTCCGGTTCCAGCTGGCACGCAGCAGGCGGGTTTCACACCCTGAATGGCGACCCGAATGTGGCGCGGCTGCAAGCCTATACTGTGGGGCTGTATAAGGAGCTTGAGGAGCTATCAGGCCAGTCTTGCGGGCTGCACCTGACCGGCGGCGTCATGCTGGCTGACAGCGCCGAGAGGATGGATTTTCTTCGCATGACCCATGCGCGCGGGCGCGCCCTTGGCATGCAAACCGAATTGATCACCCCGTCCGAGGCACAGGCCATGTTCCCGCTGCTGGACCCGAAGCATTTTGTCGGCGCTCTCTGGGACCCGGTCGAGGGGCATTTGGACCCTTCCGGCACCACCCATGCCTATGCGAAAGCCGCCCGCGTGCTGGGTGCACAGATCGCATTGCGCAACCCCGTACGCGAGTTGACCCAAGACCCCGACGGCATGTGGAACGTCATCACCGAGGGCGGCACCTACCGCGCTGAGCATGTGGTCAATGCAGGCGGGCTCTGGGCGCGCGAATTGGGGCGCATGGTCGGTATTGAGCTGCCGGTTCTGGCGATGGAGCATATGTATCTGCTGACCGAACCGATGGAGGAGGTGGCCGCCTTCAACCGCGAAACAGGGCGCGAATTGATCGGTGTGATTGATTTCAAGGGCGAGATTTATACCCGACAGGAACGGGACGGCATCTTGCTGGGCACCTATGAGAAAGATTGCCGCCCATGGTCGCCGCTGTCCACACCTTGGGATTTCGGGCATGAACTGCTGCCCCCCGATCTGGACCGCATCGCCCCCTCGCTTGAGGTGGGCTTTCGCCATTTCCCCGCCTTGGAACGGGCCGGAATAAAGCAGGTCATCAACGGCCCCTTCACCTTCGCCCCCGATGGCAACCCGCTGGTCGGGCCAGTGCCGGGGCTGACAAATTACTGGTCGGCCTGTGCGGTGATGGCCGGTTTCTCTCAGGGCGGCGGGGTCGGGCTGGTGTTGGCCAACTGGATGACAACGGGCGATCCGGGCCATGATGTCTTCGGCATGGATGTCGCGCGCTTTGGCGACTGGGCCAGCCTGCGCTACACCAATGCGAAAGTGCGCGAGAATTACGCGCGCCGCTTCTCGATCCGTTTCCCGAATGAGGAATTGCCCGCCGCGCGCCCGCATCTGACCACCCCGCTTTATGACCTGATGCTGCGCGACAATCACGCGGTCATGGGTGACAGTTGGGGGCTGGAAACACCGCTCTGGTTCGCCCCCTCCGCGCGTGAGGCACAGGATGTGCCCTCCTTCCACCGCTCCAATGATTTCCCTCATGTCGGCGCCGAGGTGCGCGCCGTGCGCGAAGGTGTCGGCGTCACTGAAATCGCCAATTTCGCCAAATATGAAGTGACAGGGCCGGGTGCCGCGGCTTTTCTCGACCGGCTGATGACCAACCGGTTGCCCCAAGCGGGCCGCATGGTCCTGACCCCGATGCTCAACCCGCAAGGCAAGCTGATCGGTGATTTCACCATCGCTTGCGCCACCCCGATGCGTTTTTTCATCTGGGGCTCGCTCGCGGCCACAAAGTACCACATGCGCTGGTTTGAGGCACATCTGCCATCTGATGGCAGCGCGCAGGTCCGTGCGCTTGGGCTGGGACTGGTCGGCCTGTCCATCGCTGGCCCGCAATCGCGCGCTGTGCTTGGCGCATTGGTCGACGAAGACATCTCCGACGCCGCTTTCCGCTTCATGGATTTCCGCGAGATGGATGTGGCAGGCGCGCCCTGTCTGGTTAACCGCATCACCTATACGGGCGATCTGGGCTATGAACTCTGGATGGCCCCCGAATGGCAACGCCGCGTCTATCTGGCCATCAAACAGGCCGGGGCAGAGCACGGCATCCGCGATTTCGGAATGCGCGCGCTGTTGTCAATGCGGTTCGAGAAGAACTTCCCCACTTGGTTTGCCGAACTACGCCCCATCTACGGCCCGATTGAGGGCGCGATGGAACGCTTTGTCGCCTATGACAAGCCTGATTTCATCGGCCGAGACGCAGCCCTGCGCGAACGCCAGAACGGCCCCCGCCTGCGCCGCGTCTCGCTGGTTATTGACGCCGACCGCGCCGATGCCAGCGCAGATGCCCCGATCTGGGCGCGCACCGCCCACGATTACGGCACCATCACCCCGCCGCAAGGTTTCGGCGCGCCGCGCTTTGACGCAACAGGCATCACGCTGCCCGCACCGCACCCCTCCATCCAAAGGGAGTGGCGCGTGGTGGGCTGGGTCACATCGGGGGGCTATGGCCATCATGTCGGACTGTCGCTTGCGCAGGGCTATATCCCCGCCGCCCTTGCCACCCGCCCCGACAAGGGCTTGTTCGAAGTCGAAATCATGGGCCAGCGCCGCGCCGCGCAGATCGCGCTCGATCCGCCGTTTGACCCCACCGGGTCACGCATGCGAAGCTGACATTTTCTTGCTTCAAATACTCGCGCCGGAGGCATCTGGCCGCAAGGCCAGACCCCTTCCGCCAGACAAAGGCCCCCATCTATGAAAGCTGCTCTCTGCACGGGCTTCAACGCTCCCCTGACCATTGCCGAAGTCACCCTCGCACCCCCGCGCAAGGGTGAGGTTGAGGTGACACTTGCCGCCTGCGCGATTTGCCATTCCGATCTGCATTTCATTGAAGGGGCATGGGGCGGCACTCTGCCTGCGGTCTATGGCCATGAAGCGGCGGGGTATGTCACCGCGCTGGGCGACGGGGTCGGGGACTACCAGATGGGTCAGGCCGTGCTGGTCACGCTGATCCGCGCTTGCGGGACATGTGCTTGCTGCTCTGACGGGCGGCCTGCGATTTGCGAGCATGTGGGCGCACCCTATTCGCCGCTGGCCCTGCCCGATGGCACGCCCGTTGCCCAAGGCATGAAAACCGGTGCCTTCGCTGAAAAAGTTGTGGTCGATGCCAGCCAGCTTGCCCCTTTGCCCGATGACATTCCGCTGGATGTGGCGGCCCTGCTGGCGTGCGGGGTGATTACTGGCGTGGGGGCGGTGTTCAACACCGCGCAGATGCAGGCTGGGGCGACAGCATTGGTGATCGGCACCGGCGGGGTTGGTCTGAACGCCATTCAGGGCGCGCGGCTGGCGGGGGCGCGGCGCATCATCGCCATGGACATCGCGCCTGAGAAACTGGACGCTGCGCGCGATTTTGGCGCGACGGATTGCGTGCTTGCCTCTGACCCAGAGGTCCGCGCGCAGGTGGCAGCACTGACGGACGGGCGCGGGGCGGAGTATGTCTTTGTCACAGTGGGGGCCGTTGTGGCCTATGAACAAGCCCTCGGCCTTTGTGCGCCGGGGGGTGGGATCATCATGGCGGGCATGACCGGAAGTGACGATTACATGCGCCTGAACCCGATGATGGTGGCCTATCAGGAACAACGGCTTTTGGGGTCCAAAATGGGCGGCACGGTTTTGCGCCGCGACATCCCGCGCCTGATTGACTATTACCGTCAAGGCAGGCTGAAACTCGATGAGCTGATCTCGAACCGCTACAGGCTGGACCAGATCAATGACGCGATTGCCGATACCGCCAAGGGCGGCACGCGGCGCAATGTCATCGTGTTTGATGCTTTTGAGGAGGGCGGACCATGAAGCTGGAAGCACTAGAGATATTTTTCATCGAAACACCGCCCCCCGGTTGGGGCGGGCGCTACTGGACCATCGTTAAACTGGTCACGGAATGCGGCATTACCGGCTATGGTGAAGTCTATGCAAGTGCTGTCGGTGCGCCTGCGATGGGGGCTGTCATCCGCGATGTGTTTGACCGCTATTGCAAGGGCGAGAACCCCGAGAATATCGAGCGGATGTTTCGCCGCGCCTATTCCTCTGGCTTCACCCAGCGGCCCGACCCAACGGTCATGGGTGCATTTTCGGGGTTGGAGATTGCCTGTTGGGATGTCCTTGGCAAGGCGCGCGACCGGCCTGTCTGGGCGCTGCTGGGCGGGATGATGAATGAAAAGCTGCGCGCCTATACCTATCTTTACCCACTGCCGCACCACACCAAGGCCGAGTTCTGGACCAGCCCCGAATTAACCGCCGAAAGTGCGCTGGCAGCGGTCGATCAGGGCTTTACCGCCATCAAGTTGGACCCCGCTGGCCCCTATACGATGCGCGGCGGCCACCAGCCGGGGATGCGCGATATCGACCTGTGCGACCGTATGCTGGGGGCCGTGCGCGCCGCCATCGGCACCCGCGCCGATATTCTTTTGGGCACGCATGGCCAATTCACCCCTTCCGGTGCCATCCGCCTTGGGGCCGCGATGGAACGCCATCAGCCCTTGTGGTTCGAGGAGCCGACCCCGCCCGACGACATCGCAGGCATGGCCGAAGTGGCCCGCGCGGTACGTATTCCAATTGCGACGGGTGAGCGGTTGTCGACCAAGGCCGAATTTGGCGCGGTGCTGCGTGCCGGTGCCGCCAGCATCCTGCAACCGGCGCTGGGCCGCGCAGGCGGGATATGGGAGGTCAAGAAAATCGCCGCCATGGCCGAGGTGTTTGGCGCGCAGCTTGCGCCCCATCTTTATGCCGGGCCGGTGGAATGGGCGGCGAATATTCATCTGGCCGCCTCGATCCCCAATCTGCTGATGATCGAATGCATCCAGACAGGGGGTGAATTTCACCTGCCGTTGATCGGCCATAGCCTGCGGGTCGAGGATGGTTTTGTCACCCCGCCTGAAACGCCCGGTCTTGGAATTTCCTTTGACGAAGACCTTGCGCGCGCGCATCCTTTCACAGGAAATGCCCTGCACCTTCAGATGCAGGAAGCACCTTGCGATTACGTCAATCTAAATAGCTTCGAGGGCGGCGCACCACGTGATTGACCTGATGCGGAGTTTGCGGCATGCTGAAAAGCGACACCATGTCGCTTTTCGTAAAGGATGTGACGATATTCTGCACGAGGCAGACGCGATAGCATGGACGCTGCATATTAAGGAAAGCCGCAAAGGCTCAGAACAAGAATTCACCAACACACAGGGAGACGACAATGAAATATATGAAGCGCAAGGCCACCGAGTTGCACCGCGTGGCCAAGATGTATGCAGCCGAATGTCACGACGGCAAACTCAGCCGTCGTGAATTCCTGACCCGCGCCACGGCGTTGGGTGTGGCCGCGCCTGCGGCCTATGGGCTGCTTGGCCTTGCTGCGCCACAGGCGCAAGCGCAGACCCCGCAAATGGGTGGAACCGTGCGCATTCAGATGGATGTCCGCGCCCAGCGTGACCCGCGCACATGGGATTGGTCGGAACTTGCCAATGCCTGCCGTGGCTGGCTGGAATATCTGGTCCAGTATAACCGCGATGGCACCATCACCCCTGTTCTGCTGGAAAGCTGGGACGCTAATGACGAAGCGACCGAATATACCCTGAATGTCAGACAGGGCGTGACATGGAATAATGGCGACCCGTTCACCGCCGAAGATGTCGCCCATAATTTTGAACGCTGGTGCGATTCCTCGGTTGAGGGCAATTCAATGGCCAGCCGACTGGGTGCCATCATGGAAGACGGGCAGTTGCGCGAAGGCGCGGTCGAGGTGGTTGATGACCACACCCTGCGCCTGCACCTGTCGAACCCGGATATTACTGTGCTGACCGGGCTTGCAGATTACCCCGCAGCTGTGGTGCACCCCAGCTTCGACGGTGACCCCATCCGCAACCCGATTGGAACCGGTGCCTACCGTCCTGTCAGCTATGATACCGGCATTGGTGCTGTCGTTGAACGCAACCCCGATCATACATGGTGGAATGAAGGCAACGGCGCGTGGCTGGACCGGATCGAATTTGTCGATCTGGGCACGGACCCCGCTGCATGGGTTGCTGCCGCCGAAGGTGGCGAAATCGACATGCTGTATGAAACAACCGGTGATTTTCTGGATATTTTCAGCTCAATCGGGATGGAACAGACCGAGGCCGTCACCTCGGCCACGCTGTGTGTGCGCTTCAATCAGGACAATGCGCCCTATGATAACCGCAATGTGCGCCGCGCCCTGCAAATGGCTGTCGATAACGCGCAAGTGCTGGAACTGGGCTATAACGATCAGGGGATCATGGCAGAAAACCACCATGTCTGCCCTGTCCATCCGGAATACGCCGAATTGCCCGCGCTGGTGGTGGACCGTGAGCGCGCCAAGGCTATGCTGGAAGAAGAAGGCCATGGCGACACCGAGTTCGAGTTGATTTCCTCGGATGAGACCTTTCACTCGGACACTTGCGACAATGTGGCGGCGCAGATCCGCGCGGCGGGGATCAGTATTCGGCGCACCATTCTGCCCGGCGCAACCTTTTGGGGCGACTGGCTGACCTACCCGTTTTCAGCGACAAGCTGGGCGATGCGGCCTTTGGGTGTTCAAGTGCTGAATCTGGCCTATCGCAGTGGCGAGGCGTGGAATGAATCTGCTTTCTCGAACGAAGAGTTTGATGAATTGCTGGAACAGGCGAACGGCATCGTTGACGCGGATGAGCGGCGCGAAGTCATGATGCGCTTGCAGGAAATCATGCAAGAAGAGGGTGTCTCGATTATTCCTTACTGGCGCTCGCTGTTCCGCCACGCGCGCCCAAATATCAATGGTGCCGAGATGCACCCGACATTTGAAGTGCATTTTCAGAATTACTGGCTGTCGTGACCAAGGCTGCATGACGTAGCTTTCTGCGCAAATGTCTGTGCCTGCCCTTCCGGGCGGGCACAGGCGCCGATTTTAGAAATAGCGCATCTTTTCGATGCCCTGAGCCAGTGGGAACCCCATGGTCAGTTTTCTACTTCGTCGCATCGGTGTTATGCTTGTCACGGCCCTGTGCCTGACCTTCATCGTATTCTACCTGACAAATCTGCCCGCCAAGCTGGACACTCTGGCCAAGACGCAAGCAGGCTCGCGCATCTCGGACGCCGAGGTTGCAAGCTGGCTGGAGCGGAATGGCTATAACCGGCCAATGCTGCTGCGCTATGGCGAATGGCTGGGCGTCGCACCCGGCTGGACGCGCGAACAGCCGGATGGCAGCGTCACAGGGCGGTGCCAGCAACTGACAGACAGCACGGAGCCAGAGGCGGCACCCACGCGCTGCGGGCTGTTTCAGGGCTATTGGGGCAATTCCACGCGCTTTCGTGCGCCCGTCTCTGAGGTGGTGGGCGCAAGGCTGGGGGCCACTGGCTTGCTGATGATGTGGGTGCTGATCGTGATGGTGCCAATGGCGCTGATTGTCGGCGTGCTGGCGGGCATGCGCGAAGGCTCTCGCACGGATCGCGGGCTATCGACCTTTGCTATCGCATCGACCGCGACGCCGGAATATGTATCGGGGGTGGTGTTCATCGCACTGCTGGCCTCGTCCACAATAGGGTTGTCGCCGCTGCTGGTCAGTTGGGGTTGGATTGACGGGCCGGTGCTGTTTCAGGGCAATGCCCGTTCTGCACTGGAAAAAATCACCTTCTGGAATTTCGCGCTGCCGGTCATGACTATTGCGCTGTACGGGATGGGCTATATCGCGCGCATCACCCGCGCCTCGATGACCGAGGTGATGACCCAGCAATACATTCGCACGGCCCGCCTGAAAGGCGTCAGTTTTACCAATATCGTCCTGCGCCATGCGTTGCGAAATGCACTGATTGCGCCCTTTACTGTCATCATGCTGCAAATTCCGTGGCTGTTGAACGGGGTTGTGATTGTCGAAGTGTTGTTCAGCTACCCCGGCTTTGGCTGGACCCTGTTCGAGGCGGCGGCGAATAACGATATTGAATTGCTGCTGGCCGCGTCTGTGGTCGCGGTGCTGGTGGTTCTGGTCACACAACTGATTTCTGATATCGGCTATGTGTGGTTGAACCCCCGCATTCGTATCTCATGAGGAGGGCCTGCCATGACTGATCCGTTGGGCTGGCTCGAAATCCTCGGCCTTCTTTTCATCCAGCTTTGGCCGGTCTGGGCCGCATTGGTGGTGCTGTATGCGCTGTCCATCACATATAAGCGCCGCCTTGGCCTGTATGGCAAATTGTTCGACTCCACCGTTGGGATGATCGGGTTTGCGCTGGTCATGTTCTGGGTGTTTGCGGCCTTGTTTGCCGATATGATCATCACGCATGACCCGCTGGGCCAATTCAGCGGTATGCGCAACGCCGCCCCCGGATCGCCGCTGCGCGACCCTGCGGGCGGGTACGAGTTTTTTCTGCTGGGCGGGGATGCACTGGCGCGCGATGTCTTCTCGCGCATGGTCGCAGGGTCGCGCGAGGTGCTGCGCATCGCGCCGTTCGCGGCGATGATATCGTTCATGATCGGCATCTCGTTGGGCCTGCCTGCGGGCTATATCGGCGGGCGGCTGGACACGTTGCTGACATTCACGGCCAATCTTGTTCTGGCCTTTCCGGTAATCCTGCTGTTCTTCCTGCTGGTCGCGCCCGAAATCCAGAACACCGCCATTCCGCGTGTGATGGCGGGCATTTTGTTTCTCATGCCGGTGCTGTTCTTCACGGTGCTGCTGAATGCGCGCTTCTTTACCCAGCCGATGAAGCGCAACCTCTATGTCGGCGCGGTGCTGGTGGTCGGACTTTGGGCCTATTCCGGCCTTGCCTTTAATGCCGACCCCTTCGGCGTATGGGGCATGTCGCCCAATCTGCTGAATGTGTTTGTGGCCGTGGTGTTCGTCAATGCGCCCACTGTGTTCCGTATCGTGCGCGGCATTACGATGGACATCAAGACCCGCGACTATGTCGCCGCCGCCCAGACGCGGGGCGAGGGGCCGTGGTACATTATGCTGTGGGAAATCCTGCCCAATGCGCGCGGGCCGCTGATTGTCGATTTCTGCCTGCGTATTGGCTACACGACCATCCTGCTGGGCACATTGGGATTTTTCGGTCTGGGCGTTGCGCCTGAAAGCCCGGATTGGGGCTCTACGATCAATCAGGGTCGCCGCTTGCTGACCGTCTACCCCCATGCCGCCCTTGCGCCCGCGCTTGCATTGATGTCGCTGGTGCTGGGGCTGAACCTGCTGGCCGATGGCCTGCGCGAAGAAAGCCTGAAAGATTGAAGGACGCTTGCGATGAACTTGCAAGATGCAAGGGTTACGAATGACAGGGGGCGCTGCCAACTGCGGCCCCGCCCCCTGTCAGGTCTTGGTATTTCGTGTCGACTTTTAGGCGCACAAACTCAGAGCACACCAAATAGCAACAACAGGATGACCACTGACAGCGGCACACCCAAAAGCCAGAGAATGATTGGCATTTCAAGAACTCCTTTTCGTCTGTCAATAGAACACCCAGCGGAGCAAGTTGTTCCCACATCGGCAAAGGTTTCGTGATCGGTTTATCCGGCAAGGAGAAAACAAGATGTCTGAAAGTGACCCGACGCAGCCCATTCTGGAGATCGAAAATCTTTCGATTTCCTTTTTCACGCGCCTGCGCGAAATCCCGGCGGTGATGGATTTTTCCTGCACGGTCATGCCGGGCGAAGCGATGGGGCTGGTGGGCGAATCCGGTTGTGGCAAATCCACGGTTGCATTGGGTGTGATGCAGGATCTGGGCGTGAATGGCCGCATCGTGGGGGGCACGATCAAGTTCAAGGGGCGCGATCTGAACACCATGAGCGCGGCAGAGCTGGCGAAGATACGCGGATCAGAGATTGCAATGATCTATCAAGAACCGATGGCCAGCCTGAACCCTGCCATGAAGATCGGGCGGCAGTTGATGGAAGTGCCGATGATCCATCAGAACATGTCCGAGCGCGAGGCCCGCGCCCGCGCCCGCCAGCTTGTCGCCGATGTGCGTCTGCCCGACCCTGACCGCATTCTGGACGCCTATCCGCACCAACTCTCGGGCGGACAGCAGCAACGCATCGTCATTGCTATGGCGCTGATGGCGAACCCCGCCCTGTTGATCCTTGATGAACCCACCACCGCGCTGGATGTGACGGTCGAGGCGGGCATTGTCGATCTGGTTAAGGAACTGGGTCGCAAATACGGCACTTCGATGCTGTTTATCAGCCACAACCTTGGGCTGGTGATGGAAACCTGCAACCGCCTGTGCGTCATGTATTCCGGCGAAGCGGTCGAGACGGGCAATATCCGCGACGTGTTCAACCGGATGCGCCACCCCTATACACAGGCGCTGTTCCGCGCGATTCCGTTACCCTCGGCGGATAAGGGAGCGCGCCCCCTGCGCGCCATTCCAGGCAATTTTCCCTTGCCGCATGAGCGCCCGAAGGGCTGCAATTTCGGCCCGCGTTGTGACTACTTCGTCAAAGGTCAGTGTGACGCCCGCGATATTCTCATGACAGGCATTGAAGGGGATGACCGCCATGAAAGCCGCTGCTTGCGTGTGGATGCGATTGACTGGCACGCAGCGTGGAGTTCGGACAAAGTGGTCGCGCCCGCTGAGATCGGCGAAATTGTCCTGCGCATGGATGACGTGCGGAAATATTACGAGGTTGCGGCCTCTAGCCTGTTTTCGGGCGGTGACACCAAGGTCGTCAAGGCCAATGAAACCCTGAGTTTTGACGCCCGCGCTGGTGAAACATTGGCGATTGTGGGCGAATCCGGGTGTGGCAAGTCGACCTTCGCCAAGGTCTTGATGGGGCTAGAGACAGCGACCAGCGGCAAGATCATGCTGTTTGACGAAAACGTCCAGTCCACGCCCATCCAGCAGCGCAATACTGATGCAGTCTCATCGTTGCAGATGGTGTTTCAAAACCCATTCGACACGCTGAACCCGTCAATGACCGTGGGCGGGCAGATCATCCGCGCATTGGAGATTTTCAAGATCGGCAAGACCACGGCAGAGCGTGAAAAACGGATGCTGGAATTGCTGGACCTCGTGAAACTGCCGCGCGAATTTGCAACCCGTATGCCGCGCCAGTTGTCCGGGGGCCAGAAGCAGCGCGTCGGAATTGCGCGCGCTTTCGCAGGCGATGCCAAGGTGGTGGTCGCGGATGAGCCTGTCTCGGCGCTGGATGTGTCGGTGCAGGCCGCTGTGACCGAGTTGCTGATGGATATTCAGCGCAAGAACGGCACCACTTTGCTGTTCATCAGCCATGATCTGAGCATCGTGCGCTATCTGTCCGACCGCGTGATGGTCATGTATCTGGGCCATGTGGTCGAGCTGGGCACCACAGATCAGGTCTTTGCGCCGCCCTATCACCCCTATACCGAAGCGTTGCTGTCGGCGGTCCCCATTGCGGACACGTCGATCATCAAGAAGCGCATTGTGCTGGAAGGTGACATCCCCTCGGCGATGAGCCCGCCGCCGGGCTGCCCGTTCCAGACACGGTGTCGCTGGAAGTCAGAGGTGCCAGGGGATTTATGTGAACGCGAAGTCCCGCCATTGCGCCAGTTCGCCAATGGTCATCAGGTGAAATGCCATCTGGCCGAGGATATTTTCGCGCAAATGGAACCTGTCTTCAAGCTGGCCTCGGACGAGGTTGCCTAAGCCATGGCCCGCCGCTATGCACCGCACCGAAAGGCACGCCATGACCGCAGATGAGATTATTGCGAAATTTGACCTGTCCCCCCACCCCGAAGGCGGGTGGTATCGTCAGACATGGATCGCCAAAGCTGAGGCGGGTGCACGCCCGGCGGGAACGGCGATTTTGTTTTTGCTGAAGGACGGCGCGCACAGCCATTGGCACCGCGTCGATGCAACCGAAATCTGGCATTTTCACGCAGGCGCCCCCTTGGAGTTGCGCCACGTGGCGGATGATGCCGGTCCTGCGGAGTGCATTGTTCTGGGCACGGATCTGGATGCAGGACAGGTTCCGCAAGGAATTGTCCCAACCCATCACTGGCAATCCGCGCGCACATTGGGCGCATGGACACTTGTGGGCTGCACCGTGTCCCCCGGATTTCAGTTCGAAGGGTTCGAATTGGCCGCCCCTGATTTCGACATCCCCCCGCGCGGCATGTCATAACTGCTGCCATTTAGCAGCATATGACATGTTATCGCGGCACTTGGGCAGGGAACCAAGAACAGGTCTTGACGCTGCACCAGCGCTCGAATAAATGGCGCGTAGCTTGTGGCGGAGTAGCTCAGTTGGTTAGAGCAGCGGAATCATAATCCGCGTGTCGGGGGTTCAAGTCCCTCCTCCGCTACCACCCCACCCCACTTGACAAAAAAATACCAAATCGAAGCGGTCTGCCCCTCTTTAACTGTGTAAAACGACCTTGATCTGGGCGGAGGCAATCGCCTTCAGTCGCGCAGAAGTTTCAAGGTTCTTTCGATTGCTTCATAGAGTTTCGCCCTTGAGGCCGTAATCAGGTGCGGGGTTTGCAATTCATCGTCGTGCGAAGGTTAATGGCAAGCTGTGGTGCAACTCCAGTACACGTTGCGGTAGTTTCCTCTTGACCTTTGGCGGGTGCACGTTGACCCTCATTTGGCTGCGCGATCGGTGTTTGCAAGCCTTGCTTGCGCGCGTCTGTAGGAATGATGAAGGAGAACGTGATATGACCAGCCCTGAAAGAACGCCACTTCAATGGACGGAGAACGCGTTGCAAAGGGCGGTCGATGCTGCGGGTATCGCGATTTGGTCATGGGACTTGAGCTCTGATAATTTTAATATGGATGAGCGCGGTTTCAGGTTATGGGGTGTTCCGTTGAATGAATCGCTGACGTTTGAGCACCTTTCAGAGAAGATACATCCCAAGGATCGGGATCGTGTGCGCGCGGCCTTTCTTGCAACGCGCGCAGTTGTAGGCGCGTATGAGATCGATTTTCGAACGATGGTCGGCGACAAGGTCTGTTGGATTTCCGCGCGGGGTCGGGGGAGTGACGATGATATTGAAGACGGTTTCATGACGGGTGTCTTCCTTGATGTCACAGGCCGGAAACAAGCCGAGGAAAGCAGCGAGCTTGTGGCCGGCGAGATGAGCCACCGGGTAAAGAACCTGCTTTCGGTCGCGTCCGCACTTGCGCGGATGACGTCACGCAATTCGTCCTCCATCGAGGATATGACAAAGCAACTTACTCAAAGACTGAGCGCCTTGGGGCGCGCGCATGATCTGGTGCGCCCATTGCCGCGACATCAGGGGGAAACCGCCCTGTTGGGCGATATTTTCACGGTTTTGCTGACCCCATATGATGATCAGGGTGCCTTTGCGGGGCGCATCAGAATCGCGGTCCCTCGGATGGGGGTGGGCGAGCAGGCGACTGAGGGGCTGGCGCTTATTGTTCATGAACTTGCAACAAATTCACTGAAATACGGCGCACTGTCATCAGATGAGGGCGTTCTGGATGTGTCCGGTCGCGCTGTGGATGACAAGCTTCAGATCACCTGGACAGAACAAGGCGGGCCAATGGTGAAGATGCCGATAACCGAAGAGGGGTATGGCAGCTCCCTAGTTCGATTGACGGCTGAAGGTGATCTGGGGGGATCTGTAAGCTATGATTGGCCAGAAGGTGGCGTCGTCGTGACTTTGGAAATTGATAGCAAGCTTTTGGCTAGCTAGGGTTTTTCAGTATCGCCAAATGGGGTCTGTCGCGTTTACGCGTATGGTGAGCCGATGCCAGCGATTTTGTTGGTCTTTTGGGCGCTGCTTGCATTTGGCCTGAGCTTGACCATGCGGCAGTCGGTATTGGAAGCGCAGGCGTCACAATCTTGCGAATAATCTCTCTTTGTCTCAATTTGAACGAAATCTGTTTGTAAAGCAGTGGCAGCTCACGCAGTGCGCGTGCGGCATATCTGTATTGACCCGATAGTCTGGGCGAGGCTTTTAAGAATGCTGGAATTCGAGAATGTGAGCAAATCCTTCTGGACGGGCACCCAGCGCAAGGTGATCCTTGAACAAGCAAGTTTCAGGGTGAATCTGGGGATGAATCTGGGAATCCTTGCCAAGAACGGAACAGGAAAAACCACTGTGATCAATATGATGGCAGGTTTGGAAAAGCCGGATTCTGGCCGGATTGAACGCAATTGCAGCGTGTCCTTCCCCTTGGGGTTCATGGGCGGGCTTGAAACCAAACACACGGGCACGGAAAATGTGCGCTACATCGCGGCGCTTTACAGTCTGGATCAGGACGAAGTCGAAGCCTTTTGCCGGTGGTTGTGCGATATCGGCGAATATTTCGACATGCCGATTGGGACGTACAGTCAGGGTATGCGCGCGCGCTTGTCGCTGGCGCTGATGCTGGCGATGAATTTCGACCTGTATCTTGTCGATGAAGGCATGCCATCAACAACCGATGTTGCCTTCAACCGACGCGCCGGTGCGATCATGCGCGAAAGATTTCAGTATGCAACGCTGGTGATTGTGTCGCATGATATGGAAGTATTATCGAGGTTCTGCAATTCTGCTGCTGTAATGCATGACGGAAAACTTTATTTCTTCGACACCCTGCAAGAAGCCAAGGCACTTTATGACTACGCAAGCTAAACCCCAACGCTTCAGACTGCGGCGCGTGCCGTCAGCAGATAGCGCCGACGCCTCATCCCCTGTACAGGCTGCACGGGATACGCCAGCGGCACGCCCCGAACAGCGTCAAGGAAGCGGGCGGATGCAGGACGTGTCCCACTCCACTGGCGGACCTGCATCCGAGGTCGGCACACGCCCGTCGGCCCCGGCCAAACCTGCGGTCGTGGTCAGCAAACAGCCCAGATCGGCAGACATCGCTGACAATGCCTTTGACCCAGCCGAGTCTGCGCATCATGGCGCGGCACAGAATGACACGGGCCCGCAGGCGCAGCACGTGCATATGGCCGACCACGAAGGCAGCCCGAAAACGCAGGACAATATCGACGCGATCCGCGCCGAGGGGTTAACCGCACGCCAGTTGCGCATGGCCATGCGTGTTGCACAAGAACACGGGATTCGCCCGACATCTGCGTTCGAGGCTGTCTTGATGCTGCGCCAGCGCGGGATAGACCCGTTTGCGCGCGCCACGATGCTGGACCTTGTCCATTCCGATACGCCCGCCCCCGGCCGCGAAGTTGCTATTGCCGAACAAACTGCCCCTGCACTCAGGGCCGCACCCGGTCAGCTTGCCACCACCCCGGTCGAGGATGCACAAGACCGCATGGCCCAGATTGCGGCCGAGCGTGACAAGGAACTCAAGCGCGTTCAGCGCGATATTGCGAAACGGCGGCGCAAGCGACTGGCGCTGTTATGTGCGCGCTTGCTAGTTTTCGTCACCCTGCCGACATTCATTGTCAGTTGGTATTTCTATGTCATCGCCACGCCAATGTATGCGACGGAAAGTCAGTTCATTATTCAGCAGGCCGATGGTCAGGGTGGCATGAACGGTCTGGCAGGTATGCTGCCTTCGGCCGCAGGTATGGGGATGGGCGGCCAAAGCGAAGCGGCCTCTGTCCAAAGCTTTCTGCAATCGCGCGCGGCCATGTTGCGGCTGGATACAGAAGAGGGCTTCAAAGAGCATTTCAGTCAAGACCACATCGATATGATACGGCGCTTGCCGCCCGATGCGACGGATGAAGCTGCCTTCAGAACCTTCTCTCGACATGTTAAGATAGGCTATGATCCGACCGAGGGTGTCGTACGGATGGAAGTGATTGCTGCCTCTCCCGAGGATAGCGAACGCTTTGCGCGCGCGCTGATCCGGTTTGCCGAACAGCATATCGACATGATGACCCAGCGTCTGCGCGACAGCCAGATGCGCGAGGCGCGCGAAAATCTGGAAGAAGCGCAGCAACAGCTTGTACAGGCCCGCATGGAATCCGTCGCGTTGCAGGAACGCTCCAACGTTATGTCAGGCGAGGTTGAGTTGTCGCTTCTGTCGCAACAAATCGGCGCGCTGGAGGCAGAGTTGACGCAAACTCGGCTGAGCCTGCAAGAATTGCGCTCTAACGCACGCCCCAACCCCGCACGCCTGCAACCATTGGAGCGGCGCGAAGAAGCGCTGCGCCGCCAAATCGAGGATTTGCGCGGCTCCATGACCATAGACTCGCCCAGTGGCGCGTCGCTGGCGCGAACGCAAAGCCAGTTAATCATGGCCGAGGCAGAGATTCAGACCCGCGAGATGATGCGCGCGCAGGCCATGCAGCAAATGGAATCCGCTCGGATCGAAGTGAGCAGACAAGTCCGCTATCTGGCCTTGTCGGTGGAACCTGTCGCGTCGGATGAAGCGGCATATCCACGCAAGCTTGAATATTCATCGCTCGCGTTTCTGATCTTTCTTGGCATCTATCTGTTTGTGTCCATGACAGGGTCGGTGCTGCGCGAACAGATTTCGGGATAGAAAACCGGCTGCGCGGGGCGGCTGTTCAGACAGCCTGCCCCGCCACCCAGCCCGACGACCACGCCCACTGAAAGTTGTATCCGCCCAGCCAGCCTGTGACATCGACCACTTCGCCGATGAAATGCAGCCCCGGAACGGTCCGGCTTTCCAATGTGCGCGCATCAAGGCCGCGCGTATCCACGCCGCCCAACGTGACTTCGGCGGTTCTATAGCCCTCGGTGCCGACCGGGCGCACACTCCATGCCGACACGTCTTGCGCCAGCGCTTTCAGTTTTGCTTTCGGCTGATCGGCCAGGTTCCCCGCCAGGCCCGCGCGCGCCACGATCTGACGCGCCAATTTTTCCGGCAGATGTGCGCCCAGCACCCCCCATACGGCCTGTCGCCCCCGTGCCTGCTTCTCTGCGGCCAGTGCGGCGGAAATATCGACATCAGGGGCCAGATCAATCTCGATTGCCTCCCCCTCGCGCCAATAGCTTGAGATTTGCAGGATCGACGGGCCGGACAGGCCACGATGCGTAAAAAGCAGCCCCTCGCGGAATGCAATGCGCCCACAGCGTACACTGGCGGGAACCGACAGCCCCGCCAGCGGCTTCATCTCGTCCAGTTGCGCCGAGGTGAAGGTCAGCGGCACCAGTGCGGGGCGCGTTTCTACAAGGTCTGCGCCAAATTGCGTGGCAAGCTGATAACCAAAGCCCGTCGCGCCCATTTTCGGAATGGATTTGCCGCCCGTGGCGACCACCAGCTTCGGTGCATGCAGACTACCTGCGCTGGTCTGAACCGTGAACCCATCGCCGTGGCTGACATCGGTGATGCTTGTGCCAAGCATCAGATCAACCCCCGCCTCGGTCATGTCCATGCACAGCATGGCAATGATCTCGCGCGCAGAGCCGTCACAAAACAACTGCCCCAGCGTCTTTTCATGCCAGGCAATCCCCGCCGCATCGACCCGCGTAATGAAGTCATGCTGCGTATAGCGCGATAGGGCAGAGCGTGCGAAACGCGGGTTTTGCGACAGGAACCGCTCCGGGCGAATATCAAGATTGGTGAAATTGCACCGCCCACCACCAGAGATACGAATTTTCTCACCCGGCGCTTTCGCATGGTCGATCAACGCAACACGGCGCCCACGCCGCCCTGCCTCGATGGCGCAGAACATGCCTGCGGCCCCTGCGCCCAAGATGATCACATCATAGGATTTCATGGCACCCTCGCGGCCCTTGTGCCCGCCCGCGCAGCCGGGCACTCCCTGCCGCGCGCACCCCCCTTATGCGCCAGACCCGCCCGATAGCGTGACGGTTCCGGGGGTGCCAAAGGCAGGGCGTTTCCTTTCCCTTGGGTCATTCCCCCTCGACGCGCTGGCGCGCCCACATGGCCGCATAACGCCCGTTTTGGCCAAGCAGCGCGTCATGCGCGCCTTCTTCCACGATATGCCCGTCATCCAGAACGATGATCCGGTCGGCATCCACCACAGTCGACAATCTATGCGCAATCGTGATGACAGTGCGCCCTTGTCCCATCTGGCGCAGACTGTCCTGTATGCTTTGCTCTGTCTGCGTGTCCAGCGCGCTGGTCGCCTCGTCCAGCAGCAGGATGGGCGGATTTTTCAGCAAGGTGCGCGCAATGCCGACGCGTTGTTTCTCGCCGCCCGACAGCTTCAGGCCGCGTTCGCCCACGGCCGTGTCATAGCCTTCGGGAAGTGACAGGATGAAGTCGTGAATCCGTGCGGCCTTTGCCGCCGCCTCGACCTCTGTGCGGGTGGCCCCCTCGCGGCCATAGGCAATATTATAGGCAATCGTGTCATTGAACAGCACTGTGTCCTGCGGCACGACACCGATCATGCCATGCACGCTAGATTGCGTGACACCCCGCAAATCCTGCCCGTCAATCCGGATCGCGCCGCCCGTCACATCATAGAAGCGGAACAACAGCCGCCCGATGGTCGATTTGCCCGACCCGGACGGGCCGACAATTGCCACGGTTTCGCCGCCCTTCACGGTTAGATCAATGCCCTTCAAAATAGGGCGGGTGGCGTCATAGCCGAATTCAACCTGCTCGAAGCGGATCTCTCCCTTGTTGACTTTCAATGCGACAGCATCCGGCGCGTCGCTGACATCTGGCGGTTGGTCCAGCAGGTCGAACATCTCGGCCATATCAACCAGCGCCTGCCGGATTTCGCGGTATACAGTGCCCAGAAAGTTCAGCGGCATCGTGATCTGGATCATATAGGCGTTCACCATGACGAAATCGCCCACTGTCAGGTCGCCGCGCTCTACGCCAATGGCGGCCAGCACCATCACAGTGACAAGCCCTGTGGTGATCAGCATCGCCTGCCCGAAGTTCAGAAAGGCCAGCGAGTAGTTGGTTTTGACCGCCGCTTCCTCGTACTGGGCCATCGCCCCGTCATAGCGGCTGGCTTCCATCGCCTCGGCGTTAAAATACTTGACCGTCTCGAAATTCAACAGGCTGTCGATGGCCTTTTGGTTGGCGTCTGTGTCCTGCCGGTTCATGATCCGGCGCTGGGTGACGCGCCATTCGGTTATGCGAAAGGTAAACCAGACATAAAGGCTGATCGTCAGCACGACCGTGACCAGATACCACACATCAAACAGCCAGAAGAAGATGACCGCGATCATCAGCAGTTGCAGCATGAGCGGAAAGATCGAGAACAGCAAAAAGCGCAGCAGGAAATCCACGCCCTTCACGCCGCGCTCGATAATCCGGCTTAGCCCGCCAGTCTTGCGGGTGATGTGGTAGCGCAGGCTGAGACGGTGAATATGCTGAAATGTCTCCAGCGCCAGTTGCCGCAATGCGCGCTGGCCCACGCGGGTGAACAGGATATTGCGCAATTCCTGAAACCCGATTTCCATCAGGCGTGCGACACCATACGCAACAGTAAGGCCAATTGCGCCGACCGCCAGAAACCATGCCGACCCTTCGCCCGCCAGCGCATCCACCGCGCCCTTGTAGAAAAATGGCGTGCCAACCGCGACCAGTTTTGCCAGCACCAGCATAAGCAACGCCAGCATCACCCGCCTGCGCGCCCATACCGCGTTCGCGGGCCACAAATAGGGGATGACACGCTTGATGGTGCGCAAACCGCTTGCGCGTTCCTGCGAAGCTGTCGGAACAGGTGGCGCGTCTTGCGCTGTAGCAGCGGGGTCAGTCGCAGTCATATCGGGCTTTCTTGCATATGTCTGTGCTATCTAGGCCCGCGTCCGAGAAAAGACCAGAGCGGGTGCCTCAGGTCTCGCCCGTACCTGACAGCTTCATCAACACAAGCCCGCCAACGATCATCGCCGCCGCTGCCACGCGCATCGGGGTTACCGCTTCTCCCAGCGCCATGATGCCCACTGTAAAGGCCCCGACTGCGCCGATCCCAGTCCAGACAGTATAGGCCGTGCCCAGTGGCAAGGTTTTCATCGCAATCGCCAGCAGCGCGAAACTGCCCAGCATCGACACACCCATGATCATAGTTGGTACCAGCCGTGTGAAGCCCATTGATTGCTTCATCGCGAAGGCCCAGACCACCTCTAGTACACCGGCAATGGCAAGATAAATCCAGGGCATATGATCCTCCTGTCGGACCAGGTCGTCCTGGCGCTGAATATACGCGTGCAAGGTCGTCCTTGCCTGCCCAAGACTTGGGCATAAACGCAGACAGGTCAAGCCTGCTGCAAATAAAATGGGCAGGGGTTGCCAGAGGGCAACCCCTGCCTCAGTCGCGCCCGGCTGTGTCTGTATCTTGCGGTAGAATGAACACTTGCCCCGGATAGATCAGATCGGGGTTGCGGATCTGGTCGCGGTTGGCATCGAAAATCCGCATATAGCGTGCCCCGTCGCCAAATTGCTGCCGCGACATGGCCCAGAGGGTGTTGCCCGGCTGTACGATCAATGCCTGCATACCGCCCGCCTCGCGCGCGATTTCGGGGGTGGCGCGCTCAAAGGGGATTTCCGCGCGCGAGGTGACCTGTGCGGCATCATCCAGTTCATCGACGCGCAGCCGGTAGACACCGCGCTCAATCCCGTCAAGCTGGGCCTGCCAATTTCCGTCCGGTGTCGCGCGGGCGCGCAGGATGGGTTGGTTGTCCAGATAAATCTGAACATCCGCCGCCCCTTGGCGCGTGCGACCACTCAAAGCGACCTCGCCACCGTCATCATAGGTGACAGTGTCAATGCTGACATTGCGGCCCGAGGCAGGGTTCGACAGGGACGCGGCCTCGCCCAGAACCTGCACCGCACCGTCTGCACGCAACAGCACTGCAACCGGCGCGCGCGGTTCGGGCAAATCAGACCCCTCTGCTTCAGGCTGTTCAGCATGTGCCGTCTGCTGCGCGGGCAGCCCCTCTGCCTGTGGTTCTGCCGGGGTGTCGGGCAGCGCGTCAGAAGGCTGCATTGTCCCGACGACCGAAGGCTCGGAAATAACTGGCGGACGGGGTGGGGCGGCGCTGTCGGGGAAAAGCGGTTCCACCGCAACCACGCGGGCGGTTTGCACGTGGTGCTCGCCCGGTTCACCCGTGCCCCCGCTGGCGAGGGTCGCGCTGCGGGGCGCGAGCATCAGCGTATCGATTGAGCGCAGCCTGTCGCCATTGGGCAAACGTACTTCCAGCTCCAGCACCCGTGGCGTAGGGCTTGGCGCGACCTCGAACATCAGCACAAATTCACCTGCTGGGGTGCTGACGGCCTGCGCGACCGGGTCTTCGTCGATCAAGGCCGAGACTGAACTGCGGGCTGGTGCCTTGCCTGCGATCAGAACATCGCCCAGATCCGTCATGCGCACCAAATCGAAGCTGGGGGGCTGAATCGCTGTGGGGGCCACCATCGCAATCTGGATGTCGGGCGCAGGTTCGTCTTGGGGAAGCGCGACTCCTGCGGGTTCACCCTGCATGACATGTGGCACTGGCAGCGCAGGTTCTGGCGTATCTGATGGAAAGATCAGCACATAGGCCATGCTGGCCGCGCCAGCCACCGCAACCGAGCCGACCACCCATTGCGCCAAAGTATCTTTTGGAAAATATTTCAACATCGCGCGCCCTTTGAAACCACGCAACCCGGCATGCTCTTGCAAGATATTATCAACCTCGGTAACCGGTAGCAAAGCAATTCAAGGGATTAATCGACCCAGATGTCATATTTGCCCCGCTCTGTCTGTGTGTTTTGCGGCTCGCGTGCGGGTTCAGACCCGGAATTCGCCGCCGATGCCCGTAATGTTGGCACCATGATCGCGCGTCACGGCTGGCGTCTGGTTTATGGCGCTGGCGATATCGGCATCATGGGAGAGGTGGCGCGCGCCGCTCAATCGGCGGGTGCCGCCACGATGGGGGTTATTCCGACGCATCTGATGCATGTGGAAAAAGGCAAGCACGATCTGGGGTCGCTGGTGGTCACCGAAACCATGCATGAACGCAAGAAGGTCATGTTTACCAATTCCGATGCCATCGTCGTGCTGCCCGGCGGTGCCGGGTCACTGGATGAGTTTTTCGAGGTGCTGACATGGCGGCAGTTGGGCCTGCATGCCAAGCCGATCTATCTGCTGAATACCGCCGGGTACTGGACACCGCTTGCCGATCTGATTGACCACATCGTCGCCCAAGGCTTCGCTGATGTGAGCCTGAAAGGGTTTTTCAAAACCATGCCCGATGTGGCCGCGCTGGAAACCCGGCTGGTCAAGGATCTGACCTGATTGGCCCCTGTGCAAAGCGGGGACGCGAGAGCAGTCATCCGCGTCAGACACATATTACGAGTTTCTGTGTGTAAGTATTAAAAGACAGTGTATTCCAGAAAATAAACTGAGGTGTAGAAGCCAATAGATACAACTAAAAGTTGTAAAAAAATAATTTTAAAACCGCATAGCGGGAATTGATTAACGATTCGTTTTCACGCCTCAGTTTTGACACGAAAATCGAGTGTGAGAAATCTCAGCGAAGCGATTTTCCGTAAACGAGACACAATTTTGCCAAAATGAAAGATTACCCCTCTTTCTTGAAACAAAGAACGCTGCAAAGTTCATCAAGCGCGCTCGCAAGACGTCACCACGCTTGAATTGCGCAAGTTTTGTATGGCTATGTTTATGAGAAGAATTTCCTGAATGGTGTTTTACGAGGTCGAACAAAAATAACATTGCGCGCTGCAAGGAGGCCATCCTTGAACGCACGTCACCTGAGTCAACTTTCCAAAATCTCTGCCCGAAAGGGTCCGCAGTTTTGAGAGGAGGCAGGGTGTGGGGTTCACCGCAGCGCCAACCGAGTGACGCAAACGCATTTCTGTTTGCCGTCGAGAAATTGAAATTCCGCACGTTTCAGAGCGTGCAGTGGGGTTGATGCTGGTGGCGAACGCTGCCTCCGCATCAAGTGTAACGCGCTCTGGGCGCTTCGGGTGTTGAAAGGGACAAGCAGATGACGCTTAAGACTTATACTTGGACATGGACTGGATGGACTTGGAAGAAAGTCTATAACACGGCACCAGATGCAGCGGATGACACATACTCGGGTGATTTCAATACGAAGATCACCGGCAATGTTCTGGACAATGATACCGATGCAGACGGCGACAAGCTATGTGTCATCAGCGTGACACAGCCTGAGAATGGCACCGTGAAGATGTTTTCTGACGGAAGCTTTTCGTATACACCCAATGACGGTTTTTCTGGAACCGATACCTTCACCTACAAGATTAGCGACGGCAAAGGCGGCTATGACACGGCCACAGTGACCCTGACGGTTGGCGAAGACCCCAACCTGCCAGGGGAAGATGATGATTCCGACAACGATGACACCGATACGCCGGATGACGGGGATTGCTCAAAAGGCGGCTTCAACCCAGAGGCGTTTGATGCGATCTCGCTGAACTATTCGGATGCCGTGGACGGCAGTATCAAAGTTAGTGCCACTGACTCAACCGCCGGCGACTTCGTAACGTATAACAACGTTGCAACACTGGATGACGGAACTTCTGTATCCGCACGGTTGGTTCTCGTATCTAAGTCCAATGACCACTTGAAAGTTGATCTCGCGTCGAGCGACGATTACGAGATCCTGCTCAATGGTAACAACAATTCTGGCATGGACGGCGAAACCGCCACGTTCCGCCTGGAATTTTTCAACACGGAAACCGGTGAGCCGGTCGCACTGAACCCCGCCATTGTCTTTGCCGATCTGGATAAAAACAAAGGCACCGAGGGAATTTCGATCCATGATGAAAATCTGGCCAATGTCGGTGTGTCAGACGGCTCCAACCTCGATGTGAATTTCGATGGCGGCTCGTCAGTCACCGCCAAGGGCACTACAGACAATATCGATCCCAACCTGCTGGAGAGCCAGTTTCTGGCGCTCTATCAAGACACAGATTCGATTACCTTCACAATGACCTCACGCGCTGTGAACTCAGGCCTGAATTTCGGCGAGGCAGTTCCAGAAAACTTCAACATGCTGACGAACGCTGACCCGATTGCGGTCGATGATGAATTTACAGGTGAATTGAACGAGGTCATCTCGGGCAATGTTCTGGACAACGACTCGGACCCGGACAATGACAAGATATGCGTGATTTCGAATACCGATCCGGCAAATGGCAGTGTTATCGTCAATACTGACGGCACATTTACATACACGCCGAACGACGGGTTCTCTGGCGAAGATACCTTCACTTACACAGTAACGGATGGGAATGGCGGGACAGATACCGCAACGGTGACCATCTCGGTCGTGGTGGCCAACAGCCCACCAGACGCTGTGGACGACGCTTTCACTGGCGGTTTCAACCAGCCCATCACGGACAATGTGCTGGACAATGACTCTGATCCGGATGGCGATACCCTCAAGGTCATCGGCAACTCTGACCCGTTCAATGGCACAGTAACGATTGCCGAGGATGGAACCTTTACCTACACGCCCAATCAAGGCTTCTCGGGTAACGACGGCTTCACCTATACCGTGAGCGACGGCAATGGCGGCACAGACACGGCCACGGTCACACTGTCAGTGGGCGCCAACAGTGCTCCTATCGCGGTAAAGGATACTGGCGAAGGTGCGTTTGGCGAGGATATTACCGGCAACGTTCTGGACAACGACTCTGACCCGGATGGCGATGATCTGAAAGTCATCAGCAACACCAATCCGCTCAACGGTACTGTCAATGTCGATCAGGATGGCACCTTCACCTACACGCCGAATGAAGGTTTCTCTGGCAACGATCAGTTCACCTATACAGTCAGTGACGGGTTTGGCGGCACCAGCACAGCAGTCGTTTCGCTGACAGTCGGCGAAGAGCCGAACGAAGCACCAGACGCTGTCGCCGATGATTTCAGTGGTCAGGCAGGCGAGCCGATTTTCGGGTCTGTTCTGGACAATGACTCTGATCCAGATGGTGATCCGCTGACCGTCATCAGCAACACATCCCCCGAAAATGGCAAACTCGTTATCGGTGCAGATGGTGAATTCATCTACGTGCCCGAGGAGGGTTTCTTCGGCGAAGACAGCTTCACCTACACGATCAGCGACGGCAAAGGCGGCACAGATACCGCAACTGTTAACCTGAACGTTAATGCAGCGCCAGATGCCAATGACGACGTTTTCCTGACGCAGGAAGGCGAGCCGCTCAGTGGCAATGTACTGGACAATGATACCGATGTAGACGGCGGCGAGTTGGCCATTATCGGCAATACCGACCCTGCGAATGGTACATTGTTGCTGAACGATGATGGCAGCTTCACCTACACGCCGAATGACGGTTTCACCGGCCCGGACAGCTTCACCTACACTGTCACTGACGGTCAGGGCGGCACAGATACGGCGACTGTCAATCTGACCGTGAATGCAGGGCCAGATGCGAATGATGATGATGTCCTGACCCAGAAAGGCACGCCAATCACTGGCAATGTTCTGGACAATGACACTGATGCAGATGGCGATCCGCTGACCATTATCGACAATACAGACCCCGAGAATGGCACATTGTTGCTGAACGATGATGGCAGCTTCACCTACACGCCGAATGACGGCTTCTCGGGCGATGACAGCTTCACCTACACTGTCAGCGACGGCAATGGCGGCATTGATACTGCAACCGTCAATCTGACCGTGAACACCCCGCCAGAAGCAGTTGATGACCTTGCAGATACAGAATTCGACAGCGCGATCAGCGGCAATGTCCTTGATAACGACACCGATCTGGATGGCGATACGCTGGCCGTTATTTCCAACACCGAGCCGTCAAACGGTACTGTGGTGGTGAATGCAGACGGCCAGTTCATCTACTCACCGAATGAAGGCTTCTCTGGCGAAGACAGCTTCAGCTACACCATCAGCGATGGGAGAGGGGCAACTGATACGGCCACTGTCACCGTCACTGTCGGCGAAGCGCCAAACAACCCACCATCTGCCGAAAACGACTTCTTCACTGCGGCCTTCAATACAGAAATTACCGGCAATGTTCTGGACAACGACACTGATCCGGATGGTGACCCGCTGACGGCCACGCTCGCGACCGGTCCTGAAAACGGCTCGATCGTGTTCAACGAGGACGGAAGTTTCACCTACACGCCCAATGATGGCTTTTTTGGCGAAGACAGCTTTACCTATACGGCCAGCGACGGAAATGGTGGAACAGATACCGCGACAGTGAGTCTGTTCACCGAGAAAGAATGTGAACCCGACAACCGACCACCAATCGCGGTAGATGACGCCTTCACAACCGGCGGCATTGGTCAGACGGTCGAAGGGAACGTGCTGGACAATGACAGCGACCCTGATGGTGACCCGCTCTCGGTTCTGCTGAACAACCAGCCGCAAAACGGCTCCGTCACGTTGAACCCGGATGGCACTTTCACCTACACACCCAATGAGGGCTTTTTCGGCGAGGACAGCTTTGAATATGTCGTCTCCGACGGCAGAGGCGGGGCTGACCTTGGGACAGTGAATATCACAGTGCCATGCTTTGCTGCTGGTACATTGATCGTCACCGCCGAAGGTCCGAAACTGGTTGAGGAAATTCGTATCGGCGACAAGGTTCTGACGCGCGATGACGGATTTCAGGAAGTGCGTTGGGCCGGGCAGCGTGTGCTGGATGACGGATATCTGGCACAAAACCCGGATTTCGCCTCGGTCATGATCCGTGCGGGTGCGCTGGGCAACAAGCTTCCCCGACGCGATCTGCGCGTCTCGCCCGGTCACCGGATATTGCTGAGCGGCTATCAGGCAGAACTGCTGTTCGGAGAGCGCGAAGTCCTTGTCGCTGCCTGCGATCTGGTTGGACAGCCGGGTATCGAACACGACGCCCGTTCCGTGACTTACGTTCACATCATGTTCGACAGTCACCAGATCATCGACTCGGAAGGGGCATGGAGCGAGAGCTTCCAGCCTGCCGATGTGACCCTGAATGGTCTGGACACGCAGCAGCGCGACGAGCTTCTGGCCCTGTTCCCGGAACTGGCCACACGCAAAGGCCAGAGTGGGTATGCAACCGCACGCCGGGTGTTGGCCCGCCACGAAAGCTCTGCTCTGCTGGCGATGTGATATCTACGGCACAATAACTTTACAGGGCTCCTTCGGGGGCCCTGTTGTCATTTAGGGTGCCTTGCGCGGTGCCTATATTCGCGTGACACCCGTCGAAGATGTGGTGCCAGGCCCGCCTTCGTTTCCGTCGGCAAGAGCATGGACCCGCTTTGATGCCACAAAACCGGGGGAAACGCCCAAGCGGTTGCGCGTAATCGCTGAGGGGCCGATCAACCCGGTGTGGCGTCGCGCGTCGCCTCTGCACGGAAAGCGCGGAGGTTGAGCGTCATGGCCAGAAGCGTCAGGATCAGGCCGACGATATTGGTTTCCCACCCCGGAGTGATGAGAAGGAACGCACCCGCAAAGGCCATCAGCCGCTGTGTCAGTGTCAGACCTGTTGCAAAATAATTGATCGTTGCGGTGGCCAGTGCCAGCACCCCGACCGCCTTGACCACGCCCACCACTATGATTTCAACTGCCGTCCCCTCCATCAGCAGTTGCGGCGAATAGACGAACATGAAAGGGATGGTAAACGCGACCCAGCCCAGTTTCATCGTGTCCACAACTGCGCGGGTCCAGCGGATTTCGGCAATGGCGGCGGCGGCGTAGATGGCCGTGCAGACTGGCGGCGTTATCGTTGCAAGGATCGCAAAGTAGAACGCGAATAGATGCGCGTGCAGGGGTGGCACGTCGAGCGCGATCAGCGCCGGTGCCGCGAGCGAGGCCGATAGCACATAGGCCGCTGTCGTGGGCATTCCCATGCCAAGGATGATGCAGGCGAGCATCGCCATGACCAGCACCAGAAACAACGATTGCCCGCCGAATGAGACCATCATATCGGTGAACTTCACCCCGATACCGGTGGCCGAGATCATCGACACTGTGATCTGCGCCACGAAGGCCAGCACTGCCATCATCGCAAGGCTGATGCCAGCTTTGCGCAGGATTTCCACAAAGATCAGGCATTTCTCCTTCAGGCTGTGTTCCCAGTTGATGAAGAAGAATACGATCAGCGTCGCCAGAACCGCCTGCGAACCCGCATAGGCGATAGAGTAGCCCGACAGCAGGAAGTAGATCATCAGCCCGATGGGCAGGATCAGTTGCAGGAAGAACATGATGGTGAAGGTCGCGCGTGCGGACGGGATCTGGTCGGCGGGGACCGGCGCGATGCCCTCTTTGCGGGCCGATAGGTGGATGACCCAGAAATTGCCCAGATAGAACAGGATCGCGGGGATGATCGCGGCGACGACAATGGTCAGATAAGGGATGCCCACGATCTCGGCCATGACAAACGCGCCCGCGCCCATAATTGGCGGCATCAATTGCCCGCCGGTCGAGGCTGTCGCCTCTACCCCCACTGCGAATTCGCGCCGGTAGCCCAAGCGGCGCATCATGGGTATCGTCAGCGACCCGGTGGCAGCCGCATTGGCCATGCCAGAGCCAGAAATTGTGCCCATTAGGCTGGAGCCGACAGTGGCAACCTTGGCCGCGCCGCCGACCTGCCGACCCGCCAGCACGAGAGCTGCGTTCATGAAGGCCTGCCCGCCGCCAGTGCCCATCACGATCAGCCCGAACAGGATGAAGATTGAAATGACTGTGGCCGACAACCCCGGCAGCATTCCCCACAGCCCGCTATCGGCCATGAACAACCGGCTGGCCATACGCTCGGGCGAAAAGCCCGCATGGCCCCAGGTGCCGGGGATCAGATGGCCCAGCATCGCATAGGCCAGTGCCAGCCCCGCAAGGATCACAAGGCTCCAGCCCAGCACGCGGCGGCACGCCTCTAAGAAAACGCCCACGGCCATTACTGTCAGCAGCAGGTGGTATGGTTCGGGAAACAGGCGCGCGCGGAACATGTCCTGCCAGAACAGCAGCACATATCCCATCGGCAGGATCGCGCAGAGGATCAATCCCCAGTCGTACCACGGCAAGGTCGCGCGTACGCGCGCCGTACCGGTGCGCAGCGAGAAGAACGCAAGGGCCAGCACCACCCCGAACAGCCCGTGGGTTGCGCGTTGCTGCATATGCGGCAGGCTGCCGAAAAACGCCGTGTACAGGTGGAAACATGAGAACGCGACCGCGACCCCGGCGAACAGCCAGCCCTGCCAGCCCATCAGGGTGCGATCGGTGCGCCCCTCCTCGTCGATCGAGGTGTCGACAGTGGCGATGCGGTCGGCCTCTAGCCGCGCGGCGCGCTGGTCTTCGGGGGTGGGCGAGGTCATGCGGGCATCCCTGTGGCAGTGGCAGGCGGCGTTGCGCAGGTCCATCTGTGGCCGCCCGGTTCAGTCGGGCGTGCCACATGTTTATGTTGGCGCCGTCAGCCCTCGAAATCGTCCGGGATCAGGTCTTCGGGCACGTCAACATCGTTTTCCTGTAGCCAGCGCACCACACCCGCATGCAGCGGGATGGTGGAAGACAGTGTCAGTTCTACGAAGTCGGGTGGGTTGCCGCCGGGATAGATCGACGCCATCTCGTCGCCCGCGCCAAAGGTCGCTTGCGCAAGGTCATAGGCCATCTGTTCGGTCACCGAGTCTGCCGTTGCGAAATAGCCATAGGCAAGACCCTTGGCGATGACCGGCTCGGGCTGGTTGGCATAGACGCCAGCGGGTACTTCGAAGGGAAGCGCAAGGCCGGTATCTTCGATGGTCTGGGCCTGTTCGGGGGTAAAGCCGACCATGCGGATGTCGATGGTGGCCTGCAATTCCTCGATCAGGCTGTCGGGCTGGTCAACGGCACCGGAGGTCTTGAAAAAGCCGTCGATGCGCCGGTCACGGAAGAAATCAGCCGCATCCGACATGCCGGCCAGTTGCCAGTCCGGCTCGATCCCCATTTCCTCGAACAGTGCCAGCGTCACCGATTCTGTCGCTGTCCCAAGGCCGCCCGGATTGATCCGCTTGCCCGCCAGATCCTCGATTGTCTCGATATCGCTGTCGGCGCGCACGGCCAGCACATTGGGGGTGGCCGACAGGATCGCGATGGCGCGCAGCCCTTCATTGGGTCGGCCATCAAACTCGCCGGTCCCTTCCATCATTGCAGGCAGGGCAAGGAAGTTGGCAATGCCCATTTCGGCCTGTCCTGCATGGACCATAGCCTGACTGTCAGCAGCGCCGCCGGTTTCAATGACCGAGACATTCATGACCTCAGAGCCACGGTTGGCAATGGTCGCAAGGCTGGCATAGAAACTGTACCAACCCGATGATGACGAGGTGGTGGCAAAGCCGATTTGCTGTTGCGCAACGGCGGGGGCCGCAGTCGTCAAGGCCAGAGCGCTGCTGGCAAGAAGGGCGCGCAGCCCGAATTTGGTCGCAAGCTGTTTCATGGTTTCTCTCCTGTTGGGTTTGGATCGTTGCACTCAGATTGCTCGGTTTGCCCCGCTTGGGATGACGCTGCATCCGGCCCTTCGGGCGGGGTGGTTTCGGTTGGATAGCCGCTGATGACCGTGGCCAGAACCCGCTCGGCGGTTTCCAGATAATGTTGGCGGATGGTGGCTTCGGTCTGCGGGGCGGGCTTTGTCAGCGCATCCAGCACAGCATGATGGCGGTCGTGAATGTCATCGCGCCCATAAAACGCGCCGCCGACCTGACCGAAGGTCATTTGCAACGGGCCGTTGGCGCTGTCCCATGCGTCCAGCAAAAGCGGGCGGTGGGCGGCCAGCATGATCTCGCGGTGCCAGCCAGTATCCTGCTGCGCCACCGCCAGCCAGTCATTGGCGCGGGCTGCGGCGGACATCGCATCCAGATGCGTCGCCATCCGTTCCAGTGTCGCCCCCTCCAGCGGGGCGGGAAGTAGGGCCGCGGCATAGCCCTCGATCAACCCGCGCAGCGCATACAGCTCATAGAGTTCGGTCGCGGTGTATTCGGCGACCCGGCTGCCGCGCCAGAAATCCGAACGGACCAACCCCTCGCTTTCCAGCCGCCGCATCGCTTCGCGCAAGGGGGCGCGCGACGAGCCGAAACGCGCGCTCAACTCGGTTTCGCGCAGCCGCGTTCCCGGTGCGATTCCACCGGTCAGGATCAAATCCCGCAGTTTCCGGTGAATGCGCCCTTGCCGCGTCTCATCCTCGCCAAGGTCGAAACCCGAAAGGGTGGCGTTGCCGGTCGGCGTGTCCGCCCCAGCGGCAGTGGGCTGTCCGCCCTCTGATCCGGCTGATCCGTTGGATGGACCTGTGCCCAACATTTGGCACACTCCCTGTTTTTACGTGCGGGCGTCGAGAAGCGACCCCATTATTGTCGATTGTCGACAAAGCTAAGTCGATTCGCCAGCATCGGTCAACTTTAGAGCGCCGCGCTTGAAACGTGAATCGATGGATTCCCTTTGAGGTTGATTTGTGATTCATGTTCCTTGGGAGGATGTCTTATGTCATCAGCATTGCCGTCAGCGCTTCGTGCGCGGTTTCAAGAGTGTATTGTAGAAGGATTGAGCGGTCGTGCCGCAGCAGCACGGCTGAAGTTGTCCGCCGCCACTGGTGTGCGATGGCAACGCAGGCTGCGGGAAACGGGTTCGATTGAGCCGGAGCCCCAAGGCCGTCCTCCTGGTCATGGGAAGCTGTCTTCTCATCAAGCGTTGCTGGAAGAATTGGTGGCGCAGGATGGTGATATCACTTTGCCAGAACTTGCCGGTGCATTGGAAGCTGCCACTGGCATTACCGCGCACGCGGCCTCCATCGGGCGGTTTCTGCGCAAGCTCGGATACACATATAAAAAAAGTCGCTGGTTGCCACCGAACGGTTGCGCGCTCATGTGAAGGAGCGGCGTAAGAACTGGTTCAGGCATCACCTGCCTGCCATGCAAGCGCATCCTGATCGGCTTGTCTTTATTGATGAAACCTCCGTCAAAACCAACCTGACCCGTCAATACGGACGCAGTCTCTGCGGAAAGCGCCTGGAAATGGATGCCCCGTTCGGGGCGTGGGGAACGCAGACATTTATCGCTGGTTTGACGCACGACAATCTGATCGCGCCGTGGGTCATCAAAGGGGCAATGGATGGTGAAGCCTTTGAGGCCTATGTCCGAAATGTCCTGGCCCCGGAATTACAGCCAGGCACTGTCGTTATTTGCGACAACCTCGCCACCCATTACAACAAGGCTGCTGCGACGGCTTTAAGAGATGTGGGATGCTGGTTCTTGTACCTGCCGCCATACTCCCCTGACCTCAACCCCATCGAGATGGCTTTCTCAAAGCTCAAGGCACATCTGCGTAGGATTGGAGCCAGAACATTCGATCAGATGTTCGACGCGCTCACGGAAATCTGCGACCTCTTCACACCGGACGAATGCTGGAACTTCTTCTGTGGGGCTGGATATGCATCAGGTTAAAGGCTCGACGCTCTAAACGGGAAAATGTCGGGCACCGGCAAAAGCGGCTTGCCAGATCGTCAGTGCTGCCGTTCATTTGTGCATTGTTCGCAGCGACACGGCTTACCCTGAAGGAGTTGTGTGTCTGCCGAACGCGCGTTGGTGCGAGGATTATGGTCAGCACCGACGACACTGGCGGTGCAGTTATGTTGTGCCCACGCAAAACGCCCGCACATCTATGCGGGCGTTCGTTTATGCTGTCTGTCGTCTGGCAGGTGGTGCTGGGGTCAGGTTCCCCAGCTGCGCACTGCGCCACAATCGAAATGCACAAAATCCGAGCGTGAATAGCGCCCGACGCCGCCTGCATTACAGGCCTGTGCCGCTTGCGCGATTTGCTGAACCGAGCGCGAACGCAGCCGGACATCAGCGGCTTGTCCATGCAGGTGCAACGAGTTCTGTGCAACATTTCTGGACCGCGCGCGCAACATCGCGTTGGTCTGGGGCGAACGATACCCCGACAGCAGCATGTAAGGCTCATTCACCCGAAGCATGTTATGGGCTGCGGCAAGAAAATCGATCGTGCGCGCATCGATGTTAATCACTGCGTTGTTACGCCAGTCCCGGAAGAAATGGTTAATCTCTGCCAGTGATTCGGGAATGTAGGTGCCGTCGATCCAGTAGATGACATTCATGCTTTCGCCGGTGCGACCCGAATAGAAATGCAGTCTGCGAATGTCACCCGCGCCGCGTGCATGGGCGGTAACGCCTGGGAAAAACGGTGCTGCTGAAATTGCTGTTGCGCCAAACGCCCCAAGAATCGCGCGACGGGTGAGGTTCGATTTGCTGACATCTTGCATGAAGCGCTCTGTCCCTTTTGTCCTGTCTTCACTGCCATCAAACTGACGGCGCGAATTTATTGACCACTGCTTTTCGCGTGCTGTTTTCCAAGAAGTGCCACATTTGCAACAATTCCCCAACCCGATTCCCGATATGGTTCCATCGGGGGGAGTGGTTTGAGCGGAAATTTGCCTGTTTGGCGATATTGACCGGTCATGTGCGGGGGCGGGGAGCGATATGTCTGCATGTGGTGAACTTTACCATGAACACATTTACAAAACCTCAAAGCAACACCCGTTGGGTGGAAATTTGTGATCGCAGTCTTGTGACTGGACGTTATAGGCGGTTAATTGCCCAAGTGGGAATAGTTGGTGACGAAAGGTGAATTTATGATTGGTGATTCCGTAACTTGGCCTGCGCACGCATTGAAAAATGCCTTGGCGGCTGCCGCTGTTGTTCTGACGCTTGGGCTTGGGCCTGATGCGGCAGCGCAGCAATTCCCCGCGTTTCGGCAGGCGCTGGCTGAAAGCGTGGCGTCAGACCCGAAGGTCTCGGCGTTTTACCGCGATTCAGATTATGCACCGCTGTGGACCGAGGCCGAACACGCCCCCCGCCGCGAGGCTTTGCTAAACGCATTGATGCGCGCCCCAGAACACGGATTGCCAAAGGCACGCTATGACGTGCCGGGACTGATCGCCGCGTTCGAGGCCGTCGAGACAGAGCAGGACCGCGCGCATCTGGAAGCCAAAGTCACCAAAGTCTTCCTGCAATTCGCCCGTGATCTGAGCAGCGGCGTGCTGGACCCAAGGTCCATCGACCGCAGCATCGTGCGTGTCCTGCCGCGCCCTGACCCTGAAGAGCTGTTGCAAGAATTCTCGCAAAGCTCTGCCGTGGCGTTTCTGCGCAATCTGGCCCCCTCCGCACCTGAATATGCCCGCCTGTTCCGCGCCCGCCATGAATTGGAGCGTGTGATCCAAAGTGGTGGCTGGGGGCCGCGCGTGCCGGACACCCGCTTCACGCCGGGAACGTCGGGCGAGGCGGTTGTGGCGTTGCGCAACCGGCTGATCGCAATGGGGTATCTGGAGCGTTCGGCCACCGCGAGTTATGACGCGGCGCTGCAATCGGCGGTCCTTGATTTTCAGGTCCGTCATGGGATCGATGCTGATGGCGTTGTCGGGCCTGCCACGCTGCGCGCGCTCAACACATCGCCAGAAGAGCGCCTGAAATCCGTCATCGTCGCAATGGAGCGCGAACGCTGGTTGAACATCCCGCGCGGAGAGCGTCATATCTGGGTAAACCTGACCGATTTCACCAGCCAGATCATTGATAATGATCAGGTGACATTCGAGACAGTCTCGGTTGTCGGGGCGCAGGCGGCGGACCGGCAGACGCCGGAGTTTTCTGACCGGATGACCTATCTTGAAATGAACCCGGACTGGACATTGCCGCGCTCGATCATCGCGCGCTCTTACTGGGGGGCGCTTGCCTCTGGCGGGGCGCGGCATTTGCAGATCGTCGATGGACGCGGGCGTGTTGTGCCCCGCAACGCGATTGATTTCTCGCGCTATACGCCCGCCAATTTCCCGTTCAACGTGCGCCAACCGCCCGGACCCAGCAACGCCTTGGGCGAAGTGAAGTTCATGTTTCCCAACCCTTATGCGATTTATCTGCATGACAGCCCCGAGCGGCATTTGTTCAACACCACTGTGCGCACGCACTCTTCGGGTTGTGTGCGCCTGAATGACCCGCGCGATTTCGCCTATGAACTGCTGTCACGCCAGACAGATGACCCCCGAGGATTGTATCACTCAGTGTTGAACACAGGCCAGCAAACCCGCGTCTATCTGGACGAACCGGTGCAGGTGCATCTTGTCTATCGGACAGCCTTTACCGATGTGCGCGGCGCGTTGAATTTCCGCGATGACATCTATGGGCGCGATGCGAAAATCTATGATGCACTGTCGCGTGCAGGCGCTGTCGCGGATGGTTTGCGCATCTGA
This sequence comes from Roseinatronobacter monicus, assembly GCF_006716865.1. Taxonomy (NCBI): domain Bacteria; kingdom Pseudomonadati; phylum Pseudomonadota; class Alphaproteobacteria; order Rhodobacterales; family Paracoccaceae; genus Roseinatronobacter; species Roseinatronobacter monicus. Next base: position 3,317,678 of record NZ_VFPT01000001.1, on the reverse strand, counting down.
TCTACTGGCGGCACTGGTGCAGCCCCCTGCGTCAGTGCCGCACCCGCGAGAAATTGAGTTGCCCCTTGTTACGAAACTGTTACAGTATTTGGGGATATAGGATGCACTGAAATTCTGGGAGTGCGTCCAATGGGACTCGACGTCATGCAAGAAAATGATTTCATCGCAGAGCGCGTGACAGCGATTATCGCTGACCAAGCCTTGATGGACCCTTCGGACATCACGCGCGACAGTCGCCTTGCTGATCTTGGCATTGACAGCCTTGGGCTGGTCGAATGCATTTTCGGCATTGAGGAGGCGTTTGGCGTATCTGTGCCGTTCAACGCCAACACGCCTGAACAGCCGGGATTCGACATCTCGTCCGTGGGCGCAATCATTGCCGAGGTTGAAAAGCTGGTGGCCCGACAGGCAGCATGAGGCGTGTTGTCATTACTGGCGCGGGTACGTTGAACCCGCTGGGGGCCGATGTGCCCCAAACCTTTGCCGCGATGCAGCAAGGCACATGCGCCATTGGGCCGCTGACCTGCCGCGATGTGGACCGACTGAGCATCCAGATTGGCGCTGAAATCCGCGGCTTTGCCCCGCAAGATCATTTTGCGCGCAACACGCTATCCTTGCTGGACAGATTTACCCAGATCGCGCTGATCGCCGCGCGGCAGGCGATGGCCCAATCGGGGCTGGAAATTGATGAAGCGCTGGGCCTGCGCGCAGGTGTCATTCTGGGCACAGCGGGCGGGGGCAACACCACAGTCGATGACAATTACCACACAGTCTATGCCGAGGGGAAAAATCGTGTGCATCCTTTTGTGGTGCCACGGTTGATGCACAATGCCGCCGCGTCGCATGTCTCGATCGAGTTTGGCCTGAAAGGTCCGGGGTATACGGTGTCTACGGCCTGCGCGTCGGCCAATCACGCGATGGGGCAGGCGTTTCATATGGTGCGTGGCGGTGGGGCCGATGTCATGCTGACCGGCGGGTCAGAGGCGATGCTGTGCTTCGGCGGAATCAAGGCATGGGAAGGGTTGCGCGTTATGTCGCGCGACACATGCCGCCCCTTCTCGCGCGACCGCTCTGGCATGGTGCAAGGCGAAGGGGGCGCGGTTTTTGTGTTCGAGGATTATGACCACGCCCACGCGCGCGGGGCCGAGATACTGGCCGAACTGGCGGGCTTTGGTATGAGTTCCGATGCAGGCGATATTGTCATGCCCGACCGGGACGGCCCTGTCCGCGCTATGCGCGCCGCCCTTGCCGACGCGAAACTCGCGCCGGACAAGGTGGATTATGTCAACGCCCACGGCACAGGCACCGCCGCCAATGACCGGATCGAGGCCGAGGCTTTGCACCTGTGCTTGGGCGCGGATGCGGCTGTGGTGCCGGTATCGTCCAGCAAATCCATGCACGGGCATCTGATTGGCGGCACGAGTGCTGTCGAATTGCTGGCCTGTCTGATGGCGCTGCGCGAGGGCGTGATTGCGCCCACCGTGAATTACACTGAACCAGACCCCGAAATTGCGCTGGATGTTGTGCCCAACACCGCGCGGCAGGCGCGGGTCGATGTGGCCATGTCGAACGCCTTTGCCTTTGGGGGGCTGAATGCGGTTCTGGTTTTGAAACGCGCGCCATAATCGACGCGCGACGGTCAGCGCCCGCCTGCCACCTTGCGCAAGGGCGGCGCTTGGTCATCAGTATCGCCCATTGTCTGCACAGTGTTGCGCAGATCGTTCAGCAGGTCCAGCAATGTGTCCAGACGATCTGCCCCAAACGCATCGGCCAGTTGTAGATAGCTTGGCTCTGATTCCTGCACCACCTCTTCAAACAGGGCGCGTCCGTTATCTGTCAGGCGCACCATGTGGCGGCGGGCATCGTTGCACTCGACCTGCGCAATCAAGCCACGCAGCGTCAGGGACCGGAAAATGCGTGTCAGCGATGGTGGCAAAATCACACAGCGTTCCGCCAATGTCTTGGCGTCCAGCGCATCTGCTTCGGCCAATGCACGCAAAACGCGCCATTGCGGCATGGTCAGATCATGGTTCTCGATGAAAGGTTTGAACAGGCGTGTGGTCGCCTCTCGCGCGCGCAGCAAAGCTATGGGTAGCGATTTCTCAAACTTGCGCAGCTCTTTATTGCGGATTCTGGGCATTCGCTCCCCTTCTGACATTTGAAAGACCATATCAATATTAGCCGTATTTTCAAAAGAAAATTACTTCGCGCGTGCGGCATTCCAGCGCGCCGCACTGCGCCTTGGTCGGGGGGGGCTGATTTTCGCGGCCAACACGCGGCTGATCCAGCGAAGACTTGCATGCGCCCGAAGGATTGGGCAAGAGCATCGGACATATTCCTGAAATCGAGCAGAGGCGAACAGATGAGCGATATATCAAGCGATGCCTATAGCGTCACCGCAGAAGAGTTGCGGCAATTCATAGAGCGGTTCGAGCACCTTGAGGCCGAGAAAAAAGACATCGCCGACCAGCAAAAGGAAGTCATGGCCGAAGCCAAGGGGCGCGGCTACGACACCAAAGTTCTGCGCAAGATCATCGCCCTGCGCAAGCGCACACCCGATGATATTGCCGAGGAAGAAGCGGTGCTTGATCTGTACAAGGCCGCCTTGGGCATGCAGTGACCGGCGTCAGGGTTGGATGAAGCGCACCCCGTCCATTGCACGGATCAGGTCTGTGTCA